>JAOUBY010000016.1 GCA_029860045.1 Gammaproteobacteria bacterium | reverse complement strand
CCGGGGGTAACCAGTTCAGCTCGCCACTGTAGTCAAACGGCAGCCGCAGCGGACTGTCGGCAAGGCTGATCTTCCCGGACAGGCGATAGTCCAGCGCCTCGGGCTGGTCTTCTTGCAGGGTCTGTAACTGGCGCAACATGCCAAGCAGGTTGCTGACCACCTCGACCTCCAGCACCGCCTCGCCATGCCCGGGGATGGTCACGGCCTGGCGGCTGACGCCATAGGCAAACTCGCGCCGGTTGATTTCGATGGTGTAGTAGAGCCCGCTGACCGGGATGTCCGCGCTATTGGGGTTCATGATGCGCAGCTCCAGCGCGTAACGCTGCTCCAGCAGTGTCATGTCGAGCGGCTCGATGCTGACCAGCGACACCCGCGGTGATTCCTTGTATGCACCCAGGCTCGCACAGCCCGCCAACAGTGTGGCCACGCCCAGGGCCATGAGTATGTTTTTCAATCCGCGCTTGCTGAACATGTTCCGTATCCCTCTGTAATCAATCCGGCATTTCTTCGCCCTTGCTCACCGGGCCGTAGGGCGAATCACGGTGCCGGTCGTGATAATGCATGCGGTAGCGGGTAAACCGCTCCACGTCATCGAAGTGCATGAAGGGATTGCCCTCGACCTGCTCTTCCATGGTCGAGCTCGGTTTTGCCGCGTAATTGTGTCCGGGTCGAATGCAGGTCTGCGACGGTAGCTGTTCGGCCATGTTCTTCAGGGTGGCGTGCATCTGCTCCGGATCGCCGCCACGCAGATCGCAACGGCCGCAGCCGAACACAAACAGCGTGTCGCCGGCAATCAAATCATTGCCCACGTGATAACAGGCCGAACCCGGGGTATGGCCGGGCGTGTGCAAGACCTTGATGGCCGTGTCGCCCAGGCGGATTTCGTCGCCACCATGATGCAGCGTTGGCAGGTCCATGTTCTGTCCCCAGAACTGCGCCTCGGCCTTGAGCAGGTGCAGTTGCGCATCATTGTGTGCCAGCACCTCGTTAATGCCGTTGATGTGATCGTGATGACTGTGGGTGAGCAGGATATCGGTGATGCGCATGCCATGTTGCCCGGCCAGCGCCAGCACCTCGGGCACTTCCCAGGCCGGGTCGACCACGGCCGCGCGCCCGCTCTTGTGGTCGTGTACCAGGTAGATGAAGTTCTCCATCGGCCCCAGCTCCAGGGCATGGATGGAAAACGGTGCGGCGTCAGGCATTGCGTTATCCTCGTGCGTTCAGCGTTACAGCTCACTGACATTATGGTCGATCGCCGCCGGCAACAACAGGCCACGGCCTGCACGGGGATGACGGGCGTAGTACCATCGCGCCAGCCAATCACCAGGAACCGGCATGGCCGCTTACAAGCTCTTGTTGCACCCGAAAGACCCGCATTGCCAGGTGGCGACAAGCGCCCTCGCGGACAGCCTGCAGGACCTCGGCCTGATCGGCGCGCCCGTGCAACTGGCACAACAGACGTTCTACCCGGTCGGCGAGCAGTTCCTGCAACTGGTGACATTCCTGGGCTGTTCACCTGCCATCGAGCTCGACCCGCCCGACGACCCGGAGTTGCTGGCGGCGGCCAGCGCCAGCGGGAGTTTCTGCCACGTGTTCCTTGGCGAGTCCGCGCAGCCGTGGTTGCGCGGCGCTGACAACACCCCGGCCCCGGGCTGCCCGCACTGCCGCGAACCACTCGCCGACTGGCCGGCACTGCAATCCGCCTGGCGTGATAATCCCGCACAGGCACGCTGGACATGCACCGCTTGCGGACAGTCCGGCGACCCCGCCGCGCTGTCGTTGCGCAAAACCGCCGGTGTTGCGTGCAGCTGGGTGGAGATTCGCGGCATCTACCCGTCCGAGGCGGTCCCCGGTACTGCGCTGCTTGATTGCCTGCGGGAACTGGCCGGCTGTGACTGGAAGACCCTCTACCTGCAGGAATAAAGCGGCCAGCTGTGCGACAATACCCGCATGACAGACCAGCAACCCAGTAAAGAAGAACGCATCCTGCGCGCGGTAAAGCGCGCACTTACCGATGTCGCAAAGGACACCTTCACCAAGCCGGGTTATCGCCACCCCCTGTCTGATGATACCGTCGAGGGTATCCGCCAGTGCCTGGCGCTGATCAGCGCGCGCGAACGTGAGCTGAACGAGGCCGCAGGACGCAGCATGGATGCACGCCCGCGCTTTATCGACGAGCCAGGCAGCTCGGTGGTCGTCCCGCTGAACATCCCCGGTTCGAAGAAAAAAGACCCGCAGTAAGCCCCCCTCCGTACCCCCGCAATACACGCCCGGCGATCCGCCACGGGCAAACCCGGCCTCATGCACCGGCCTGCTCCTGCTTCATTTCTTCTTTCAGAATAAGTAGTTAAGAACCCTCCGCCGGGCGCCGATAGCAATTCATGGCCTCATTCACGGGCGGCGCCTGCGCGCCCGGGAGAATCAATAATTAATTATTATTTTTCATATGGTTATGAGTATAAAAATAGCAAGGAGCATACCCCATGGGTTTCAGGATGACATTTGAAGCGCAACGGATGCGCGTGACCCGGCTTTCCGCCCACCTCACTGCCTGGCGTAACCGGGCCGGTCGGTACCTCGGCGGCTGCATGATCGGCCTGCTGGCGCTAGCGGGCAGTGTCGGCGTAAGCGCAGCTCCCGGTTTGCCGGCAGACCTCATGGACATGAGCCTTGAGGCGCTGATGGATATCGAGATCACCTCGTGTGCCAAGCGGCCCCAGAAAAAATCAGAAGCCGCCGCAGCCGTTTTCGTCATCACCAATGAGGACCTGCGCCGCTGGGGCGTGATGAACGTTCCCGATGCCCTGCGCCGGGTACCCGGACTGCAAGTTGCCCGCATCGATGCCGGCAAGTGGGCCATTACCTCACGTGGCTTCAACAGCCGCTTCGCGAACAAGCTGCTGGTGCTGATCGATGGCCGCAGCGTGTACACCCCGCTGTTTGCCGGCGTGTACTGGGAAGCCAACGAGGTCATGCTGGAGGATGTGGAACGTATCGAGGTGATTCGCGGGCCCGGCGGCTCACTGTGGGGCGCCAATGCCGTGAATGGTGTCATCAACATCATCACCAAATCCGCAAGTGATACACAGGGCGCACTCGTTTCAACCGGGGTCGGCGATGAAGAACGCGGCTTCGCCAGCCTGCGCTATGGCAACACCACCAGTAGCGGTAAAAACTTCCGGGTGTATGGGAAATTCCATTCAACCGATAGCGGCAAGGCAATCGACCTCGGGTCGATTCCACCCGCCGCCCACGATGATCACGAAATGCTGCAGGCCGGCTTCCGCATGGACTGGGACCACGGCCACGCGAATTCATACACCATCCAGGGTGACGTATATGGGAGTAACTCAGGCCAGCAGTTGTTACTGGCAAGCTCACCCACACCCGTCACGGAAGACGCGGAATACAGCGGTGGAAACCTGTTATATCGCTGGACACACCGCGCCGGCCCAGACTCCGACTACACCCTGCAAGCCTATTTTGATGGCGTTTCCCTGAAAAGCGCGGCGCTGATTGAAGACCGCAATACGCTGGATATTGATTTCCAGCAGCACCGCGGTATCGGCAAGCGGCACGACCTGGTATGGGGCCTGAATTACCGGTCGATCAGGGATCATCCCGAGGCCTCCCAGATATACAGCCTTAACCCGCCCAGTCGCACAGTTAACCTGTTCACCGCGTTTATCCAGGACGAAATCGGCCTGCTGGAAGACCGCCTGAAACTCACGCTTGGGTCGAAGTTTGAACACAATGAATTCACCGGCTTCGAGGCACAACCCAATATCCGCATGGCCTGGCAAACCGATGCGGGCAATACCCTGTGGGGCGCCGTATCGCGCGCGGTACGCACACCGGCGCGCGGTGAACATGACATCAATATGCAGGTCATCCCGCAGGCTCCGGCACCACCGCCACTGACAATCATGGGTAACCGGGATTTCGATTCGGAGAACCTGGTTGCCTGGGAACTGGGCTACCGGTTCTCGCTAGCCAGGCAGATTTCCGTCGACCTGACAGGTTTCTATAACAAATACGATGATCTGCGCACAGTTGATATCTATACGCCGGCACCACCACTGGAAGCCAGCTTCAACAACAACATGGAAGGCAACACCCGGGGATTCGAGATCGATGCGCGCTGGAAGCTCAGGCCATGGCTGGAACTCAATGCAAACTACACACGCCTGGAAATCGATCTTGATCTCAAGAATGGCAGTACGGACCTGCTATCGCTCGGCGCCGAAGACGCCTCACCAGAGCACCAGTACAATGTCTGGATCGCTGCCGACCTGGATCACCAGGTGGAACTGGATGCCGGATTGCGCTATGCCAGCAGTATAGAAACCCCCGGCTTCACCACCCCGATCGACGATTACATCGCACTGGACATGCGCCTGGCCTGGACTCCCAGGCCCGGACTGGAAGTGTCGATCATCGGCCAGAACCTGCTGGACAGTTCACACCCGGAGTTCAACCCGGATTTCATTTTCTCAGTGCCGACCGAGGTTGAACGCAGTGTCACCGGAAAGGTCACACTGAAATTCTGATCCATGTATCGCGCAGACACCACAAGGCTTAAAACTGTGTGTGCCAGCTACCGGCTGCTGGCCCGACGCCTGCTGCTCGCCGCCATGCTGCTGTGCGGACCTGCCAGCGTGTCTGCCGAGGAGCACACGCAGGCGGAATACCAGGTCAAGGCGGCGTTCCTGTACAACTTCGCGCGCTTCACCAGCTGGCCGGAACATACCAACAGCACCTTCAACCTGTGCATTCTTGGCGATGACCCCTTCAGCGAGGCCCTCGATGCACTGACTGGAAAGACAGTGCATAACGAGACGCTGACAGTAACCCGCCTTGATCATCCCTCAGCGCTCGATGGCTGTGAACTTGTCTACATCAGCGCATCGTACAGCGACGAACTGAATGAAATCATCGCACTGTTACAGGAACAGGCAATCCTGACAGTCAGTGACATCGATGCATTCATCGATCATGGTGGCATCATCGGGTTCAGGATCATTGATAACAAGATTCGTTTTGAGATCAACACATCGGCAGCGGCCAGGGCAGGCCTGGCGATCAGCTCCAAGTTGTTGTCACTGGCAAGCCGCGTCAGCATGGAACGGTGAGCATGATGCGGATCCTCAATAACATACCGATACGCCGCAAGCTGACCCTTATTATCATGCTCATCAGCACAGTAGCGCTGCTGATGGCCAGCGCCGCCTTCATTATCAGTGACCGACTCCATACAGAGAAGAACCTGGGTAACAACCTGCTCATCATGGCCGACATGATTGCCGCAAATAGTACGGCGGCCCTCCTGTTCAGGGATTCTCCTGCTGCCATCGAAACAATGGGGTTCCTGGATTCACAGGACAACATCCAGGCCGGCGTCATCTATGACATCAACCATTCGCCTTTTGCCAGCTACCACAAGAAAGGCATCACGATAGAACTACCGGAACCAGCCGGCCAGACCCAGAATATTATGTTCTGGGACGATTATGTCGAGGTGTTTGCAGACATTGACTACGAGGGTGAACAGATCGGAATCATCTACTTGCGCTCTGATATGCAGGCCATCAACGACCGGCTGGCGCTGTTCTTTGGCATCGTGGTTATCGTGCTACTGGCCTCCCTGCTGGTCGCATTTGCCCTGAATGAACGAATGCAGTACATCATCACGGCCCCGCTGCTGCGCCTGTCCGCCATTGCGCGGCAGATCAGTATCGAGCGCAACTACTCACTGCGCGCAACAGGAAACAGCAGGGACGAGCTTGGCACGCTTACCAAGGACTTTAATGCCATGCTTGATGAAATCGAAATGCGTGACAAGAAGCTCAAGCAAAACCAGGGTGAACTGGAAGAGCGTGTTGTGAAACGCACCCGCGAACTGGAAGTAACCAACAAGAAACTCGCCTCAGCCAAGCAACAAGCGGAATCCGTGGCCATGCGCATGCAGCACCAGGCCCAGCATGATGGCCTGACCGGGCTGCCCAATCGCGCCCTCCTCAATGATCGCATCCAGATCGAACTCTCGCATGCCAGGCGCGAGGAGACCACGCTGGCAGTATTGTTCCTCGACCTGGACCGTTTCAAAATCATCAATGACTCACTGGGCCATGCGACCGGTGACCAGCTACTGTGCGTCGTCGCACGCCGTCTGAGAAAATGCCTGCGTGAAGGTGACACCGTTGCACGCCTCGGTGGCGATGAATTCATGGTACTGCTGCCTCGCATCAACGCTGTTGCTGATGCCGATCAAATTGGAAACAAGATTATTGATGAACTGGCCAGGCCGGTATCCTGCAATGGCCACAAGCTGCACATCACCACCAGCATCGGTATCAGCATTTATCCGTATGACGGCTCTGATGCCAACACACTGGTCAAGAATGCCGACATCAGCATGTATCGCGCCAAGGAGCTTGGCCGTAACAAGACCGTGTACTTCACCTCCGAAATGAACGCGGGTTCACGCAAACAGCTGGTGCTTGAAACGAGCCTGCGTAATGCACTTGAGAAGAACGAGTTCAAACTCCGTTATCAGCCCAAGATAGACATCAACAGCAATCGCATCGTCGGCGTCGAGGCATTGCTGCGCTGGGACAGCCCCGGTATTGGCTTTATCAGCCCCCGGGAATTTATACCGCTTGCAGAAGAAAACGGACTGATTATTCCTATCGGCGAATGGGTCTTGCGGCAGTCACTTGCGCAACTGAAAGAATGGCATATGGCCGGCCATGACGACATAACAATCGCCATCAACCTGTCAGCCGCCCAGATATCCAAGCCCGGTTTCGAAGATGTTTTAAAAGACGCACTGCTGGAATCCGGTACTAACCCGGCCTGCACGGAGCTGGAGATCACGGAACACGCCGCCATGAAGAATATCGAAACGGCCACGATAACCCTGAACAAACTGAAGAAAATGGGTGTCGGCATCGCCATGGACGACTTCGGAACCGGTTATTCCTCACTCAGTTACCTGCGCCGGCTGCCAATCGACACGGTTAAACTGGACCGGTCTTTTGTCCATGAGATTCCTGACAACAACGGCGATGTACTGATTGCGCAGGCCATTATCGCCATGACCGAAAGCCTGAACATGGAACTGGTCGTGGAAGGCGTTGATAACGAACGTCAACTGGAATTCTTCAAACAACAGGGCTGTCGCCTGGTGCAGGGTTTCCTGTTCAGCAAGCCGGTCGGGGCGGATAAAATCCTCGCCATGCTACAGGCACAGGCCATAACCGGCTCGGTTCAGCCTGCCCGGCAATAACGGCTTACTTCTGTTCTACCGGCACATAGCCCCTGCGGTAATCTCCAGGCACGAACGGTAATCCGAATCCCGGAGGACCGTACCAGCCATACGCGGCCGGACTGTACGGATAGACCGGGTAACCCCCCGGCGGGAAAGCTGGCACGGGAGACGGGCCATTGTAATGATCTGCCCGCCTGTTGTTACCGGTCCCGAAAGAAAAGCAGAACGCCTCTGATACCTCCACCCACATCAGTGGCAACAGCATCAGCAGAATAAACCATTTCCTGTTCTTTACAGGCATTCCATCTCCCTGTTACAGCAATTGATACGGGGTCTCGTCAGAAAGATTCAGAACGCTTGCAACGATATCAATGCCCTTTTTGGTAAAGGCATCAAGCTGGCTCCACTCTGCGTCCTGCCCTATCACCTCGGAACCGTCACGCATGATGACCCGCATATCGAGCGCCTGCCCAACAGAACCGGCCGGCTGCTCTGCGGTAATGTACAGCCCCGGCTCCGGATTCTGCCCCTGAATTACAGCCATGATATACCGGTAGTCCACACCGTCACTGCTATCAATTTCACCAAGCACGGTAAGCGTAAACTCACCGAGCCGATAACGGCGCTTTGGAATGGCTGTCGTGATCCCTGGCTTGCTCATAAACTATGCCTGTCTGCGTTACCTGACTGTCCGATCATTACGCATCACGTCGAGGAGCACAATCCCGCGCTTGCAAAGCATTGAACGAGAAGCTACTAATAGGCCGAACGCAACAACCTTTTAATATTCTTGCAGCCATGACCGACCGGATCTGCCCGTTCAGCGCCACGCTTGCCAGGAGTGATTTTGCCTGCGCCCGGGCCACGCAGGTCATCCGCCGCGGCGGAGCAGAATTCACCTGCCAGTCCGACACAGCCCATACGCGCTGTCGACAACTGTTCGAACACTGCAAGCAGGCCGCACTGCCGGCATTCGGTGTCGAGGATGATTTAACCCGGATGCCACAGAGCGTTCTGGTGAAGATCCAGTTTGGCGGGCTGCTTGGTGTGCAACGCATGACGCCCGGGCAAACATCCGCCGGGAACCGAATTGATGATATCGATGCCCTGCTTGCTGCCGCGATCGATCACTTTTCCGGTCTCGAATCGATCCCTTACGAGCAACTGGTTGACGACATCACGGCCTGGAAGCTACCACGTCGGCGCGGGCGATAGACCGGAATAGCCACCAGCCATCTGGTCTGCGCCGAGGGCGTGATGGCCTAGCTCAGCATATCAGTTTTTTCATACACGTCGATTGGGGCAGCAAGCAGGGCATCGATATCATCAATACCAGGAGCTGGATCGGCAAAGGCAGAATCCGCGGGAACTGCCGATTCACCGTCCGGCATCACATCGACCAGACGCGGAACAATAATAAACAGCTGTTCCGCATCCGGGTCTGCTTCACCGGCAAACAGTACCTTTTCCGGGTCCATAACCAGGTCCAGCGGGAGGGCCAGCGGCGCCAATGCAACCCTGGCGCGAGTCAGGCCGGACGCAAGCACCAGGGGCGACTCTGCCGCGCTGTCGTGAGAGATCCCCAGGAAATCGAGACTCGAAACGTCCATCGTCACCCATGGCTGCCCTGCGTTTCGAACGACATCGATTTCAACCCGCGGTGCCGAGGCCAGGAGTTCCAAAAGCGGTTTGTGCGCTGATTCCACACGTGCAGTTTCCGCCGTTGCCCTGCACAACGCCAGCACACCATGCGATTCGCAGGCGCCCGGGGGTTCCACCGCACTACTGTCGGTAAAGACGAAACCTGCAGCCAAAGGAGTACGTTTCTCGCAGGCAGACACGACCTCGAACCGCAGATAGGCTGTACCTCTGGGCCAAACAGGGACCCTCACTGCCAGTGGCTGCCAGTACCGGTCTTCCGAGCACCGGATTGCATGAACCTCACTCTCCCACACGAGAACATCTCCGCCCGAGGAAAACCAGCGCAAAATGACACCGGCACCGTTCTGTTCCGCGGCAGAATTACCCGGGGGATGCATGTCCCGACCCCAAAGCAGCATGTCTCCTTCGTTATCGACGGCAGGTTGATAGCAGAACAAGAACCGCCCAGCCGGTATAGACAGGGAGAACCGCTCATGAGGGCCGATCCAGTCCAGCAAGCTAGTCGCCTCAGCCGTTGCCAGTGTCTGGCACGCCTCTTCTCGCTCCATGGCACTGTATAGCTGGCTATGGGAAATGCCGGCTGATGCATCCAGTGAATCACCTTCGGCCAGCGGGCTGGAATACGCGGTGTTGTCCGCCCCATCCTTGCCCCCGACAAACCAGCTGCGAACCGGCGCACCATCAAGAGGGCGGCCCCCAACCCCAATCTCCAGGTGAGACACGAGGTTCCACTTCCTAATGAATCCATGCCTGCCGTCTTCTCGTGAACGCAATTTTGTATAAAAGGCTGGCTGTTGTACCTTCAAGTGCAGCGCAGCCATCGTTGGCAGGTAGGCAACCCGATAGGGCGAGTGCTTCTTCAGATTAAGGTAGAAATCCTCGTGCTCCCCATTAACCTTGATACTCTCCTCCCAGCGTATCTTTCTCGAGAACATCGCTTTGCGTAAAACGGCAAAGTTCAACACCGCATCACATACATAGACCGTCTTCCCGTTAATTTGCCGGACGACAGGCGGGTGGTTGTAAATAGGAGTCGCGGTGAAGCGCTGGTTCCTTTCGTCGTGATCGAAAAACATCTCCCAGTTACGGATGCGCTCGGTCACTCCGTCGTAATCGTGCAACATGCCACCTACCACCCCCAGCTCCTCATCTTGCTCGAGAACACTGATAGCTGACGGAAATGATGTTGCAGGCCCCAGAATGAAATCGTCGTCGCAAAGAGCTAAATAATCTACATTCATGGCCTCGACCAGCGCATTGCGTGAAGCAGACAGGCCCGCATCAAATGGCATGCGGACCACGG
Organism: Gammaproteobacteria bacterium; assembly: GCA_029860045.1. Taxonomy (GTDB): domain Bacteria; phylum Pseudomonadota; class Gammaproteobacteria; order UBA9214; family UBA9214; genus UBA9214. The sequence goes on along the minus strand of JAOUBY010000016.1, from coordinate 29,669 downwards.
TGACCCGCTCAGCCTCGTAGAATTCAGCCATTGGTCCCAGTCTTCGCGACTGCTCCGCCACGTAGATAGGAACATCGGGGAACATAAGGCGCGCAGAGCGCACAAAACGTTGCGCCAGAACCGGTCTTTCAAGTGTGACAAATCCGATAGCCCAGGACATGGACATCACGCAAAATAGGCAGTCATATAGTCGAGCTCCAGATGCAGGTCCGAGTTCGTATCGAAGAAGAACAACATTTCAGGCTGACGCCCCTGGTCCAGTGTGCTCATATCCAGTCGCTTGAGCTGCCCGCGTCCGTGTGCCGAGCGCCCCTCCGGAGTAAGCACCAGATCGCAGCAGCGGAAGTCCTCGGTAGTGCCGTCGCCATTTGGTACACGTAACACAACCCGGCAATTCAGCAGGCGGTTCGGACGCCCATAGAGACCGACCTGATACTGCCCTGCCCCCTCCAGTTCAGCCCAACTGACGGGTGCTTCTATCGTAAACCAGCGACTGGCCCCCCTGTAATCGAGAACCGCCGTATTGAGACATCGGTCTGGACTGCGCGAGAAATCTTCCTTGGGACGCATCTCCAGAGCTACGGCTGCAGTATCCTCGAATCCCAGGTGCACCCGTGGAACCACGTTACTGTAGGGCTCAACTGTTCGCCGCACTCCGACAAGGACCTGCTCCGAAAAGAGTCCCACCAGGCTCTGTGCCAGCGAAGCCGGGTTTGTCCTTTCGACACGGGCTTCGGTCTGCTGTTCCTGAGTAACCGCTTGCGGTGATGCGCCGAGACAACCGGAAGCTGCACCGAGTTCATCGAGTACGGTGACATATCCAGTGGCGGCCCCTGCGAGCCCATGCCTTGTGTTTACGTAGTCCACTGCAGCTTTCACAATCGCGTCACGGTGATCCTTATCGTTTAGCATCCGTGATACGGATGCTGCCGCCTCTTGTAAATCCCCGGCCGGATATACAGATCCGGTCTGGCCATCCTCTATAATCTCCCGCAGGCCACCCACATCACTGGCAACGACCGGGCACCCACAGGCCATCGCCTCCAGTACAATCATGGGTTGCGACTCGTTCAGTGAAGTCGATAGCAGGCAGCCCCCTGATGCTGCAACTGCGTTGTAAAGTAGCGGCATATCGTCATAAGCAACTCGCTCGCGGAAAGTGATACTCAGTCCTGTCGACTCCGCTTCAGCCTGGACGCTGTCCGCGTACTCCGCCGTGTCCACCGCGTCGCCCAACACCACACACTGAATACCGGGGTTGTGTTTGGCCAGCTCGGCGCAAACATGCACAAACTCCATCGGGTTTTTCGCCGGCTCGAGTCGACCAACAAACAACACCAGCCGGCGGTCTACCGGTAATCCAAGACACGTCAGAATATCCGTATCCGGATCCACCTGGAAGCGCGTGGGATCGAGCGGATTCGGGATGACACGCACGAGCTGCGGATCGGCACCGAACTCAACCAGGAGAGTACGATTGAATTCCGAGGGCACGAGTATGGCAGACACACGCAAATCCGAGATTCCACCCCGAACGCGCCACTCCATAGCCGCACGTTCAGACAGATGTGACTCGAACAGGATAGGACAACACACATCGGCCTGGCCCGCCACATCGATAAGCCACGGCGCATCGACGACGATGATGGCGTCGGGATTCCATTCGCGTATGAAACGCTGCTGAGCTTCCTCGTCGGCCAGGACCACGAAGCCAGGCTGCTGTGCTGCGAACTGCCCCCCTTCTCCCCAGAGAGACTGGAACAGCGCCCGCACCTCCACCCCCTGTGAACGCAGCGCCTCCATCTTGTTGATGATTGAGGTCTCGACTCCCCCAAGTCCACAGACGTTGTACATAAACAGGAGCTTGCGATGTGCCTGACCCCCGCCGTCTGCGCCGGGCAAGTCGAAAATCTGCTGCATTTCCGCTTCCGCCAACTGCCGTTCGCTGTGAGTTATCGGCCAGTTATTCACCATCGACTCGATCTCGGGAAGAAGTAAAGGGGCAAATCCACTATGCCATGCCTTCGGATGCACGCCGAGAAACAGACTCCGAACCTGTCCGGCATGACACAGATAATCCCGCAAGTGCCGGTAGGTGACCCTGCCTTTTTGCTCGAGCGGTGCAAGCCGATAGCGATAGGTAACCGTTGATATCGTGGACATGCACGGGACACGGATCAGCACCTGCGCCAGGAACACCGGGTCCTCACCGCTGCACAGCTCGGGGTAGTGGATTTGCTCTGACAACAGAAACTGGCGCGAAAAGAGATAGGTCTGATGCCACCACGGCACCCAGAATGTTCGATGGTCAAGGGGACTGAATCGACTCCGCGCCTGAGGAGTATCCAGCGCTTGCTGCTGCTCATTAGCCTCTGTACGGAAACCCACAACACCGCCGCGGACCACATCTACCTTGTCCGCCCGGGCCTTGCCCAAAAGCAACCCGAGCGCATCCGTTGTTAGCAGATCGTCGGCGTCGGTAAACTGAACGAACTCACCCCGTGCTGCTGCAAGGCCCGCGTTGCGCGCGACCGCCGCGCCCCGGTTCCGGTCCTGACAAATGACTGTTACCCGTGCATCCTTTTTTGCAAATTGCTCGAGAATTTCGCCCGATCCGTCAGTCGATACATCATCAACGCAGATCACCTCCAGCGAACACTGCGACTGAGCCAGTATCGATTCCAGGCTCTCGGCGAGGTGAGCAGCTTTATTATAAACGGGTACGATAACGGAAATTTCGGGAACATCCAGTGGCATAGCGCCAGTTGGTCGAATGTCCTTTTGGAGATTGTTGTTGTCAGCCTCTCTCATACCGCGCGTGCCTGATTCGAAAATCTTCCGCTCCCTCCGCGGTTGCCACCAACTCCAGCCAGGCCACAAATCGCATAAACGGACTCGCTGACCGGAAGACATGAGGCAGCACGTCATCCCGTGTAACAACGCCAGGATCTCAGGACAATACCGGAATTATGTACCCTTGGACCTGGTCTATTTTTGTAATATGTTAAACGCCCACTTTACTGAAGTCTACCAACCGTTCATTGGCAGCGGACCGCTCCATTTTCTGTCGAAAACTGCGGACATGGATCAATCCTGGCGTTCGGATTCCTGCCAGGCAAAGGAACAGTCGAGGTGGGTGCGCACAGTGATCAACCCGCTCAGACCATCCTCGATCATGATATCCGCCGGACGGCGGCGGCGCAGACGCTTGCAGGGTTGCTTGAGCCACAACAACCCGATGCTGGCATTGCGTGGAAAAGTGGTACGCAGGGCATCGGCGATACCGAGCAGGTGCTCAACCCGCTTCATTACATCCGGATCATCCGGCAACGGGGTATCTTCATGGTAACGCCGCAGCATGCGTGTCGGTGTTCCCTCCGGCAAGGCCAGCATGGCAACCTGGTCGGACGCACCGATACCCCAGTCATCAAGCAGGTTAACGACGATGCGGCCGAGCGCGTTACGATCTTCATTGGTCAGAACTGACATACGGATTCCCACTACCCCGCCGTGGGGCTGCTTTAGTATGCGTGGCATACTAGCATGCCATGGCACCCGGCATCGGGCGGCAATGCCACAACATTACTGTGCAAATTTCGAATGAGCTGGCGTGTCTTTGTAGCGCGCAGCACATATGATAGAAAATTATCAATGACTGTTTCAGCCAAACAAGGTGACAACCTGACATGACTTCCATTTCTCTGCTGCTGCTGATTGTGATCCTGGTGCTGCTCTGGCAGGCCAGCCAGCGCAGCCGCGATACTGCGATCGAAACGGCCCGGCAAACCTGCAACCAGCAGGGTGTGCAGTTCCTGGATGGCACCGCCGTACTGCAGAGCATCAAGCCGTTCTTTACCGGAGCAGGCGGGCCAGGCCTGCAACGCACCTACACCTTCGACTACAGCGAGGACGGCATCGGGCGCCGTACCGGTTGTATCATCATCAGAAATACCCGGGTGAGCTCAGTACTGCTGGATGGATAATCGGGAGCCGACCTCGGTTGAAGATTTCCGCTCGACTCTTGCCAGGTGCGGGAAAGACTATATCCAGGCCGGGCATTCCGGTAGCGAGAGTGCATACATCCGCTTCCTGGGTATATTTGATGGCTGCCCCATTATCCGGGATGCAACCGTCCACGCACTGAAATACCGGCACGACGCCGGGGAACACGCCAGCACCTCCCGTCAGCGCCAGTACATCGAGATTGCGCCACAAGGGTTTCCGTTACGCTGTATTACTATCGGACTGAATATCGCTGCAATTGATACGCCGGCACTGCTCAAGACGATAGTCATGGTGAGAAAATACAAGCGCCTGCATACCGGCCGCCATGAATTTGGAGCTGCGGCCCGCCAGGGTGATGACTAACTGCCAGCCGCTGATATAATTTACCGGGCCCGGCCCGACCACGGAGTCTTGCATGCCTTACTATCTCTACATTGTCACAACCAGCGAACCATCGGACAAAAAGTCAGTCAGCCTTGTCAGTGAGTTTGATGTTTTCAAGGCAGCGAAAAATGAAGTCAAGCGCCTGCGCGCCGAGCAACCACTGGCCGACAACCAGATCTACAAAATTACTTTTGCCGGAGACACTGCCGAGGCCGAGAAGAGCCTGACAGATCACCGCGAAGAACCGATTGCCAAGGAGTGGGAGAAATAATGCCGCCCGACATGCACCGGTAATGGAAGAGCAGCAATACAAGGATACCTATCAGGCCATCAATGAACGGCGCTGCGTGTTTGAAAAAACGATCAACTCGCGCCGCAGCGCCTGCAGCAAGTCAGTCCGCTTCCACCTTGCCGATCGCGAGGGAATTTCCTGCAAGTCAGCATCCGGTAACGCCCTGTGCACCGAGCTGCTGATGCGCATGCGCAGCAATGCCCGGTTTGCGCTGCACATGACTCATGCGGAAGGCCAGCTGCCACACGCCAAGGAGATTCGGGTACAGACCGGAGGCCTGCTGGGTCTGCAGGACCTGATTCATCCGGAGCTGGAAGACCAGCAGAATGTGGCGGACATCATCACTACCCTGGACCTCGCACTACAGCGTTACGACAGCCTGGAACAACTGCCGTATGACATCATCGTACAGGGCATCGTTAAATTCGAGGGCCGCAGGAAACGCACCCCGAAAAGCGATGAATGAGCTGCAGCTGCTATTCAGTTACCCCGCAGCACGATCGAATCGCTCACGGCGGGACTGACCGTTTCCACAACAGCATCATTCAGTGATGAGTGGCGCCGCACCTGGAACCAGATCTGTTTCCTGCCATTGCCTTCACTCAGCTTGAAAACCGGTGCAGCCGCGTGGTCCTGCCACTCGGCGTCACTGAAGTCGGAACGCTCGCTGACACGGTACTGTGTCACCGCACCGGACGCTGCATGATTGAGCGTCACACTGTGTTGGGCAGACGTTGCCGCACCGTTGTTAATGGCAAAGCGTTCTACCTTAAGACCGCCAATGACACGTTTTCCTGGACCACCTGCCCCGCAGTTTGGCCCACCGCCGCCACCGGACAGCGACAACACCAGCATGCGGTTGGCATTGGACGTCACCATCAGTTCCTGTTCGGATTTGTAACCGGGCATGGAGGCCGTTACCAGCAACTGCGCCGACGGCAGGGAATCGAACACCACGAACCCCCTGGCATCGGTCAGTTTAGCTCCCAGTTGATCCAGTCTCGCCTGGGTCCCCAGGCAGACGGAGACACCGGCCAGCGGCACATTTCCGCCACGCTCGAATACGCGCACCCGCAAATCCGCCCCGATCGCCGTTTGCGCGCTGACTGTCAGCAACGCTGTCATCATGATATTTGTTATTAGTTTCATAGCCCTGCTCCACAGCTGGCGAAATATTCGCCCGATATTTCGGTAAATGAACTTGTCCGGAAATTTCCGGTTCGAATATGAATATCACACCGGCCAGGATAATACATCGGCCTAAAGTCCTATATATATCACGCGTGTCACGCCACCCGGCTCATTCTGCCCTGGTTTTCTCAATTGCACGCAACCCCGTTCGCAGTACCTGCTCGTCAACCGGGAAGCTGATGGCCTCATGAACCGGCAGGCGCGCGCGCAGCTTGTCGAACTGTGATGAAAATTCCTTTTCATAAAATACGATTACGCGTGTGTGCGGCAGGCGCTGCACCACGGCCAGCAGGGATTCCAGGCTGCTGGTACGGTCACGAAAGTCTGACTGGAAATTGAATTCTGCCACGATCACATCCGGGCTACGCCGCTTGAGAAAGGCAATCGCCTTGCGCATGCGCGTCTCGACGGCCACCTCGTAGCCCAGCGCCTCGTATAGCGGGCGGAAGTCTGGATAGCCGCCCAACTCAATGATCGACAGTAAAAGCCTTGATTCGTCTGTCATGGCCGCCAGTCCACCCTTTCCAGACCAATTAATGTACAGGGTCAGGCAGCCCTCGCGTAGCGCAAGCTGCCAGCCACGTTCATACCAGGACCCCGTAAACGCTGCCTGGAGGGCGATCAAAGCCGGATTTATATGGTTTCAGACAGCTTTATCGCAAACGAGCAATCACCTGAAAATTCTTATCTTGTTGTTTATTGTACATATAATGCATTTTCCCGAGATTTATTACAATTTAATTAATTTAGTTCTTGCTAATTTTAGCGTTCACTTATATTATCTTCTACGTCCTCGGTGACAAACCAAATTTTTAACCAACTTGAATTAACTTATTCAGGAGAAACAACATGAAAACTATCGCAACTGTAATTTCTGCTGCCACTCTGGCCATCGCTTCCACCGCCGCTTCTGCATGGGGCTGGGGTCCGTTTGGCAACAATGGCTACAACAACGGCAATGGCTTCGGCGACGGCAATGGCGACTTTGACGGCGACTTCGGCTTCAACATGAGCGCTCGTGGTTCAGGTCGTGGTAACGGTCGTGGCTATGGCTACAATGACTACCGTGGTCACAACGGTTATGGTTATGGCTATGCCCCTTACGGCTATGCTCCTTATGGCCAGGCTCCTTACGGCTATGCCCCGGTTGCCGCTCCGGTTGCACCTGCTGCCCCGGCTGCCCCGGCTGCTCCGACTGCCCAGTAAGTCAGTCTGACAAACCGGTAAAGCCAAACGGGGGTGACTCGAATGAGTCACCCCCGTTTTTTATTGCCTGCAGGAATATACGGATGCCCCGGGTGACCGCCCCCCCCGTAAACAGGATTATTCAGGCGGCGGCACGTCCGCCAGGTTGGTCTGGCACAGCACGCCACGCATGGTGCCGATCAGCTCGAGCAGTTTCTCGTTACTGACACTGTAATAGATACGGTTTGCGTCACGCCGGGAGCGAACTATGTTCTTGTTACGCAGCTGATCCAGGTGCTGCGAAACATTACTCTGCGAAGTGCCTATTTTTTCGACAATTTCTCCGACTGACATTTCCTTGTTGCCGAGGGTGCACAGAATCTTCCAGCGCAGGGGATGCCCCATGGCCTTGAGTGCATCTGCCGTCAGGGTGATGTCCTCCTGCGGCAATTCTCCTTCTGTTTCAGCCATTGATTACTCCTGATATGCCCGCGACAAAGTGTACGCAGCAAGCGCCCGGTTGCAAGCGGCATGAACCCTATTATTCAACGGGAACCCCGTCAGTTACCCTCGATCCGAGTATACCCTGTCATGTCTTTTGCTATGCAAATAATATCTGTAATGTCGCCGGAGTCCTGCTTGATCGCTGTCCTTGAGAACAGTATCGGAACCCGCTGCTGGTCCTTGGCGATGAACGATGCCTCGATGCTGCTGATAGTACCGGTGCGAATCAGCGCTTCCAGCCACGTCCCCATAAAGGCATTTGCCTGCTCCGCGGCCTCTTCCTCGAACACATCGCCGATAGCCATGCCAAGCAGGTCGCTCTCGGGATAGTCCAGCAGGCGGCAGGCCGTCGGGTTGGCCGCGGTTATCCTGCCCTCGGGGTCCAGCACCAGCAAGGCCTCGCCCATGTTATTGATAATCTTTTCAAGGTAGTTCTTGGCAACATTCAGTTCGCGGGTACGTTCCTCGACCAGCGCCTCCAGGCGGATATTGAGCTCGCGCTCCTTTTCAATCAGCCGCAGATAGGTGCTGATCTTGTTGATAAGCTGGTTATCATCTATCGGCTTGAGCAGGTAATCGGCCGCACCAACCTCATAACCTTTTTTCTGGAATTCGTCAGTCTTGTAGGCCGCGGTGAGAAAGATAATCGGTATGTCGCGTGTTTTCTGCCGCACCTTGAGCATGGAGGCCGTCTGGAAGCCATCCATCTCCGGCATCTGGACATCCAGCACGATGAGGTCGATACGCGGATCGTTTAGCGCTATATCGAGTGCGGCCTGACCGGACCCGGCTTCCAGCACCTCGACATCCATGTACTTGTTTATCAGGCTGCGCAGGGTAAACAGGTTATTTTCGTTATCATCGACAATCAGGATGCGAAAGTCCGCGTAACGATTCTTCTCAGCCATTATTGTTCCTCAACCCCGCCGCGCCCGGCCAGGTATTTATCCAGTAAGACCTTCACTTCAGCCGGCTCAACCGGTTTCACCACGCAGTCATTCGCCCCCGATTCGAGGCACAGGCGCAGGTCCTCTTCACCGGCCTTGGCGGTGAGCGCAATAATCGGTAATTCACTGAAACGATCCTGTTGCCGGATGCGCCGGATCGTTTGGTAACCGTCCATGCCGGGCATCATTATATCCATAAATACCAGGCTGAATTCGCCGGCGGACTCCAGCGTCTCCAGTGCCTCCAGGCCATCACCGGCCGCCATCACCTGCAAATGCCACTGCTCCAGCAGCGGGGTCATCGCCAGCAGATTGCGCATATCGTCATCGACCAGCAACACCCGTGCATCGCCATAATCAGCCACGGGTATGGGTGCCCTTGCCGACCTGTCGGCTTTGCCGGCGACCCCGCTACCGGCATCGACCGTCCTCGGCTCATTCGGCACTTCCAGCGGCAGCAACAGCGTAAAGGTCGAGCCGACGCCGGACTGGCTCTGTACTTCGATCTCGCCACCGATCAAGCTGGCCAGTTCACGGCTGATGGTCAGGCCCAGCCCGGTACCGCCATAGCGACGACTGGTGGAGCCATCCGCCTGCTTGAATGCCTCGAACACCAGGTCGTGCTTGTCCTCGGCAATGCCGACACCGGTGTCGGTAACACTGATACTCACCGGACAGGATGAGCCGGTGCGTCCGTCACTATACTGCAGGCTGACCGTTATCCCGCCTTGCCCGGTGAACTTTACGGCATTGGACAGGAAGTTGAGCAGGATCTGGCGCAGTTTCTCACTGTCACTGATTATTGATTGCGGTGCAGCCGGGTCGATCTCAAGTTTCAGGTCCAGGGACTTCTCATCCAGCTGCGGCTTCATCAACTCAACAACACTATCAATGAGCGCACGCAGGTTGACCGGTTCTGCTACCAGGGTCATCTGGCGCGCCTCGATACGCGACAGATCGAGAATATTGTCAATCAGCGCCTTCAGGTCGCTACCGGCGTCATGAATGACCTGCGCCTGCCGGCCCTGCTCGCTGGAAAGTGAGTCTTTGGGGTTCTCCGCCAGCATCTTGGACAGCAGCAGGATAGAGTTCAGCGGCGTACGCAACTCATGACTGATGTTGGCGAGGAATTCCGACTTGTACTGGTTGGATGCCTCGAGTTCCTCTGCATAGTCATGCAGGGCCTGTGTATTACCGGCATGCGTGGCGGACAGTTGCGTGAGGGTCTTGCCGAGTTCGTGCAATTCCTGCGGCTGTTTCCAGGAAAACACCACCTCCTCGTCCTGCTCCAGCACCCGCGTTATACGATCTGTCAGCTCGCGCCCCAGGCGCTCGGTCTTTATAGCAACCAGGCGTGCGACAATGAACACCACGATCAACAAACCAATTGCAACGAGGACAATGCGCAATTCCACCAACCGCTGCAACTTTGCCAGTGGCGAGGCATCAACGCTGCGCCCGACCCAGAGCGTACCCGCATCCTCGGTCTCGAACAGCGGTACCCAGAGTATTTGCTGATCGCCGAACTTCCACAAGTCAAGTTCACCCTTGCTGAACACTGACTGCAGGCCCCGGAAGTCTTCGAATGCCGAGACCTGTCGCACCTCACCGGAAGCGGAAGCGAGGTATTGTCCATCTCCCAGCACCCAGTAGTTACCACGATAGGCACTTGCCAGACCGCCCAGGTCAAGATAGACAATCACCGTGCCACGCTGTTCGGTCAGCTCACCCGACCCGGAAGACAGCATCGGGATAGCCACCGGACTGACCAGGCTCATCTGCATGAAGCGGCTCGGTGTATCCACACCCGCCTCGCGATCAAAGATGATCGGTCCGTTCAGCACGACACCGGGCCGCAACGCCTGGCTTGCCTCGTGCAAACGGGGGTTCACGCCGCGATGCTGCGCGGTGTTTATATCGAGTTGGCCGGTAACATTGTTGCGACTCAGCCAGAACACCGGCTCGCCCGCTGCATCCAGGAACAGCACCTGGGTGACATCAAGCTGGTCGATCAACACCTGGTTGACCCAGCCGACATACCCGGCACGCGCCACCCCGAGCTCCTCATCCGAGAGTCCGGAATCAGGTAACTGCAGCATGCCCGGTTCCGGCATCTTGGCCAGCAGCCGTGCCATCTCATGACGGCGCGCCAGGTGCTGGTCCAGGTCACCGAACTCGGCGCGAAGGTTCTGCAAGTGGGCCTTGTGATATAGTGATTCGATGCGGTCAAAAATCATCGGCACGTTGATCGCGAAGGCGACCAGCAACGGGACCATGCCAAACAGAATAAGGTAAAGGGATATCCGGGTACGTAGTTTCATCCGCAGTTCTTCCACGCGGTTCACGGGAACACCAAGTCAACAGGACCACTTTAACACGAATGGTTGATTCAGCGCGGGGGCACGGGGTTACCATGAGCAACACATCATTCAGACTAAAAGACATCGGCCCCGGCCTGGTCATCGCAGCCACCGGCCTGGGCGCCGGTGACCTGGTAGCGGCCTCCGTTGCCGGCGCGAAATTCGGCACCGCGATCCTGTGGGCTGCCGTGCTCGGCGCCATCATGAAGTTCGCCATGAATGAAGGGCTGGCGCGCTGGCAGCTGGCGACCGGCACCACCCTGCTGGAAGGCTGGGTGCAAAAACTGCCCCGTTTCGTTTCAATCTATTTCTTTACTTACCTGCTGCTGTGGACATTCATTGTTGGGGCAGCACTGATTGCCGGTACCGGCCTCGCCGCGCACGCCCTGCTGCCCGGGCTGTCACTCGAGGCATGGGGCATAATCCATTCGCTACTGGCCGCAGTGCTGGTGCTGATCGGACGCTACCGCGTACTTGAACTGGTAATGAAACTGTTCATGGCGCTCATGATGATCGTCGTGCTGGTCTGCGCCGTACTGGTTGCACCGGACCTGTCCGACATCCTGAACGGCCTGGTACCCTCAAAACCGGATGGCTCGCTACTGTTTATATTCGGCGTTATCGGTGGCGTGGGCGGCAGCGTCACGCTGCTGTGCTATGGCTACTGGATACGGGAGCGCAACTGGAATTCTCGCGAAGACCTGGTACGCACGCGCCGGGATCTCGCGGTTGCCTACCTGCTGACCGGACTGTTTGGCATCGCCATTATGATTGTATCCGCCAGCCTGAGTCCTGAAACGGTCACCGGCCCGCAAATGGCCCTGAGTGTCGCCAATCAGCTTGAGGCCGTGGTCGGACCGGCTGGCAAGTGGTGCTTCCTGATCGGCTTCTGGGCTGCGGTTTTCACCTCCATGCTGGGTGTCTGGCAAGGCATTCCCTACCTGTTTGCGGATTTCGTCCAGCAATACACGACCCCGGATGAAGCCACGCGCACCATCGATACCCGCTCGGCCGCCTACCGTGGCTACCTGCTGTACATTGCACTGCCGCCGATGATCATGCTGTTGTTCGGCAAACCGGTCTGGCTGATCCTGGTCTACGCCGTCGCAGGCGCCTTCTTCATGCCGCTGCTGGGTGTGTTGCTACTGGTAATGAACAACCGCCGCGCATGGGTAGGAGACCTGCGCAACGGGCCTGTCATGAACCTGGTGCTGCTTGTCTCGGTCGCCGTATTCGGCCTGTTGCTCTACGACAAGCTTATGCAGGGTATCGGCTAGCACCTCACCACTGGTAACCGAGTTTGATGCGCCAGATGGTATCCACCTCGTCGACCCCGACCGGCGCCCCGCCATCGTAATCGATTTCCGCCTCGGTGCTGGCAACCACACCGGCATACAGCGGAAAGCGCAGGCCGGTCCAGCTGTTCACCACCACGTTACCGGTATCGCCAAGCTCCAGCAGACCGTTCTGCCGGTGATACAGCTGCACACGGTCTGCGAACAGCAGCTTGTCAAAGTCAATGCTCCAGCCCAGCGCGGTGTACTCGTCATCCGGAGCGACATCGAAGTCCTGGATAACATAAAGCAGCGAGATATCGGCACCGAGATTCAACTGCTTGCTCTCAAAAAACTGGTAACCGATGTGAGGCCCGACGCTGGTTCGCAGTTTCAGATCGGCGAACTTGTCCTGCTCGAAGTTGAGTGAGGCACCGTAATAACGCTTTTCAGTGACGAAATAGTCATACTTGTTACGTAACTGCCAGTTTTGCGCCGTGGTAATGTCATTGCTCTTGTCTTTCTGGTACTGCACCGCCAGCTTGTAACGGTCATGTTTGCGACGCGCCTGCATCGCCCCATCCAGTGCCAGCTTCTGCTGATCGGTATTACCCTGCTGGAATTCCAGTCCGAAGTTCAGCATGCCGCTCAGCTTCAATCCCTCGCCACGCTGCCAGGGTTCCGGGTTGATGAAGGCCAGCGCCGGGGGGGCGACTTCCCTGCCGGATGCACCACCCCCCAGCACGATTACCTGCGAGGTATTCCGGATCGTGGTCACCTGCAGTGATTCCCCGCTATCCAGGTAGACCTCGACCGGCTGGTCGGCCTGCAGTTCACTGACCTGGCTCCACTGCACCCTGATCACACCGGCATAGGATGTACTGAACTCCAGCACGCCATCCTGCTGCCGCACCACCTCGCCCTGCAGGCGGGAGCCGTCCTGCATGAGCAGCGTGTCGGCATGCAGCAGCTGGACTGGCAGCACGGTCAGCAGACAGAACAAAGGGTAAAAACGGAAACTGCGCGTTATATTTTCAAACATACTCTTCCCCTGGAATTTCGACGGGTACAACAGGCGGGGAAGGGATTCTACCGGCACGGCCTCACATTTTCAGCACCAATACATGGCCGGCCTGATAAAACGTTCAGTCAAGGTAACGCGCCTGCCACTCCAGGTATTTGGAATGTGCAAAGGCGGTATACGACTCCTTGTCGACAAAATCCTTTGGATCGATGGCATCGTAGATATAGAAATTGACGCGGTTGTTGCGGGTAGTGCTCATGTGCCAGATCTTGTGCAGCAGGGTCTGTGGATCACGCCATTCGAAATCATCCTGGGATTCATAGTGCAGGAAAACCGGCAGAATGGGGATGCCGGTGCGTAGCGAGATATCAAATGCACCATAGCGAAACGACTCGAAGATGCGCCGGCCCTTGCAGCCGCCTTCCGGGTAGAGCGCAATATTCCTGCCGGCACGCAGTTCGCGGTCGATCTCATCAGCCGCCGCATTGCGTGACTCCCTCGATTCACGTCGCACATAGAGCGAGCCGGACGCAGTACTGATCCGCCCCACGATCCACCAGTCCTTTACCTCGATCTTGGCCACAGAGTGCACCGGAAAAACCGCAGGAATCCCGATGTCCTCAAAGGCCGAGGGGTGATTGGCAATCAGTATGTACTGCCCGGGCAGTACCTTTGCGGTGTATTTCTGATGCACGCGCAGATCAATACCCAGTGCCCGCACAAAACTGCGGGTCCAGAAACGGAACAGGGGAAAATAGAACGGCTGGATCACGGCACGTGGCAGCCATGACAGCAGGTACATTACCAGGGTAAAAATGGCGAGTTCTGCCCAGCAAACCAGGCGCCAGGCGAGTTTGAGCACAAACTGTATCAAGGGTTACCCCTGGGCATGCATTTCCGGATGTTCATGACCAGTAGTCGGCCAATACGGAAATAGTTATAACCCAGGGGTTACGGGTAATCCACTCCCCGCCGGCCCGGGGCAGTACCCCGGGGATACAGTGGCTGTCAGTGCAGATCAGCCAGCAGGTTGACGAGGATGCCGCCGTCGACCGGTTCCAGGCCATGACGGACCGGGACGGTAATCAGTGAGGAACGGCCACGCAGTGCCGGCACATTGTTCATGTCCTGGCTGTAGGCGGGCACGATGTAGTCACCCCGGCCGGACGCTGTTTGGCCGCGCACGATGGAGAAATACTCGATATTCGGGTGCGGCTGCGCATTCAGCCAGTACAACAGTGAGCCGGGCTGTGGACGGATCAGGTCTATATAGAGACTGCGCGAACGCATGGCGGTATCGTAGGTGTCACCACCCAGCAAATCCGTGACCACGGAAAGCGGGAACGGGATATCAGTCACATCCAGCGCCTGCTCGGCCCGGTCGGTCCCGAGGTGTGGACTGGCAATGGTAATCAGTGCCTTCACATTGTGAACATCCCCGCGCACCAGGGCGGCCCGCGCAACAACACCACCGGCGGAATGACCAACCAGCACGACCGGCTCACCGCTGTGGGTGCGGGCGATGGTCGCGAGGATCTCGTGCAACTGGTATACCTGCACCAGGATGGGGGCTTCGGAAGGCAGGTCTACCGCGTAGTACTTCTGTGCCGTCTGCGCGCCCCGGGCAGGTATGAATTGCACACCTGACGGGCCTGCGGCATACACCCCGGCACGCTGCCAGCCATGCTGTTGCAACGTGGTGGTCACGCCACTGTAGTCCCAGGAACCGGCACCGCCCAGGTAACCGTGCACCAGCACGACCACATCGGCACGTGCCGCGTGTGACAACAGACCAGCAAGCAGCAGAACGGAAAGCAATACTCTTTTCATGGCGTACCTCCAGAAGACCGGTGTTTCGAACCAGGTACAGAAATCATTGTGCCTGATCGCAGTATAAATCATATAAGCGAATTATTAAATTCATAAATACTTATCATTAGATAAATAACCCGCAGATTTTTCTGCCTGTCCACGTTTCGCTTTATTAACATGCATTTATGAAATGATTAGCAACAACTGTGTTGCTATCCAGGGCCGGCGCACACCGGCTTTTGCGTCAGACGCCCTGCCAAAAAGGGTAATTATTAATTAATAAACAACAGGTTAGATAATAATGCCGCGCGGTGAGGATTTTTTCTAATCGAGTTTCGAATATACAAAAATTACTCGATTCCGATAATCCAGCATTATCAAAACCCTACGCGCCCTCCCCCCAAATTGACAAAAATCGCGTCAATCTATTGTGGTTGACAGGCCCCCGCCCAACGGGCGTAATCATACTCATTCATCGATCAGGCCTTGTAGCCGGGAACGATTAGCTGGAAGACATAACCTTCAATGTCAACGAGTGTTCGAGCCCGGATACCATGGAACAGGCACACGCCCTGAACAGGCGGCGCGCCGGATCGGTGAAGTGCAACATGCTGCCGCTGACGGTCATGATCCGGGATACCGGGTCGAACAGCAGCGACAATACCTAGTGAATATGCAGCATTAGATAATTGAGTGTTAGCCCAACACCAACCTCCATTTTATACCCGCCTTACGGCGGGTATTTTTTTGCCCGGCTACCGGCGCCAATCGCATCTGCACCCGGCAACCGCTACCCTGAAGACCGGACCGCTTTCATCCGGAGTGTGATATGCGAATCTGGCTGATCAGTGAACTGCTGTTGTTGATCGTCGTGGCCAATGGCGCGCCGGTTGTGCTTGGCCTGTTGCTGGGGCCGCGCTGCAATCAACCGCTGGATGCCGGGCGCCTGTTCCCTGACCAGCGCCCCTGGCTAGGCGCCTCCAAGACAATTCGCGGCGTACTGGCTGCCATCGGTGCCAGCACCCTGTGCGCCCCACTGGTCGGGTTTACCTATATACACGGAGCACTGTTTGGCGGTCTGGCCATGCTGGGTGACCTGCTATCCAGTTTTATCAAACGCCGGCTGGGGTTTCCGTCCAGTTGTTCACAACCGGGGCTCGATCAGTTACCTGAAGCGCTGCTGCCCTTGCTGGTTTTGCAGCCGGTACACACAGCGACAGTACCGGAAATGGCCGTGGTCATTACTGTCTTTATTGTCATCGACCTGCTGCTTTCCCGGATCATCAATCCCCGTCAGGCGACATGTAAACGGTGAAGAACGATTTCCGGCGGACAATTGATCCTGACATCCACAACACAGGCCCCGGAGCCGGTAGAGGTATACCCTGCCATGCCGTGATAGCTCCAGGCACCGGAGCAGAACTCGCGGCGGCAGGAGGCGTTCTTGATCACCGCGATACCACCCGGCAGGCAGATTTGCCCACCGTGGGTATGTCCACACAACATGATATTAAAATCGGCATGTCTGGCCAGCTTGTAGATCTCCGGGGAATGCGACAGCAGGATTGAAACACTGTCATCCGGGATGGCATCGGCGGCCTTCTCCAGGTTATCGGCGCGGAAGTAGTGCGGGTCATCAATCCCGGCAAGGTAGATGCATTGTCCATCACGCTGCACGGCAACCTGCTCGTTCATCAGCATACGAATGCCCATCGCCTCGATAGCCGGCAGCATGCGGATGGAGTCGTGATTTCCCAGCACCCCATAGACTTCCTTACCGAGTTGCGCCCGCACCTGCGTCAGCCCATCCAGCGCCGCATGACAGGGACCAAAGGTCTCTGCGCGGTAATCGCCGGTAAGCACGCACAGGTCATACTTTAATTGACTCACCGCCTCGCCCAGCACACGCGGAAAGTCCGGGGCAATATCCAGGTGCAGATCGCTAATATGCAGGATTGTGAAACCCTCGAAGGCTGGCGGCAGCCCGACAACAGGAATAGGGTTCTCGCGGAGAACAATACGACGCGCATTGCGCCGGCTGCGGCCATGCAGCATGGTCAGGCGCAGTGAATTGCGGATCAGGGTGCGCAACGAATACCAGTTCTCGATGTGGAAGAAGGTTCGGCCCTGCCCGAAAACCTTGTGCTCGTAGACACCCTCCATACCCAGTCGCTGACGCAGATGTATCTTGCCAACACGCGCCTGTAATGCCAGCAGTGTTTCCTCGTCTGTTTCAGCAGCACCCATAACACCATTGTCGGTCGCCCTGCCGGTTTTTTCAATCGGACAACCCTGCAGCGCATGCACATTGTTATCCGGAGAACCCTTTGCTACGGTTGCACCAGGGCACGCTTGGCGCGCCGGATAACCAGGACACCGGAGGAACCCGCAATGAACCTGGAGAAAGTCGTCTTCGCATTTTTCATCGTGTTGTCACTGACCCTGAACTTCGGGTTTTTTATCGGCGATCTGGACGATCCCAACCACCACAATGTCTACGAACTCTACGCCGCACTGGTCGTCAGCCTGATCGCCACCATCATGAAGTTCGGTGATCGCGCACACATCGGCGCCGTGCTGCTGGCCACCAGCCTGGTGGCAGACCTGCAGTTAATCGGCGCGGTTATCGTCTGGACCATATCGGAGCATGGCACCGGCACCGGACTGACCCCGATGGTGATGTCGAGCATCGTGTCGCTGTCAGGAGGCGCGCTGCTGGCCAATGTCACCTCCGTCATCATCCTGGTAACCGAAACAGTGATGTTCCGCCGCTAACCGGATATGCAAAATCTCGTCTACCTGATGTTGCGGCGCATGCGGCTGCCGCTGATTGCCATCATCCTGGTGTACGCGATATCCATTCTCGGGCTGGTGCTGATACCCGGCGTGGACGACCAGGGCAACACCTGGCACATGAGCCTGTTTCATGCCTTTTACTTTGTCAGCTTCATGGGCTCCACCATCGGCTTTGGTGAAATCCCCTATCCGTTCACCGATCCGCAACGCCTGTGGACGAATGTGGCGATGTATCTCACGGTCATCTCGTGGCTGTATGCCATCGGTTCACTGTTTGCGATGCTGCAGGACCCGGCAGTCAGGCGGGCGCTGGCATTCACTACCTTTACCCGATCAGTACGGCGCATCCATGAACCGTTTTACCTGGTGTGCGGTCTTGGTGATGCCGGTTACCTGATAACGCGGGAACTGGCCGAGGACAATATCCGCAGCGTGGTAATCGACCGCAACGAGCACCGGGTGCAGACCCTGCAACTGGAGAATTTCCAGGTACATGTCCCTGCCCTGTGCGCCGATGTCACCGACTCATCGGCACTGTACGTCGCCGGCCTGAAAAAGCCGCATTGCGCCGGAGTGATCGCAATGACAGGTATTGACCATGTCAACCTGACTATCGCCATCAGCAGCAAACTGCTGGCACCCGAACTGCCGGTCATCTGCCGCGCCGAAACGCATGACTCACAGGCCAACATGGCATCGTTTGGCACTGACTACATCATCAATCCATTTGACACCTTCGCCAGTCGCTTCGCCATGATGTTCCAGTCACCGAGCATGTACCTGGTCTATGAGTGGATGACCAGTATCCACGAGGCGCCACTGTCCGAGTTCGTCGCACCGCCACGCGGCACCTGGGTGCTGTGCGGCTATGGCCGCTTTGGCAAGGCCGTGCAGCGCAGCCTGTCATTCAAGGGAATACAAACCGTCATCATTGAATACGACATCGAGAGCACCTCGGCACCGGAAAACACCGTTGCCGGGCGCGGCACCGAGGCTATCACCCTGCATGAAGCCGGCATCGAGCAGGCCGTGGGCATCATTGCCGGCACCGATGACGATGCCAACAACCTGTCCATCATCATGACCGCACTGGACATGAACGAGAACCTGTTTACAGTGGCACGGCAGAATCAACGCAGTAACGATGCCATTTTCAACGCAGCGGACATCGACCTCGTCATGCAGTCCGGCAAGATTATTGGTCAGCGTGTCATCGACCTGTTGACCAATCCCCTGCTGAGCGATTTTCTACGCCTGGCCCGGTTACAGAATGAAAGCTGGGCCAATATCCTGGTCAGCCGCGTGGTCGGAATTCTCACCGACGCGCCGCCTGAAACCTGGACACTGAATATTTCCCGGGAACAAACCCCGGCCCTGCTGGAGGCATTTGGCAAGGGCATGGCCGTGACCGTGAAAGACCTCACTACAGACCCTCATGAAACCAGCCAGATGCTGCCCTGCGTGCCGCTTTATATCAAACACCAAAACAATGATGAACTGCTGTTGCCAGAGGACGATACCCCACTGCAAGCGGGCGACCAGTTGTTGTTCTGCGGACAGCGCCATGCCGAATCCCACATGCACTGGGCAGCACATAACTTCAATGCCCTGAATTTCATCTGCACCGGGTATGACCGGCCCAGCGGCACCGTCTGGCGCCTGTTATCACAGGGACGGCACAGCTAAACCACCTCCCCTCTTTGAAATGGCATGCGAAATGCATGGTTATTGTCGTACTCCCTGAAAACCTGCCCTCTCCAGCGAATCCGGGGCAAAAATGGAGGTAACGACATGAAAACACTTGAACTTCAATTAATTACCGTTGGCCTTGATGATGGGAAACAGGGCGTTTTCGTGGGTCTGCCGCTGGTCTCGGAGCAAACCGCAGAGAACAACGGACAGGTGGAAGACATCTGGTTTTCCAATGTAAAACAAGTGCCTGACAGTCTGACCATGGAAGAATTGATGGGCCTGATCGGCAAGCAACTGTTCGACAAGCTGGCCACTCTTCAATAGCAAAAATTGTCAGTAATTTGACGAACTGCCGTCAAGCAGGTGACCCTGCCCGGCAACTATTGCCCAGGTAGAACTGCCGGCACAGCCCTGGCAGGCCGGCCAATGCGACAAGATCACCTCAATTCTGCAATAGCCGGGGAAATTGATTTAAGATAATCCGCATAACGTGCGGTGATAGCATGACGACTGATAGCAACGTTTTACCCGCATCCTGTTCACACAGTAACCCGTAACAACGTTCACCTCGATGACATCAAATATCATAAATATTGGTAACCCGGATATCCAGGCACCCAGGGCCGCTGCGGAACCGGATGACGACACCCTGCAGCAGCCGGAACTGTACATCAACCGCTACCTGAGCCTGCTGGAATTCAACCACCGCGTACTGGAATACGCCCGGGACAACTCGTTTCCCCTGCTGGAACGCCTGAAACACCTGTGCATCTCCAGCAGCAACCTGGACGAATTCTTCGAGATCAGGATTGCCGTACTCAAGCAGCACGCCAAATCAGGCGCCATGCAATCAGGCCCGGACAACCATACCCCGGCCGAGGTGCTCAAGGTCCTGTCCGGCAAGACCCGGGCATTCATTGATGAGCAGTACCGTATTCTCAGCGAGGAACTCATTCCGCAGCTGGCCGAACAGGACATTCTTTTCCTGAAACGCTCGGAGTGGAGCGGCGAGCAGGAAGAATGGCTGAGCACGTTTTTCAGAAAACAACTGACGCCGATTCTCAGCCCGCTGGGCCTGGACCCGGCACACCCCTTTCCGAAAGTGCTGAACAAGAGCCTGAACTTCATCGTTTCACTGAAGGGCAAGGATGCATTCGGCCGTGACTCGGCACTGGCCGTTATCCAGGCCCCGCGGGTACTGCCGCGCATCATTCCATTACCTGAATCCGTAACAGGTGGCAGGAAACATGCGTTCGTATTCCTGTCATCCATTATCCATGCCTTTGTCGATGAACTGTTCCCGGGCATGAAAAGTACCGGCTGTTACCAGTTCCGGGTGACAAGAAACAGCGATCTGTTTGTTGACGAGGAAGAAATCGAGGACCTTGCGCGCGCACTGGAGGGAGAACTTGGCGCACGCCGCTACGGTGACACGGTACGCCTGGAGGTGGCAGACAACTGTCCGGAAGATTTACGCAATTACCTGCTGCAGGAATTCCAGTTGAGCCCGGACGAGTTATTCCAGGCCAATGGACCGGTGAACCTGAACCGCATGCTTGCGGTATACGACCTGGTTGATCGTCCCGACCTGAAGTTCAAGGGCTTCACCTCGGGCCTGCCGGACCGTCTCAAGACTTCCAAAAACATCTTCGAAGCCATCTCGCAGGGCAACATCCTGCTGCACCACCCGTATCAGTCATTCGTGCCGGTCATTGACCTGGTCAGGCAGGCTGCTACCGACCCCGATGTACTCGCCATCAAGCAGACCCTGTACCGAACCGGCCCGGACTCGGCCGTGGTCGATGCGCTGGTCAACGCTGCACGGGCAGGCAAGGAAGTGACCGTCGTCATCGAGCTACGCGCCCGGTTTGACGAAGCGGAAAACATCGAGCTGGCCAGCCGTCTGCAGGAAGCCGGTGCACACGTTGTGTATGGCGTGGTGGGTTACAAGACCCACGCCAAGAT
The DNA here is from genome assembly GCA_029860045.1 of Gammaproteobacteria bacterium. GTDB lineage: Bacteria > Pseudomonadota > Gammaproteobacteria > UBA9214 > UBA9214 > UBA9214. The sequence goes on along the minus strand of JAOUBY010000016.1, from coordinate 8,238 downwards.
GTTGCTGGTCGTTCGCAAGGAAGCGAAAAAAGGACTGGTCCGCTACGTGCATATGGGTACCGGAAATTATCATCCGCGCACTGCACGCCTGTATACCGACTACGGGCTGCTGACCTGTGATCCCGGAATCGGCGAAGATGTACATAATGTATTCATGCAACTTACCAGCCTCGGCAAGGTACAGAATCTGCATAACCTGTTGCAGTCGCCGTTTACACTGCATCCGACACTGATACGCTGGATAGACCGTGAGGCAGAGCACGCGCGCGACGGGAAGCCTGCACGCATCATCATCAAGGTCAATTCCCTGACCGAGGCAAAGGCAATCAAGGCCCTGTACCGCGCGTCCTGTGCAGGCGTAAGCATTGACCTGGTTGTACGCGGCATGTGCTGCCTGCGTCCCGGCATTCCGGGTATTTCGGAAAACATCCGCGTGCGCTCGATTGTCGGTCGCTTCCTGGAACATACCCGGGTCTATTACTTCCAGAATGACGGCAACGCCAAGCTCTACGGTGCCAGTGCCGACCTGATGGAACGCAACATGTTCAATCGTGTCGAGATCGCCTTTCCGATACTCGAAAAAAAGGACAGGAAACGCATCATGCGCGAACTCGGTATCTGTCTCGCCGACAACACCCAGGCATGGGAGATGAAAGCAGATGGCAGTTATCAGCGGCTGCAACCCGGCGACAGTCAGCCGGTCAGCGCACAAACAACCCTGCTGGAAAGCCTCGCCGACACCTGACAAGCACTGCTGCCCGGCCTGGAGCCGGGGCAACACCCGCACCCTGATGAACAGGCCCAGAACACTCATGCTGCTGCGCCATGGTAAATCCGACTGGCATGCCGGCGCCGGTGGTGACTTCGGTCGGCCACTGGCAAAACGGGGTGAAGAAGCCAGCATGCGAATCGGCAGCTGGCTACTGGATCACGACCTTCTCCCTGAGCACATCATTGCTTCACCAGCCGCCCGCGCCCGTAAAACGGCAGACAACATCTGCTCGGTTACTGGTATTTCAGCAAGCGTACTGAGCACGGATGAGCGACTCTACCTTGCCGATGTCGGCAGCCTGCTTGAAGTCATCCACCAGTGTCCGCCCGCTGCCGGCTCGCTCATGATAGTAGGACACAATCCCGGACTGGAAGAGCTGCTTGAACGCCTGTGCACAGACCCGGCACCAGAACCTGAGAATGGAAAACTGATGCCGACCGCTGCCCTGGCAATTTTGCAGTTCAACGGCGCATGGAATGCACTCGATACAGCTTCGGCCCACCTGCAGGCACTGACCCGGCCCCGTCTACTCAAGGACTAGGCAACGCATGCGCCCGGCAGGCGCCGGCATTTTTTGTATAATACGGCCCCTCGTACACTTATCCGGAACAAGGAACACGATCATGGCACGCGTCAAAGTCTACAGTACAGCCAGTTGCCCGTTTTGCGACAAGGCAAAACAGCTGCTCAGCAAGTGGAACATTCCCTATGACGAGGCAATGATCGATTCCGACATGCAGGCAAGACGGGAATTTTCCGTAGTCACCAACGGCGCGCGCACGGTACCGCAGATCGTAATCGACGATGTTTGCATCGGTGGCTTCACCGAGCTCACCGAGCTGCATATGGATGACAAGCTTGACCACCTGATCGAAACTCAACCCGGGGCGTAGCAGGTTTCATGCGTGGAAGGAAAACCTGCCACACACCCTCTTGCCTTCTGCTAACAACTGTCGTCCAATAGGGATGCAATAAAGATAACCCGGTTCCGGAGGATACGCATGGACTATTCCAACATCATCACCCCCAAACGCCTGACAAATATGCAGGAGATGGAAGTCCATGTCGGGGGTCCTGATGGTGCCAACCGGCTGTTCATGTACAGCGGCATGGCTGAGGTGGAACTCTGTGGCGGGCTGCCACACCCGCGCTGGTCGCTGGAGATCATCTGTTTCGACATCGGCAGAAAATATGAGTGCGACAAGGGTGAAGCTGTTGTAAAAATCCTGTCCTCTGCCTCGCTCGCAGGCAACCGTACCGACGGTGTCGCCAGTTTTGCCGGCTGGCAGATCTTTGGTGCCGCCGGTGAATTCGACGAGGACGACTGCAGGATCCGCATGAATATTGCAGCTGGCGCACGCGATACCCAGGCATTCCTGGAACAGATATGTTTCCAGGTCAATGTACTGGCCAGGGTTAACGAATAAAGTCGGTCGCCACGCCCAGCTCGATCCCCCAGATACGCGGCAGCAGGAAATAGACAAAGCCGCTGATCAGCACGACACCTATCAGGTTAAGCCACACACCCGCCTTTGCCATCTGGGTAATGGTCACGTAACGACTGCTGAACACAATCGCATTCGGCGGTGTCGCCACCGGCAGCATGAAGGCGAATGATGCAGCAACAACCGCTGCCACCATAATCCCGTACGGATGCACGTCTATCGCTGCTGCCAGCGCACCCATCACCGGCAGCAACAGGGAAGCCGTTGCCGTGTTGGAAGTTACCTCGGTCAGAAAGATCACCAGTAACACAACCACCGCGATTACCATCAGCAGGTCGACCCCATGGAGCACGGTCAGGCGCTCGGCCAGCCAGCCGGTCAGACCGGAATCCTGGAACCCCTGCGCCAGCGCAAACCCCCCGCCAAACAGGATAATAATATCCCAGGGAATGGTCACTGCCGTCTGCCAGTCAAGCAGGAACTCGCGCTTGCGGAGATTCACCGGTATCAGGAACAGCAGCAGCGCGCCAAAAATGGCTATAGTGGAGTCCTTGACCATCTGCAGGGACTCCGGCTGATACAGGCCACGCAGAATCCATAGTGCCGCCACGCCGCAGAACACCACGGCTACGCTCTTTTCCTCACGCGTCATCGGTCCGAGCCTTGCGAGCTGATCGCGAATGAAGGCCTCCCCGCCCGGCAGGTGCGCAACCTCGCTGCGGAACAGGACGCGCGTGAGATACAACCAGGTAATCACCAGCATGACCAGCGCAAGCGGCAGACCAAAACTCATCCAGTCAAGAAAGCTGATGCTGTAGCCGTAGGTTCGCTCCACGACACCGGCAAAAATGGCGTTCGGTGGCGTACCGATCAGTGTGGCCACGCCGCCAATGGATGCCGCATAGCCAATACCCAGCATCAGGGCAACCCCGAAGCGGAATTCCCCGCTCTTGTGTTCAATCTGATGTTCGATCTCGTGCAGCACGGCTGCGGCAATGGTCACCATCATCATGGTAGTTGCCGTGTTGCTGATCCACATGGACAGAAATGCCGTGGACAACATGAAGCCCAGCACAATCCGTTGCGGTGTCACGCCGACCAGGCGAATGGTATGCAGTGCAATACGATGGTGCAGATTCCACTTCTCCATGGTGACGGCAATCAGAAAGCCGCCCAGGAACAGGTAGATCAGGTGATGTCCGTAGGCGCGCGTGATGTCGGCGCCACTCATGACACCCAGCAGCGGGAACATTGCCACGGGTAGCAAGGCCGTTGCCGGTATCGGTATCGCCTCGGTCAGCCACCACACCGCCATCAGGGCGGCAACGGCAGCCACCCGCATGCCGGCTTCGCTCATCCCTTCAGGCAATGGCAGCATTAATATTGCCAGCATCACCAGCGGGCCCATTATCAACCCGCCAAGCTGGCGTGTATTAGACACGCATAGACTCCACAGGTATCAGCAGCGCATGAACCACGCCACAGGCGACCCTGACAATCACGCGGTTACATTGAGTGGGATTAAAAAACACACGAGGATTATCAGCCCCCGCCTGCGGATTGGCAAACAGAGGATGACATGGCGTGACAACCGATTAGAGTGTGTTTATGCCACTCTCTGGCGCAGACGCCAACGCGCAGGAAATTCCAGGATGCCGCGGGACCTGCGTAAATCGCGCAGGTACAACTTCGATGCACGAAACCCCTCACGAAAGGAGAGCTTCATGTATTCGACCCGGTCCAGCTGACCACCCTTGAGTCCATGCCTGAAGCCGGCACAAAAGCGGTCCTCTTTTAGCTTAGGCGGAATCCTGACCCCGACTTCCCGGGGACTGGGGTAACTACTGTCCATCGCAACACCTCGCTCTATGACTATAGCCACATAAATGCTATCGGCGCCGGCGCCCGGTCTTTAAATCACTGCAATAGGCTGATATAAATAGTGTTAATCTTCGTGAAACGATTATTTCCCTGTGCTGTCCATTAGGAACACCCATGACCTGCCAGAAGGACGAAACAATGTACCTATCGCGCCTGCCGCATTACTGCCTGTCGATCCTGCTCGCTATAGCCGCGCTCGGCGCCAGCGCTGAACCCGGCAAGGATCCATCAGGCCATGCCACCGCCACGTTCGCCGGCGGCTGCTTCTGGTGCATGGAGCCCCCGTTCGACAGCATCGACGGCGTCATTTCAACCACGTCCGGCTACACGGGTGGCAGCAAGGAGAATCCAACCTACAAGGAAGTCTCGCGCGGTGGCACCGGGCACACAGAGGCCATCCAGGTCATCTACGACCCCGCACGCGTCAGTTACACGCAACTACTGGATGTGTTCTGGCACAACATAGACCCGACCATGGCGGGCGGCCAGTTTTGTGACTGGGGGGACCAGTATCGCAGCGAGATCTTCTACCACGACGAAGAACAGAAACAACTGGCAAGCCAGTCAAAGGCAGCATTGGAAAACCCGGGGTCTTTCAAGGAACCCATCGTCACACAGATTAGCGCGGCGAGCACTTTCTATCCCGCAGAGGACTACCACCAGGATTACTACAAGAAGAACCCCGTGCGCTACAAGTTCTACCGTTACGGCTGTGGCCGCGACAAGCGCCTGACAGAACTCTGGGGCAAACCAGAATAGGAATGCCGCCGGACGTACAGCAGGGCTAGTGCCGGAAAAAGAATTCGACGGCGGGGTTCTGGTAATTCCGCTGCAGTCTGCGTTCGTTACGCGCAATGACAACGACCAGCACACCGGCAAATATCAGCACACTCGCCACGATAATCGACAGCAGCGGTGGAAACAGTACCAGCAATACGCCAGCAATAATCAATACGATACCTGCAGTCATTTCAGCCTCCGGGTAAAACTTCTCTGTTACCTTTAATATCAGGGCAGACTAACGGATTTCAAGCTGCCAACCGACCATGAAGAGAATCGTTATCCACAGGCCAGGTGGCTACGAACGACTGGAAATCGAACGCCACCCCGACCTGCACCCGTCCGCTGACGAGGTGCTGATCGATGTTGCTGCCTGCGGCGTCAACTATGCGGACTGCGTGACGCGCATGGGGCTGTATGCCTCGGCACGGCACTACGTCGGCTACCCGATAACACCGGGCTTTGAGGTGGCCGGCACAATCCGCGCGTGTGGCAGCAACGTTACGGACATGGCCCCGGGCACCGCGGTAATTGCCGTCACGCGCTTCAACGGCTATGCCACACAATTGCTGGTCAGCCGACAACAGCTGTTTCGACTACCGGAATCACTCACACTTGAACAGGCTGCGGCTTTACCAACCGTTGCACTGACGGCATGGTATGCCCTGTTCCAACTGGCTCACCCGCGCCCGGATTCCACACTGCTGGTGCATTCAGCAGCCGGTGGTGTCGGCAGCATGCTGGTGCAGATGGGCAGGATTTCCGGCTGCAGGGTGATCGGTGTGGTCGGCGCAACGCACAAGGTAGCTGCCGTCAGCGAACTGGGTGCGGATGCCGTGATCGACAAGTCGGCAGGTGATTTGTGGAACGCTGCAGAACAGCATGCACCGGGCGCTTACGACCTCATACTGGATGCCAATGGTGTCACCACCCTCAGGCAAAGCTACCGACACCTGGCCCCGGCCGGCAAACTGGTGGTGTACGGTTTCCACAGCATGCTGTCAACGCGGCATGGCAGACCGAACCGGCTCAGGCTGGCCGTGGACTGGCTGCGTACGCCACGTTTCAGCCCGTTTGACCTGACCACCCGCAATCGCAGCATTCTCGGTTTTAACCTGAGTTACCTGTTCGACAAGACCGGCGTACTGCAGGAAGGCATGGACCAGATACTGCACTGGCTGGCAGATGGACGGTTGCGCCTGCCGGCAGTACAGAGTTATCCATTCGATGACGTTGCCGATGCGCACCGCGCACTGGAATCCGGACAGACCACGGGGAAACTGGTACTGGTTACCGGGGAAACAGGATAATTTCAGGTGTGGACAGGGTCTTGTCCCGCACGGCAGTCGATGCCTGACCCTGCCATAACGTCAGGCCAGGAAACGCTCGTATCCAATCAGGCCCCAGCAGATTGCCGCCGCCCAGAGACTGATGAAGACTGCCGCGGAACCCATGTCCTTGGCAAGGCCGGAAAGCGCGTGCACATCTTCCCCGATCCTGTCGATGGCGGCCTCTATGGCTGAATTGAGCAGTTCGACCACCAGCACCAACAGGCAACTGCCGATCAGCAGTGCGCGCTCCACTGCATTGTCACCGACCCAGAATGCCGCCGGCACCAGCAACAGGCACAGCACGAGCTCCTGGCGAAATGCAGCCTCGTTGCTCCACGCCGCCCGGATTCCCGCGACAGAATACAGCGTCGCATTCCAGACACGACGCAATCCTGCTGCCTGATTATGCTTTGCCATTAGTTTTCCTCAGCATGTGTGTGTGTACTTCGCGGCACTACCCCCGGACTGGCCCGCTCCGTGCGGGCTACCGCCGTGCATCGACCGGAAAACGGGCATGCCTGAACCCGGAACAGGCCTTTCAAAGGCGGCTGGCTGCCAGCCGGCTAATCCGCAAAATCGAGTCGTTCCTGCACCACATCAAGACCATGCCGGGCACATGCCTCGTCCTTGTCACCGCCCGGTGCACCGCTTACCCCGACAGCCCCCATCAACGAACCCGCCACACGAATCGGCAAACCACCCTCCATCAACAGCACACCGTCCAGTTCGTTCAGCTCATCGCGGATGCGCGCCATGTTGGTTCGCAATTCTCCGGAACTGGTACTCGACATCACCACTGCATTGGCCTTGTTTTGCGCGATCTGCAGCATGTACTTGCTGACAAACACGTCACGCATTGCCACCACCGGGTCACCACTGCGGTCGGTAACCACCACGGCTACCTGGTAACCGTCCTTGCGGCAGGCATCAACGGCGCCCTGTGCGATATCGCGCGCCAGTTCCAGCCCCATCAGCCGTGCCGGCACCACGTCCTCGGCCCTGAGCACGGGGTGTAACAACAAACAGGACACCAGCACGCAACCAAGGTATTTCTTCATCCGCTCCTGCATCACTTTACCTCCTGCCGCGGCGCACCGGCGGCATCTATTTGCTGCAAGGTTTGCTTGTCAGTCTTGAGAATACCGGCCTTGACCAGGCGCGGCACCAGTTCCCGCAGGCCTTCATCTGCCGCAACAACCGGCGCAAGGATCGGCAGTGCGGTCCCTGCATCCCCGGCATTCAGCAGCGAGACGGCATGCCAGAAACGAATCTCCAGGTTGTCCGGCGCCAGCGCCTCGGCCTTGCTGTAGTGGGTCCGCGCCGTTGCCAGGTCATCTTTTTCCAATGCATGTTCACCCAGGTTCATATGGTGGTAGGCGTTGTTCAGTGTCAGCAGGCGACGCAATTCCAGCAGCGGTGTCGAATGATCCTCGATATGCAGGTTCACCAGTCGTTCCTGCCAGGCATACTCGGCCGGTTCAGCGCGCACCACCACGAGGGCGGCAGACTGTTTGCCACGCAGATCGCCACCAACCGCCTGTGCCGCTTCCAGTGCGGCCAGCAACCGCTCCGCGAGTGGCCCACTCGCCTCACGGTAGGCCTTTGCCATGGCCTCCGGCACACCCTCGTGCACCATCAAATTGGCCTGCACGGCAAAATTGTCACCGGCCAGGTGGCCGGCATACTGGATAGAGTGCTCACCCGTGTGCTGCGCAATCCCGCCGTGCGCATCAATCATGCCGACCTGGCGCATACCGGGCGCGGCATCGGCCTTGAGCAACTGGGCAAGCGCCTGCCCGGCAGTCTTGCCCTGCCGCATCAGCTGCAAGCCTTCCACACCGTAACGCACATCGACAAACGACTGGGTTGCGACGGCGCCGACACCGGCTCTGACCCATGGCACCAGCTCACCGACCGAGAACCAGTGCGACTGTACGGCAACACCGAGCTGCCCTGTTAGCGGATCGCGCGCGACAATCGAGTAGGTGTGCACCGGGCGTTGCATGCTGGCACCGCCTGACGATTCCGC
>JAOUBY010000076.1 GCA_029860045.1 Gammaproteobacteria bacterium | reverse complement strand
TTATCCATGCAATCGCAACTTCGTCCACCTGCTCAACGGCGAACCGGTGAGCATACCGGTGGATGCCGGTTTTGCTTACCAGCCCACACCGCAACAGGTGCAGGAATACTGGGCAGGGAATACGGCGGCCTTGCTGGTGGCCTCACCCTCGAACCCGACCGGCACCTTGCTGGACAAGGCAACGCTGCACGACTACCTGGACATTGCGCGGGCAGGTAACGGTTGCCTCATTGTTGACGAGATCTACCACGGGCTGACCTACGGGGAGTCACCGCCGACAGCACTGTCGGTGTCAGACGAGATCTGCGTGATTAACAGCTTCTCCAAGTATTTCGGGATGACCGGCTGGCGGCTGGGCTGGGTAGTGGCGCCACAGGCGTTGGTGCCGGAGCTCGACAAGCTCGCGCAGAACCTGTTCCTGGCGGCACCGACGCTGGCGCAGCATGCCGCGCTGCGTGCTTTCGATACTGACAATATCGCCATTCTCGAAGAACGCCGCGAGTGCTTCCGGCAGCGTCGCGACTACCTGCTGCCGGCATTGCGTGAGCTGGGTTTTGATATCCCGGTGGTGCCGGACGGTGCCTTCTACCTGTATGCGGATTGCAGCCGGTTCACCACTGACAGCTACGCGTTCTCGCAACAGTTGCTGGAACAAGCAGGCGTGGCCATCACGCCCGGGATTGATTTTGGTAACAACCTGCCGGAACGGCACGTGCGTTTTGCCTATACCACCTCGCTGGAAAACCTGCAGGAAGGTGTGCGCCGCTTGCGCGAGTACCTGCAACTCTGATCATCCAAAACCAATCACGGATACGCTCCGCTCCTGCAGGTGTTTCTAATTATTGTAGGAGCGCTCCGCGAGCGCGATGGTTTTTTCACCAATAAAGATCGCGCCTGCAAGGCGCTCCTACAGGGTTGCCTGATTAATGTAGGAGCGCCTTGCAGGCGCGATAGAACTGGCGCCCTGTTGCTGGCCGGGTTCCCGCCTATGCGGGAACGACGATGCAAAAAGATCGCGGATGCGATCCGCTCCTACAGGTGTTTCCTGGGGCCGTAGGAGCGCATCTTATCCGCGATCCTCCAACTCAGTCTCCCGAAACTCCTCCACCCACATCGCCGTTGCACCGGCCACGGCGGCCGGCATGGCGATGAAGTTCACCACCGGCACCATGGTCAGCAACAGTGTGCTGCCGCCAAAACCGTAGGACAGCCAGCGGTTGTCGCGCAGGATGCTGCGTTGCCTGGCGAAGTGCAGCCAGTGATTGGCCATGGGGTAGTCAATGTATTCCACTGCCAGCATCCAGGCGCTGAACAGTGCCCAGATAAACGGCGCGGCGACATTGATGCCCGGTATCAGGAACAGGACGCCCAGTGGCAGGGCGCGCACGGCAAAGTACAGTAGCTTGCGCAGTTCGGACAGCAGGCTGGGCACAATATCCTGTGCCAGTGCACGCCAGCCACCGGTGTCGATGGGTTGCCCGGTGAGGTGTTTTTCCACCGCCTCTGCCAGCATGCCGTTGAACGGCGCGGCCACCAGGTTGGTGAGAATCGAGAAGCTGTAGAACACCACCAGCACGCCGGCCAGCGCAAACAGTGGCCAGAGCAGGTAACGCAGCCAGTCGAGCCAGCCCGGTAGTTTGCCAAGCAGGCCGTCGAGCAGGATGTCCAGCCAGTACCCCAGGCCATAGAGGGCGCCGGCAAAGCACAATGTACTGACCAGCAGCGGCACTGCCACGTAACGCCGCAGTCCTGGTTGACGCAGCAGGCGCAGGCCCGTGAGCAGGTAATGCATTCCCGAGTGTTTGCTTTTCATATTCTATTACCGAAATATGTTTGTAGGAGCGCCTTGCAGGCGCGAACAAAACAATTCCAAGATTGTATCGCGCCTGCAAGGCGCTCCTACGACTTACGGAAGTTTTGATTTATTCGTCATTGCGAGGAACGAAGTGACGAAGCAATCTCCTGGTGCCGGATTATGGGATTGCCGCGCTGCGCTCGCAATGACAGGAATATTTACTAAATCAGGGCTTACTATACTGTAACGCCAGCAGGGCAGCGCCGTATGCCGCCTGCTGGTGCGCTGCCGCGACAACCGGTACACCGATGATGCGTTCACGTATTTCACCCCAGCCGCGATTGATGGCGCCGCCGCCGGTGCTGAGGATGCGCGCCGGCCATGGCGCACCCAGTGCGGCAAGCTTTCTGTAGCCCTCGGCCTCGATGTGCGCGATGCCCTCCAGGATGCCCTGAAAGAACAGCGCGTCATCGGCCGGGCGTGGCGCCAGGCGGGGCTGCAGTGCTGGATCATTCACCGGGAAACGCTCGCCGGTGCCGACCAGTGGGTAGTAATCCAGCCCGGTCGGCACTTCCGGCTGCAATGCGCTTGTCAGCTCGGTAATTTCCCGCGTGCTGAAAAATTGCTGCAGGACTGCGCCACCGCTGTTGGAGGCGCCCCCTGCCAGCCAGTGCTGGCCAAGCCGGTGGCTGTAAATGCCGTGTTGCGGGGAGAACACGGGTTTGTCCGTGAGAATTTTCAGTACCAGCGTACTGCCCAGCGCGCTGACCGCATCGCCCGGCCCGGCGCCGGTGGCAATGAAGCTCGCGGTGCTGTCGGTCGTGCCGCTGAGGATGACGGTGTCAGCAGGCATGCCCCAGCGTTTTGCCCATGCCGGCAACAGGGCGCCGATCGGCTGGCCGGCAGGGAGTACTTCCGGGAGCAGGGCGCGGGGTATGTTCAGCGCATCCAGCCAGTCGGGCCAGCGGCGCTGGATGATGTCGTAACCCAGCTTCAGGGCATTGTTTTCATCGCTCACGCCATACCGGCCACACAGCCGGCCCAGCAACCAGTCGGCCTGGTGCAGGGCGTGGCTGATGCTGCGGCCTGGTTCGGCGTGCAGCAGCCAGAGCAGCTTGGCCAGGCTGGACGTGGCGCCGTGTGCGGCGCTGTCTGTCGGTGCGACGCTGGCAATCCGGTCTGCTTCATCCTGCGCCCGGGCATCGCTGTACATCAGCGCTGTAGATAGCGGGTGACCGGATGCGTCGCAACCCAGCAGGGTGGCCGAGGTACCGTCCAGGCAGAGGGCGCGGACGGCGTCTAGCGGGGTCTGCCGGGCGAGGCGGTCGAGGTTGTCGGTCAGCGCCTGCCACCATAACGCGGGGTCCTGCTCGACGGCAGGACCTTTGCGCCGGGGTACGGGCAGGGCAGTGTGGACCTCGGCCAGCACCTGTGCCTGCGCGTCGATGACGCAACTCCGGCAGCCGGAGGTGCCGAAGTCGATACCGAGAAATTGTGTCATGGCGTGCCTGCGGGCGTGCCGCTGCCTGTCAGCGGCTCAGGGCAGGGTCACCGCGGGCGGAGGTTGCCAGCCGGGCTGGCGGTGTTCGGCCACGACATCGGTGTAGACGCCGCCGCGCACATTGAACTCGGCACGCAGGCGCATGAAGCGTGGCCGGGTGGCGGCGACCAGGTCAGACAGCATCCGGTTGGTGACGTCTTCGTGGAAGTGCCCCTCGTCGCGAAACGACCACACGTATAATTTCAAAGACTTGAGCTCGACGCACTGCTGGTCCGGGACATAATCCAGGTACAGCGTGGCAAAGTCCGGCTGGCCGGTCCTGGGGCACAGGCAGGTGAATTCGGGCACCCGGATGCGGATGGTGTAGTCCCGTTCCGGTTGTGGATTGGGGAAGGTTTCGAGGTCTTTGCCGGGCTCAGTAGACATGAAGAAATCCTACAAGACACAAGATGATGTGTGCAAGCCCTGGTAAACAACAAATACTTGTATATCAGGCCTGCTATCAGTACCCTAATCGTCCATGCGTTTGTCCAAAATTATGCTGGCCGGGTTCAAATCCTTTGTCGACCCGACCACGATTCACCTGCCGAGCAACCTGGTCGGCGTCATAGGCCCGAACGGCTGCGGCAAGTCCAATATCATCGATGCGGTGCGCTGGGTAATGGGCGAATCCTCCGCGAAGAACCTGCGCGGCGATTCGATGACCGATGTCATCTTCAACGGCTCCAACGGTCGCAAGCCGGTCGGACATGCCAGTATCGAGCTGGCGTTTGACAACAGCGACGGCACCATTGGCGGACAGTACGCCGGCTATAACGAAATTTCCATTCGCCGCCAGGTATCGCGTGATGGCACCTCGACCTATTTTCTGAATAACACCCGCTGCCGGCGCCGCGATATCACCGATATCTTCCTGGGCACCGGTCTTGGTCCGCGCAGTTACTCCATTATCGAGCAGGGCACCATCTCGCGCCTGATCGAGGCCAAGCCGGACGACCTGCGCGCCTTCCTGGAAGAGGCCGCCGGCATATCCAAGTACAAGGAGCGTCGCCGCGAGACCGAGAACCGCATTCGCCATACCCGCGAGAATCTTGATCGCCTGAATGATCTGCTGGAAGAGATCGACAAGCAGCTGGAAAAACTCAAGCGCCAGTCACGCGCAGCAGAGCGCTACAAGGAACTCAAGGAAGAAGAGCGCCAGGTCAAGGCGGAACTGCTAGCGTTGCGTTACCAGGCCATGGATGCACAGGGCAGCGAACAGCAGCAGCAGATCCGCGAGCGCGAGCTGGCCCTGGAAGCGGATGTCGCCGCGCAACGCAACATCGAGGCGGAACTGGAGCAGTTACGCGAGAACCTTGCCGAGGCCAACGAGGCGTTTAACGGTGTGCAGGGGAACTACTACAAGCTGGGTGCCGACGTGGCGCGCGTGGAACAGGCGATCCAGCACAACCGCGAATCCCGCCAGCAACAGCAGCAGGAATTGACCCGTGCCGAGCAGACACTGGGCGAGGTCGAGGCGCATATCAAGGTGGACAGTGTGCGGCTCGCGGAACTTGCCAGCACGATCGCCAGCATTGGGCCGGAACTGGATACTGCGCGCACGCGTGTGGAGCAATCGACCGCTGCGCTTGCCACTGCCGAAAGCGAGATGAGCGACTGGCAGACGGCGTGGGATGAATTTAACCAGCGTGCGGCCGGGCATACACAATCCGCCCAGGTCGAACAGACCCGGCTCGATCACCTCGAACGGCATGTGCAGCAGCTCGACGATCGCTTGCAGCGCATGGGCGAGGAGCAGCAGACACTGGGCAACCAGACGCTGGAGCAGGAAATACAGTCACTGGCGCAGAACCTGGAGACGCGCGAGACGGTGGTTGCCGGTATCCAGGTAAAACTGGATGACGTCACGCACAGGATTGGCGAAATCCGGCTCGGCCTGGAACTGCAGGAGCGGGACCTCGATGCGTTGCAGAGCGAACACCATGACACCCGCGGGCAACTGGCTTCGCTGGAAACCCTGCAGCGTGCGGCGCTCGGGCAGCGTTCGGAGCAGATCAGTGGCTGGCTGAAATCAAACGGCCTGCAGGGTGCGCAGCGTCTTGCCCAGACCATCAAGGCCGAGGCCGGCTGGGAACACGCCATCGAAACGGCACTGGGTTTTTACCTGGAGGCGATCTGTGTCGACGGGCTGGACAATGCGGAGCGCGTGCTGGCCAGTCTGGACCAGGGTGATGTCGCACTGTTCGAGACCGGCACGTCCGAGGCGACTGCCGGAGAGGCTGCGAAGGGTACGTTACTGGCCGACAAGGTCAGCGCACCCTGGTCAATGGCCAGTCTGCTGCAGGGTGTCTATGCAGCCGGGTCGCTGGCCGATGCGCTGGCGCTGCGAAGTTCGCTGGCGGCGCACGAGTCGGTAATTACGCGCGACGGTATCTGGATAGGCCGGCACTGGCTGCGTATTGCACGCGACATGGATGAAAATGCCGGTGTGCTGGAACGTGAGCGTGATATTACGGCACACACTGAGAAAAGCCGGGCACAGGCGGCCGGCATAGAGCAACTGCGTCAGGCAGTGGCCACATCACGCGAAAGCCTGGGCGGTGCCGAAGCGGAGCGTGACCGCCTGCAGCGCGAGTACAACGAGGCGCACCGTGAGGCCAGTGACCTGCGCGGCAGCCTTGCTGCCAGTCATTCGCAGATGGAACAGCAACAGCATCGCAGTGAACACGTGCTGATGGAGTCGGAAGCGCTACGCGCAGAGAAACTCGGTGAGGAACAGGCGCAGGCGGCTGCGCGCGGCCGTCTCGAAGCGGCGCTGGCGGCAACCGAGGCGCTCAAGCTGGAGCGCGAGGAACGTACCCGGCAGCAACAGCATTTGTCCAGCGTGCTGCATGCGGCCAGGGACCGTGCGCACAGTGATCAGCAGGCGGAACATGAACTGGAAGTCCGCGCGGAGTCCGCGCGCACGGCACAGCAGAGTACCGAGCAGGCGTTGTCGCGCATGCACGAGCAATGCAGTCAGCTGACGGTGCGGCGCGAGGAGTTGACCGCCGTCCTGGGTCAGGGTGATACCCCGATTCATGAGCTGGAGCAGGAACTGGAAGGGCTGCTGGAACGGCGCCTGGCCGCAGAGGGGGGGCTCACTGCGGCGCGCAAACAGGTGGAGGATATCGAGCACGCAACTCGCGAGCACGATCAGGAGCGCATCCGCAAGGAGCGTTCGGTCGGTAGTCAGCGTGAACAGCTGGCATCCGACCGCATGGCCTGGCAGGAAATCAAGGTGCGGGCAGACACCCTGGTGGAACAGATCACTGCGACGGGATTTGAATATCCGTCCCTGCTGGAAAATATGGACGAGGCCGCCACGCTCGATGTGTGGGCCGAACAGGCGGATAAACTGGAGCGTCGCATCCAGCGGCTGGGCCCGATCAACCTTGCCGCCATCGATGAATTCGAGGAGGAGTCGAAGCGCAAGGTCTACCTTGATGCACAGCATGCCGACCTCATTGCGGCACTACAGACGCTGGAAAATGCCATCGGCAAGATCGACCGCGAAACACGCTCCCGCTTCAAGGAAACCTTTGACAGCGTTAACCAGGGCATGCAGGAGAATTTCCCGACCCTGTTTGGTGGCGGGCATGCCTATCTTGAACTGACCGGGGAAGACCTGCTCGATACCGGCGTGACCGTAATGGCGCGCCCGCCCGGCAAGCGTAACAGCACTATCCACCTGCTGTCCGGTGGCGAGAAGGCCCTGACAGCCATTGCGCTGGTGTTCGCTATTTTCCGGCTCAACCCGTCACCCTTCTGCATGCTTGACGAGGTTGATGCGCCGCTGGACGATACCAATGTCGGCCGCTACTGCGACATGGTGAGCAAGATGTCCGACCAGGTGCAGTTTATCTTTATCACGCATAACAAGATCACCATGGAAATGGCAAACCAGCTGACCGGTGTCACCATGCACGAGCCCGGCGTGTCGCGCCTGGTAGCGGTGGATGTTGACGAGGCAGTGCAGCTGGTCGCGGTCTAGCGGGTGTCTTGCCGTGAATGTTTCTCCCTGTATATGAAGTGACGCGCGACAGCGTCAGGTAGGTGGCTGGATGGAAAATATACGCTGGATACTCTTGCTGTTCGGGGTTGCTATTGTCCTGGGTATCTACGTAGTCGCGCGCGTGAAGACGATGCAGTTCTCCCTGCCGCGCGGGCGCAAGGCAAAACGGCCGGGCCGGCGGGCCAGGAAGACCGCACCAAGCGTCGACGGCATGGCGGCTGATTCGATCGATTCCGGGCTCGATGATCTCGAGCAGCTGTTTGTCGATGAACCGATGTCGGACGTGGAGGAAAACGTTATTGCTGCGCCGGGCCGGCAGAAGGCGCCAGCGGTTAGTTCCGACCATGTGTTCTCCCTGTTTGTGCTGGCGCCACATGGCGTGCCGTTCCGTGGCCAGCTGCTGCTGGGTGCGTTGGCAGCCGCCCGGATGGAATTCGGTGATATGCAGATATTCCACCGCGTCGAGATGACGGACGGGCACGAGAAGATATTGTTTTCCGCGGCCAATATCCGCGAGCCGGGTATCTTTGACCTGTCTGCGATGGAGAATTTCACCACCGAGGGCATTGTGTTCTTCATGCAGGTGCACAGCGGGGTGGATGCCGTGTTGGCCTTCGAGTCGATGGTCGAGTCCGCCCGTATCCTTGCGGATAGCCTGGACGGTACCGTCTGCGATGCCTCGCGCAGCGTGCTGACGAAACAGACCATTGGCCACATGCGCGAAGAGGTGATCAGCTGCCAGTTGCAACAACAGGTAGCTAAAACGGCGTCATGAAAGCACCGCAATCCGCGCGCATCCGCGCTCGGGATCTGCACGATCAGCTGCACGAGCACAATTACCACTATTACGTTAAAGACGAGCCGCTGATTTCCGACGCGCAGTACGATGAGTTGCTGCGCGAGTTGCAGGCGCTGGAACAGCAATACCCCGATCTCTGTACTCCCGACTCCCCGACCCAGCGTGTGGGTGCGCCCCCGCTCAAGGCATTTGGAGAGGTGCGCCACGAGATGCGCATGCTGTCGCTGGACAATGCCTTTTCTGACGAGGAACTGGCCGATTTCGACCGCCGGGTGCGCGAACTGCTGGGCACCGACACTGTCGACTATGCCGCAGAGCCCAAGCTTGACGGTCTCGCTGTCAGCCTGCTGTACCGCGACGGTGTGCTGGTGCGTGCTGCCACACGCGGTGACGGCAGTAGCGGTGAGGATGTCACGCAGAATGTGCGCACCATTGCCGGTGTGCCGCTGAAACTGGCCGGCAGCAGGATTCCGCAATTACTCGAGGTGCGCGGCGAGGTGTACCTGTCTCACAAGGGTTTCGAGGCGCTCAATCGCCAGCAGGAGGCGCAGGACCTGAAGCAGTTCGTCAACCCGCGCAATGCCGCGGCCGGTAGTCTGCGCCAGCTCGACCCGGCGGTTACCGCGCAGCGTCCACTGGAGATGTTCTGCTATGGCGTTGGCAAGGTGGAGGGCGGCACGCTGGCGGCTACCCATGCCGGAATTCTTGCGCAACTGCAAAGCTGGCGCCTGCGTGTTTACGAGGATATCCGTAGTGTGCGTGGCCTGCAGGGCTGCACGGAGTATTACCGTGACTACCAGAAACGCCGCGAGCAGCTACCGTTTGAAATCGACGGTGTGGTGTTCAAGGTGGACCGGCTCGACCAGCAGGATGCGCTGGGTTTTGTTTCGCGTGCGCCGCGCTGGGCGATTGCGCGCAAGTTCCCCGCACAGGAGCGCGAGACCGTGGTGCTGGGTATTGACGTGCAGGTCGGCCGTACCGGTGCGTTGACACCGGTAGCGCGGCTGGAGCCGGTATTTGTTGGTGGCGTCACGGTGACCAATGCCACGCTACACAACCAGGACGAGGTCGATCGCAAGGATGTACGCGTCAGTGATACGGTTATCGTGCGGCGTGCCGGTGATGTGATCCCGGAAGTGGTACGCGTGGTCATGGAGCGGCGCAGGAAGGGTGCGCGCCGTTTCAATATGCTGACAAAATTCAAGGCATGCCCGGTGTGCGGGTCAGCCGTGGAACGTATTGAAGGGGAGGCGGTGGCACGTTGCAGTGGGGGACTGTTCTGCCCGGCGCAGCGCAAGGAGGCGATCA
>JAOUBY010000015.1 GCA_029860045.1 Gammaproteobacteria bacterium | reverse complement strand
CCGGAATCTGCAACATTCACCGTGACGTCATTCGGACTCAGGCTGATCTCGGCACGCAGGTTCTCCATCACGTAGCTGCCGCCAGAATCGGACGAGACGTTCACCGTTGCCGAGAAACCGCCATCCCCATCGGTTTCCACCTGCAGGTAACCGTCACTTGACCTGACACGAAAGTTGTTCATGTT
Organism: Gammaproteobacteria bacterium; assembly: GCA_029860045.1. Lineage (GTDB taxonomy): Bacteria > Pseudomonadota > Gammaproteobacteria > UBA9214 > UBA9214 > UBA9214. Next base: position 41,203 of record JAOUBY010000015.1, on the reverse strand, counting down.
GGAACTGGAGCCCGTGCTGACATTCAGCCCCGATGGAAGACTCCAGCGGAATTCGCGCTGGCTGCCCCCGTCATTGCCACTGATGGTCCAGGAACCGTTCTCGCCAGCATCAACATTGACCGTGGTGGTTGACAGGCTGGCGCTGGTTGAACCCCCCATGTTATGGCTGGCATAAGCGGGTTGAACAGCGAGAACCAGGAAGCTCACCAGCAGAGCCGTGATATTGAGAAATGAATTGCTTATTGATTTTTTCATGGCTGCATCCCCCCTTAATTGCCGACAATTAACGTTGCGGTACCATTCAAATAGACACCGTTTGCGGTCTCCATCTGTGCGGTATGCACATGCATCGGGAAGATGCCATCACGTAACTGGTACAACACCATCATGGTCTCACCACCCTTGACGTTGATGGTATCCTGCCACTCGAAGTCATTGAGGTGCTGGCCATTGCGGCTGATAACCTGGAAATGGTTGCCGTGCCAGTGCAGCGACTCGTCGAACTGTCCGGCGTTGACAATACGCACGACACCGACGTCACCCACATCCCCTTCCAGTACCGTGTTGGGATCATGCATGGCGTCAAAACCTCCCTGGCCATTCAACATGAAATAGTTGGGCCGGTAGGTGCCGGTACTCACATTGCCGCCTGAACTGGCAACATTGTTCCAGCGCGGCACGTCCATATCGGTCATCACCCACAACCGCTCGATGTCATAGCTCGGACCGTTATTCCAGACACGGTTGCTGCTGCTGGAACGGACAATGAGCGCACCGTGTAACCCCATTTCACGGTTCACATTGTTATTGAGCGTGTCGCGATAGAAAAACACGCCACCCTGGTTGGGGGTAAACGTGTAAGTACGGCTGCTACCGGGCGATATTGAGGTGGTATCGCTGGTCACACCCTGGATCACGAAATTGTGGCTGCGGTTGTGGTTGTTGACCACTTCCACCGTCAACGACTGGCCCTGGATTACTTCCAGTAGTGGTCCGGGCACCATGGGAGGCGCGCCACTGGCATCGGTGTAACCCCAGACATTGATCACCGCCCCACCATCGCCATTGATAGTGAGAAAGCCGGGTTCTATATATAGCGTGTAGTCCGCTGTTCCGGAACCTGATGTTCCTCCACCCGTGTCACCACCACCGCCACCGGAATCTGCAACATTCACCGTGACGTCATTCGGGCTCAGGCTGATCTCGGCACGCAGGTTCTCCATCACGTAGCTGCCGCCAGAACCGGACGAAACGTTTACCGTTGCCGAGAAGGCGCCTCCCCCATCGGTTTCCACCTGCAGGTAACCGTCACTTGACCTGACACGAAAGTTGTTCATGTTGGAACTGGAACCCGTGCTGACATTCAGCCCCGATGGCAGACTCCAGCGGAATTCGCGCTGGCTGCCCCCGTCATTGCCACTGATGGTCCAGGAACCGTTCTCGTCAGCATCGACATCAACCGTGGTGGTTGAAAGGCTGGCACTGGTTGAACCCCCCATGTTATGGCTGGCATGAGCGGGTTGAACAGCGAGAACAAGTAAGCTCACCAGCAGAACTGCGATATTGAAAAATGAACTGCTTATTGATTTTTTCATGGCTGCATTCCCCCCTGATTACCGACAATTAACGTTGCGGCACCATTCTCGCCAACGGCAATATCGACCGTGGATGTGGCCAGGCTGGCATTCGCCGCCATGGCCGATGAGGCAGGCCAGAGAAACGCTCCCAGGCCGGCGACAGCAATCAAGAATCGGAAAATAGATACAAGATACAAAACGGCAGGATTACCGGCATGACGCCCGGACTCCTCCCTTCCAACCACATATTTCCTGCGTTGCATTGACAAGGACATGCTGTTCCCCCCCCCGGGTTGCGTGTCTGAATACAAGGATGCTGCAGACCAAACTCAAGTTCTCCCCGGCCAGTCAGCCGAGGTAGCTCAGGGTGGCGAAATGAAATCCCTGCAAGGAAAGAGTCAGATATAGATGTGGGCCAGTGACAGGGCCCGGGCGACATTCCCTTTATTCATTATTTTTGTCCGCGATTGTCCTGCAACGAACGGAGCCCCCTAAAACCCGCGGCCTCTCCCTATACGATAATAGGGAAAACCCTATAGACGATCGTATACATATTGCTCGGGAAAACAATTTCCCGCCTTCTCTGCAAGGTTTCTCTGATTTTTATATTATTGTATTCAGTTGGTTGCAAATTCTTACCATAAGTTATTTCTTGTCCGGTATTGGCTGGTTTATAGATAAAGCAGGGCTCGGGTCAAATTTTCAAGGCTATCTGGGGCCCCTGGAGCATAAATCCTGATATTCCCAACCACTCTCTTTAGTCAGCCCCCACCGGCAGGCACAATCCTTGGCGATTCAGCTTCGACCGCGAAACCGGCGACCTGTTTATCGGTGACGTAGGCGAACAGCAGATCGAGGAAGTGGACTTTCTTGCGGCCGGGAACAGCGGCGTCAATTTCGGGTGGCGGTGCATGGAGGGTGAACTGTGTTTCAAGCCATCACACAAATGTAATGATGGGTCCCTGACGCTGCCAATCATTTCCTATCATCACAATAACGGCTGTGCAGTCATCAGCGGATACCGTTACAGGGGCAAGCACTACCCGGGGCTGACCAGGGCCTATCTTTATGCAGACTTCTGCACAATGAAGATCCATGCAGCTGTGCAAACAGGAGATGGGAAATGGAAATCCATCATCGTGGGCAAGTCAAAATATCCCGTGACCGCCTTAGGTGAGAACGAGGATGGCGAACTGTACCTGTCCGTATTCGGGGAGGAATCCGGGGCGGTGTATTCAATCGGAATAGCCGACCAATAGATTTCTCGGGGGGACTCTATACACGGCGATACGGCACCTGGCGATCCCTGGCTGGCCAAGGTTTAACCATAACGCGTTGAATAGAGAGTACTTATATGGTGGCTACGGGTGGACTTGAACCACCGACCCCAGCATTATGAGTGCTGTGCTCTAACCAGCTGAGCTACGTAGCCAAAAGGGGTGCAAAGGGTACCGAAAACCGTGGTACCGGACAAGTTATCTGTAGATCTTTCAGACAGATCGCGCTTGCAAGGCGCTCCTGCAACAATCAGTTACACCTGCAGGAGCGGATCTCATCCGCGATTTTTTCTTAACAAAACCATCGCGCTCGCGGAGCGCTCCTACACATTAAAGCGGAAGTGCATGACATCGCCGTCCTGCACAATATAGTCCTTGCCTTCCAGGCGCAGTTTGCCGGCCTCGCGGGCACCGTTCTCGCCCTTGCAGGCAATGAAATCCTCGTAGGAAACCACTTCGGCACGGATAAAACCCTTCTCGAAATCGGTGTGGATCTCGGCCGCGGCCTTCGGTGCCGTTGCGCCGATCCGGGTGGTCCAGGCACGCACTTCCTTCACCCCGGCAGTGAAATAGGTCTGCAGTCCCAGTAACTGGTAGCCGGCACGGATCACCCGGTTCAGGCCCGGCTCTTCCAGGCCCAGTTCCGCCAGGTACTCGCTGCGCTCATCGGCATCCAGTTCCACAATCTCTGCCTCGATTGCCGCGCACACGGCCACCACCTGCGCACCCTCGGCCACCGCACGTTCACGCACCACTTCCAGGGCCGGGTTATTCTCAAGGCCGTCCTCGGCAATATTGGCCACGTACATGACCGGCTTGGCGGTAAGCAGGTGCAGTTCCTGTATACAGGCCCGCTGCTCATCGTCCAGCTCAAGCGCAAGCACCATGCCACCGCTATCGAGGTGCGCTTGCACCTGCTCGAACACGGCGAGCGTCGCGCGCGCCTCCTTGTCACCGCTCTTGGCGACCTTGCCAACACGCTGGATGCCGCGCTCCACGGTATCGAGATCGGCCAGCGCCAGTTCGGTGTTGATCACGTCGATATCGCGCAACGGGTCGATACTGCCGCTGACATGCACCACGTTATCGTCCTCGAAACAACGCACCACCATGCAGATGGCATCGGTCTCGCGGATATTCGCCAGGAACTTGTTACCGAGTCCCTCGCCCTTCGATGCACCGGCAACCAGCCCGGCGATGTCGACGAACTCCATGGTGGTATTGATAACCTTTTCCGGCTCGACGATTGCGGCCAGCGCATCCAGGCGCGGATCGGGCACCGGCACGATGCCGACATTCGGATCGATGGTGCAGAACGGGTAATTCTCCGCCTGTATACCGGCCTCGGTCAGTGCATTGAACAGGGTGGACTTACCGACATTGGGCAGGCCGACGATGCCGCATTTAACACTCATCTTTAAATATTTCCTGCAGTTATTACTGCGTTCCTAGCGGGTGTGCAGCTCTTTCATTGCCGCCTCGACATCACCGGCAACGATACGCGGCAACACATCGACGGCCGCGTCGATAGCATCCTCGATCAGCCGCAACTCATCGGCTGGCGCCGCCTTCAGCACATAACCGGTTACGCCATCCTTGTGACCCGGGTGGCCGATACCGATGCGCAGACGCAGGAAGTCGTTACCGCCCAGGTGTGGAATCAGGTCACGCAGGCCATTGTGGCCACCGTGCCCGCCATCCTTCTTAAGACGTACCGTGCCCGGCGGCAAATCCAGTTCATCGTGCACGATGAGGATTGCATTGCGAGGAATGCGGTAGAAATCAGCCAGCGTCCTTACCGGGCGACCACTGCAGTTCATGAATTCCATCGGCTTCTGCAGCCGGCAGTCCCGGCCCTTGATGGAGCAGCGGGCAACCTCGCTACTGAACTTGTTCTCGGCAGCGAAGTGTCCGCCAAAGCGCCGCGCAGCCGCGTCCACAAACCAGAACCCGGCATTATGCCGGGTCTGTTCGTACTTGCTTCCGGGATTACCCAGCCCGGCGACGAGCTGTATGGCAGTCAAGACAGACGCGCCGGTCAGCTACTCGCCCGACCCGGCCTCGCTTTCGCCTTCACCCTCGCCCTCGCCCTCAGCCGCGGCTTCGGTTGGTGTCTCCTCGACCTCTTCAACGATCCGCTTGACATGGATAGACACCACGGACAGATCGTGTCCCTCACCACGCGCCAGTTCGAGCAGCGTGACACCTTCCGGAACCGTCAGGCCGGACAGGTGAATGGAATCGCCAATATCCAGCGCAGAAATATCAACCTCGATGAACTCCGGCAGATCTTTCGGCAGACACTCGACCAGCACGTCGGTCAGGTCATGCGACACCAGGCCACCGGCCTTGACGCCCGGCGCAGTTTCTTCGCCGAGAAAGTGCAGCGGGACATGGGTCTTGAGCTTCTCTGACGCATTAATGCGTTGCAGGTCCATGTGCAGGATGATTGGACGACTCGGGTGACGTTGCAGGTCACGCAGGATGGCCTGTGTCTCTGCGCCTCCGTCCTTGACGGTCAGAATGTGCGAATAAAACGCCTCGTTCTGGAGGTTGCGCTGCAACTCGTTCTGAGAGACTGCAAGTGATTCAGGGTCTTTCCCGCCACCGTACATGATAACGGGTACTTTGCCGGCATGACGCAGGCGGCGGCTCGCACCCTTACCCGTGTCAGTACGCGGCTCTGCATTCAATTCAAAGCTGATAGCCATGTTACTTCTCCATAAAAAACGCACCTTGCGGTGCCGTTAATCTTTCCCGCGACCAGGAAAGAAAGTTGCCACAGTGCGTCAAACGAAACACCGTGACGGTTAATACCGTCAGTCCATGAACAGCGAACTGACCGATTCTTCATCACTGATACGGCGCATGGTCTCGGCCAGCATGGCCGCGACACTCAACTGCCGTATCTTTTTACAATTCTGTGCATTCTCACGCAGCGGAATGGTATCCGTTACCACCAGTTCATCCAGCTCGGACGCCTCGATGTTGTCCACTGCGGCACCGGACAACACCGGGTGCGTGCAGTAGGCAACCACGCGACTGGCGCCCTGCTCTTTCAGGGCCAGCGCGGCCAGGCACAGTGTGCCGGCAGTATCGACCAGGTCATCGACCAGCACGCAGGTGCGACCTTCTACCTCGCCGATGATATTCATCACGCGCGCCTCGTTGGGACGCGGACGGCGCTTGTCGATAATCGCCAGCTCCGCATCGTCCAGCCGCTTGGCCAACGCACGCGCCCGGACCACACCGCCGACATCCGGCGAGACCACCACGAGATCCGGATATTTCTGCCTCCAGACATCGCCCAGCAGGATCGGCGAGGAATACACGTTGTCGACCGGGATATCGAAAAATCCCTGGATCTGGTCCGCATGCAGGTCCACGGTCAGCACCCGGTCGGTCTTCACCTTGCCAATCATCTGCGCCACAACCTTGGCCGTAATCGGTACACGCGCGGAGCGTGGCCGGCGGTCCTGGCGGGCATAGCCAAAATACGGAATCACCGCGGTAATGCGCGCGGCCGACGAACGGCGCAGCGCATCCACCATGACCAGCAACTCCATCAAATTATCATTGGTCGGTGCGCACGTGGGCTGCACAATAAAAACATCCTTGCCGCGGACGTTTTCCATGATCTCGACCTGTACCTCGCCATCGCTGAATACGCCAACGTTGGCATTGCCCAGATTCAGCCGCAGGTGATTGGCAATATGCTGCGCCAGCTGTGGATTTGCATTGCCTGCAAATACCATCATGCGGCTGTCACTGTCTGATGCGGGTAATCCGTTCATAACCTGCTCGGTGTTACTGTCATCAACTGCAATCGAGGTTCTCGTCCTGCCGTGTAACCGTCACAGCCGCTTTGTATGGCTGGGACGGCAGGATTCGAACCTGCGAATGCGGAGATCAAAACCCCGTGCCTTACCACTTGGCGACGTCCCATTAATAAAAGCCCCGTCCAGTACTGCGCACCGAACCGGGTTCTGTTCACTCCATTGCGCTCAGCAAGGGTGAGCGGTTGACTCCCCGGGCCACGAAGCCGGTCCAGGAGCCCGGTATACGGGCTGCAACTGCCTCGGCATCCGCCTGTGTATCAAAGGCTGCAAACACACAACCACCGGTGCCTGTCATGCGCGCGGAAGAAAAACTGTTCAACCAATCGAGAGCCGCCGCCACTTCCGGATATACATGCCGTACGACCGCCTCGCAGTCATTCCGGTTACTGCCCGAAAGAAGGTCGGGTATTGTCTTCCGCGGCGTGTCCCGTGTCAATTCCGCGGCGGAAAAAACAGTGGCCGTAGATACGCTTACCGCCGGATTCAGCACCAGGTACCAGCGCTCCTGTGGCTCTGCGGGCGTGAGAATCTCCCCCACCCCCTCGGCGAATGCCGCCTGGCCGCGCACGAACACCGGCACATCGGCACCCAGCTGCAGGGCAATCCCCTCCAACTCATTGATTTTAATATTCAAACCCCAGAGTCGATTGAGCACAAGCAAGGTCGTGGCTGCATTGGAGCTGCCCCCGCCCAGCCCGCCCCCGAGCGGCAACTGCTTGTCATTGTAAATAGTGACCCCGGCCTGGCTACCGGTCACCTCGCGCAACAGGCGCGCGGCCCGCACACACAGGTCATCGGCCTCCGCCACTCCGGGCGGCCCGCCGACCCGGCGCAGTACGTCGTCCCGGCTGAGGTCAAAATACAGCCAGTCGCAGCGGGTCAGGAACTGGAACAGGGTCTGTAGCTCATGATAGCCATCCGCGCGGCGGCCGGTGATATGCAGGAACAGGTTGAGTTTGGCAGGGGCCGGCCAGGGGCCGCTGGCCGTCGCAGGTATCGCCGGCATGCTCATAACGAGGGCGCCCCGGGCTGTTCGAGCTGCCACTGGTCGATCACCAGGCGCACCACCAGCTCATCACGCTCCAGCCGCATTTTTGCCGGCCAGGCGCTCCCGTCCACGTCCTGGTAGCGCTGGTAGGTAATCGTCCAGCCGGACTGCACCAGTTGCTGCAGACGGCCTTGTGCATCGTGCGTTGCCTCGACGGGCGCGAGTGGAGCCGGCAGCCCGCGCACCCAGTACCGCAGCCCGGCCACCGGCAGCTGCCAGCCGGCCACCTGCTGCAACAGTCCCTCGGCATCCTGTGCCGTGTAGATACGACCCTCGCCATCCACCAGCGTTACGACGTACTCATCACCGGTCAGCAACAGCGCACCCTGCCCCAGCGGCCCGGAGACCTGCAGTCGGTATTGATCGGCCCGGTTCTCCCAGTCGAGCCCGGCATGCCAGCCCTGCTCACCCTGGGTCAGGGAGACACGTCCATGGAATTGCCAGTGGGAAATAGCCGCACGATCGGCGGACGTAATGGAATCCACGCCCGGGGGAGCCGTCGGCGGCACGGCTGCACAGCCTGACAGCAGCAATACCAGCAGCAGCTCCCGAAGACGCTTCACGGATTCAGGCGATGGATGACTTCCAGCAGTACCGGGCTATCCGGCGTGATCTTGCGCGAGGCTGCCCAGATACGACGCGCCTCGTCCTGTTCGCCACTCATCCACAGTACCTCGCCGAGGTGGGCACCAATTTCGCCGTCCTGGAATTTCTCCCAGGCCTGCCGCAGGTAGAAACGCGCCTTCTCCAGGTCGCCAAGACGGAAATGCACCCAGCCCATGCTATCCATAATCGCCGGGTCATCCGGTTTCTGCAGGAATGCCTTGCTGATATAGGTCAGCGCCTCTTCGTGGCGTTCGGTGCGGTCCGTGAGCGTATACCCCAGTGCATTCAGGGCGCGCACATTGTCCGGATCACGTGCCAGTATCTGGCGCAGGCCGGCTTCCGTGACCTCCAGCTTGCCGACCTGCTCGGCCGCCAGCGCATGTGAATACAGCAGGTCCTCGTGCTGTGGACTGTATTCCAGCGCCGCCGTGTAGAGCTGGTACGCCTCATCGTGCAGATTGGCACCGGTCAGCACCTGCCCCTCAATCAGGTAAAAATCGACTGCCTGGTCGGGGTTTTTCTGCCTCAGCAGCCGCATGTGGTCGCGCATGCCCTTGATGTCACCCTGGTCGGCCATGATCTGCGTTGCACGCAGTAGCGCCTGGTTCCAGTAGTCGCCGGACTCGACCTTGAGATACCAGTCCAGCGCGGCGGCCGAATTGCCCTGTTCATACGCCGCATAGCCCAGGTAGTAATAGGCATTCTGGTTGTCGCGGTTCTGCTTCAGCAGCTGTTTCAGGTGCTTCTCGCCAGCCTTGTATTGGCGGGTCTCCAGCTCCAGCAGCGCCAGTGAATAGAGCCCACCCGGGTATTCCGGGTCCTGTTTGACGACACGGGCAAACTGCTTCCTGGCACCTTCCAGGTCTTCCCCGTCCAGCAACATGCGTCCGTAGGCAAAGCGCAGATCGGTGTTCTTCGGCGCACCCTTTACCGCGTCCTGCAGTATCCGGGTCGCTTCCGGGTTGAGTTCAAGCCGAACCAGCACCTGCGCCTTCAGGATAGTTGCTGCCGGCATACCGGGTTGCAGTACCAGCGCCTGGTCTATTGCCGTCAGCGCCGTGTCGAGCTGCTCGGCCAGCACGGCAATCCGGCACAGCGCCATCCAGGCATAGGGATTCCCGGGATGGCGATCAACCAGCTGTTGCGTGGCCTGCAAAGCCGCCTGCTTATCGGCATGCCTTGCCAGTACGGCTGTCGCGGTGCGGAAACCCTCTTCCGGATTATCGGAAACACCCAGCAGGTAATCCATCTGGGTCACGACCTCATCGAGGTCACCGGCCTGCAGTGCCAGCGCAGTCAGCGCCTTGCGTGCATCGAGGTTGTCGGGGGCCAGTGCCACCCAGCGGCGTGCAGCCACAAAGGCCACGTCATACTGGCGGGCGAAGGAAGCGACCTGCACTGCACGTTCAGCGACCCGGGGGTCCTGCGAGGCCACGGCAGCCTCCAGGTAGCGCTCAACGGACACATCAAAAACACCGCGCTGAGCGGCGATTTCGCCAAGCAGGACGTCAAACATCATGTCATCGGTGAGAGTCTGCTCTGGGTATACCGGCTGCGCCTCGACTGTCTCTGGCGCCGACCTGGCCGCCGTCTCCGCATCATTCGTGGCACGGCTGCCGGACACGGCACAGGACACCATCGTCGCGCCCATCAGCAGGCTCAACAACATACGACGTAACGGACTGTCCGAACCTGTCATTGTATATTCCATCGGATCATTCTATCAGCCTCTTGATTACCCTGCTAAAAAACCTTGTGGTGAATATCGCATGACGCGTGATGAGCTGCCACCCGGCCGGCAAAAGCAGCACAGCTGCCTGCATGGACAACAAGCCACAGCCAACGTTGTATATCCTGTATGATGCCGCGTGACCTACACCGGCTTGTATTAACTGTTCCCGCCATGCAGAATTTTGCGTTCGCTGCCGGATTTTCTTGAATTTGATATGTATTTAACCGTCCTGGGCATCAATCACCATACTGCCCCCGTGGAAATCCGCGGGCAGGTTGCCTTTACGCCCGAGCAACTGGAGCGGGCACTGGCGGAACTGGGCGCGCTGGCCGGGGTGCATGAGGCGGCAATCCTGTCGACCTGCAACCGCACCGAACTCTACTGCGCACGCGATGATGACTCGCCCAATGCGCTCAGCGACTGGTTGTGCCGGTTTCACCAGCTGGACAGCACAGTGCTGCAACCGCACCTGTACAGCTACAAGGAAGAAGCGGCCGTACGCCATGTGCTGCGCGTCGCTGCCGGCCTGGACTCCATGATCCTGGGCGAACCGCAAATCCTCGGACAGATGAAGACTTCCTATCAGCAGGCACTGAAATCCGGCAGCATCGACACACTGGTCAACCGCCTCTACCAGCACACCTTCTCCGTTGCGAAACAGGTCCGCACCGATACTGCAATCGGCGCCAGCCCGGTGTCGGTCGCCTTCGCGGCCGTCAGCCTGGCGCGGCAGATCTTCGGCAACCTTGAAAACCACACCGCGCTGCTGATCGGTGCCGGCGAGACGATTGAACTGACTGCGCGCCACCTGCACGAACGTGGCACCGGCAAGCTGATTATCGCCAACCGCACCGTGAGCCGCGCGCATGAACTGGCCGCACAGTTCGACGGCTACGGCATCAAGCTGGACGAGATTCCCGCCCACCTCGCCGAGGCCGATATCGTGATCGCTTCTACCGGCAGTCCCGATACATTGCTGGACAAGGCAATGGTGCAAACGGCACTGAAGAAGCGCAAGCACAGGCCGGTGTTGATGGTCGACATCGCTGTCCCGCCGGATATTGATACCGGCGTTGCCGGGTTGAATGACGTGTACCTGTACACGGTAGATGACCTGAAACAGGTTATCGAAGAAGGCCAGCGTTCTCGCCAGGAAGCGGCGAAACAGGCCGAGGACATCATCGATACCCAGGTGGAACACTTCATGTCCTGGATGCGTTCGCTGGACGCCGTACCCACGTTGCGCGCCTACCGGGAACACGCCGAACAAATGGGCGCGGCCGAACTCGAGCACGCCAGGCAGCAGATCGAAAACGGTGTCGCCGCCGGGGAAGTACTTGAGACCCTGACCCGCAACCTGGTCAAAAAACTCACCCACGACCCCACCGTCAACCTGCGCTCAGCCATTAGCGAGGGTGATACCGGCCTGCTGGATGCCGTACGCACCCTGTTCAGACTCAAGAACCGGAAATAAGTAATGCAGGCCAGCATCATTCGCAAACTGGAAAATATCGATGAGCGGCAGCAGGAAGTCAGTGCCCTGCTCGCCGATGCCGGCACGATAGCCGACCAGGACAGCTATCGCAGATTGAGTATGGAATATTCACAACTGACACCCGTGGTAGAGGCCTTTGGTGACTGGCAACGTGCCAACCGCGACCTCGAATCGGCACAGGACATGCTGAAAGATCCCGACCCCGACATGAAGCACATGGCGGAAGAGGAATTCAGTGCTGCGCAGCAACGTATCGAGTCACTGGAACTGCAGCTGCAAAAACTGCTGCTACCGAAAGACCCGCATGACGACAGCAACATCTACCTGGAAATTCGCGCCGGCACCGGCGGTGACGAGGCCGCGATCTTCGCCGGCAACCTGTTTCGCATGTACTCGCGCTATGCGGAAATCAGGAAGTGGCAGGTGGAAGTATTGAACGAAAGCCCCGGGGAACACGGCGGTTACAAGGAAATCATCGCACGCATCATCGGCCAGGGCGCATACTCGCGTCTGAAATTCGAGTCCGGTGCCCACCGCGTGCAACGGGTCCCGGAAACCGAATCCCAGGGCCGCATCCACACCTCGGCGGCAACCGTTGCCATCCTGCCCGAGGCAGATGAGATCGAGACCATCGAGATCAACCCGTCCGATCTCAAGGTGGACACCTTTCGCGCCTCCGGCGCCGGCGGTCAGCACGTCAACAAGACCGATTCGGCGATACGCCTGACCCACCTGCCCACCGGCATCGTGGTGGAATGCCAGGACGAGCGCTCGCAACACAAGAACCGTGCGCGCGCCATGTCACTACTGGCAGCAAAGCTGCTCAGTTCGGAACAGGAAAAACAGAAGGCACAGGAAACCGCAACCCGGCGCTCGCTGGTCGGCAGCGGCGACCGCTCCGAGCGTATCCGCACCTATAATTTCCCGCAGGGTCGCATGACCGATCACCGCGTCAACCTGACCGTCTACAAGCTGGATGAATTCATGGCCGGCAACCTGGACCTGGCCATCGAACCCCTGATCAGCGAATACCAGGCCGACCAGCTCAGCGCACTCAATGACCAGAACGGGTAAGCCTGTCACCATCGCCCACCTGCTGGCGCAGGCTACCGCCAGGCTGAACACCGACACGGCCCGCCTCGATGCCGAGGTCTTGCTGGCCCACGTGCTCGACAAGCCACGCAGTCACCTGTTTGCCTGGCCGGACAACACACTCGACGACACGCAACTACAACGCTTCGAACAGGCACTGGCACGCCGGCTGGCCGGGGAACCGGTCGCACACCTTACCGGTCAGCGGGAATTCTGGTCGCTGCCACTCAGGGTGACACAAGACACACTGATCCCTCGCCCGGAAACGGAAACCCTGGTCACGCAGGCGCTGGACGTCATCCCGACCGGCAGCCAACTGGCTATTGCCGACCTCGGCACCGGCAGCGGCGCCGTTGCGCTGGCCATCGCCAGTGAGCGGCCGGATTGCCGTGTCGTGGCAACTGACAGCTCGGCAGCCGCACTTGCCGTTGCCCGCTCCAATGCACAAACCCTCCATACCAATAATATCGAGTTTCTGCAGGGAGACTGGTGTACGGCCCTGCAGGGCACGTTTGACCTGGTCGTCAGCAACCCGCCCTATATCGCTGCACTGGACCCGCACCTGGAAACCGGTGACGTACGCTTTGAACCACGCAGTGCACTGGCCGCAGGCGAGACCGGCATGGATGCGCTGGGCGCGATTGCGCACTGCGCCGCCGAACACCTGAACGCGGGGGGCTGGCTGATGATGGAGCACGGTTATGATCAGTCGGACGCGGCCCGGAAACTGCTGGAGTCCGCAGGTTATCGCGACATCGATGACATCCGTGATGATGCAGGGCTGGACCGGGTTATCAGGGGCCGGAAATAGCTGCCGGGAGCGCCAAAACCTTGCTATTTCAGACAGCAGGAGTCAGGATGGAACTGCTGTGATCGAGAAACTTAAAAGGCGATCCATCTGGCTCGACGAGCACGATGAAGACCCTGCGGTGACAGAATCCGCCGCGGCATTGCTGCGCGACGTCAAGGGTGTACTGAGGGTACACATCAAGCGGCCGGGGCACCTGGTCGTCAGCTACAACGTACGCCGCATCACGCTACAAACCATCGAGGCCCTGCTGGCCGAGTTCGGTTACCGGCTGCGCACCAGCCTGTTCTGCCGCCTCATGCGCAGCCTGTGCTACTACATCGAAGACATCGAGTGCACCGAGAGCAAGCACGACCAGGCCGACTGCACCCGCGAAGCCTTTGTTAAACGCTACCTCGAACGCCCGCACGGCTGCCGTGATCACCGCCCGGAATACCTGCGGCGCTACCTTTAAATAATCATCTCGCGCCTGCAAGGCGCTCCTACAGTAAATTTGTCTGCAGTTCACTATTCAGGGCTGGGTTCCCGCCTCCGCGGGAACGACGCAGAGTTTTTCTTTGCGTCCTGGCGGCTTTCGGTAACTGCTCCTGCGTTACTCTACCTCCTGCATCCCTGTAGTCGTGCGTGAGAATGTTTTCTTTGCGGCTTTGCTCAGGACTTCCTAGAATCAACATATGAACGACGACGACCTGCTTCGCTACAGCCGCCAGATCATGCTTCCGCAAATCGACATCAGCGGTCAGGAAAAACTGCTGGGCGCACACATGCTGATCATTGGCGCAGGCGGGCTCGGCTCCCCTGCCGCCATGTATCTCGCCGCGGCCGGCGTTGGCCGGCTGGTGATTGCCGACCCGGACACGGTGGAACTGTCCAACCTGCAGCGCCAGCTATTGCACCGTGACCGCGATATCGGACGCGAGAAAGCCGAATCGGCCCGGGACACCCTGCTCGACATTAACCCGCACATACAGGTCACTGCCATTAATGCCGCCCTGCACGGCAAACAACTGGATGAGGCCGTGCGTGTTGCCAACGTGGTGCTGGATTGCAGCGACAACTTCGACACCCGCTTTGCCGTCAATGCCAGTTGCGTGCAACAGCAAACGCCACTGGTATCCGGCGCCGCGGTACGCCTTGCCGGGCAGCTGGCAGTTTTCGATGCCAGTGACCATAACAGCCCGTGCTACAGCTGCCTCTACAAACCCGGCGAAGAGACTGATCAAACCTGTACGGAGAACGGCGTACTGGCGCCGGTGGTCGGCATCATCGGTGCCATGCAGGCACTGGAGGCAATCAAGGTAGTCCTGCAACTGGGTGAAAACCTGGCCGGGCGGCTGGCACTGTTCGATGGGGTGACGCACGAATGGCGTAATCTGAAACTGCCGCGCGACCCGGAATGCCCGGTGTGCGGCACACGGCCGTGACCGATTAATGAACAGAGGTTATGCCTGTTGAAAACTAACGACAGGAAGCAAAAAAACACCTGTTGTCGTTCCCGCGCGATGTACATGGATGTACAAGTGCCGCGGGAGGCATGGATGCCGGGAGCGGCCAGGCGGGAACCCAGCCCCGACCAAAACGCCAATCTGATCGCGCCTGCAAGGCGCTCCTACAGGCCCACCTGGTTGGTGTAGCACATCCGGTACTGCTGAAATCTAAACAGCAAACCCCAGGCCGGCCAGTTGTTCACGCTCCGCGTCCGGGATTGATGCACCGGTCAGGCGCGTCGCGGCAAACTCGCGGCGCACCGGGTACTCCTTGCGCAGGCGATCAAAGTAGCGCGGCCGTTCATCGACAGCAAGTCCGGCCAGGCGGCGCAGGCGGCGATCGTCGGCACGCACATCATAGCAACCCAGCACGGCCGCCCTGAGCAGGGTCCCGTCGTTTGCAGCCGTCGGCAAACTGACCGTGGCATCCGCCGGCAGCACCGTACTCACATTCCACTGCACCGGTACATCGAGAAATTCACACGCCGCCCGGTAGATCATTTCGGTACCGCGCAATTTTCCATCCAGGCTGTAGCCGGCAATATGCGGCGTACCCAGCGCAACCTTTTCCAGCAACGACAGGTTGATGGAAGGCTCGCCTTCCCAGACATCCAGCACCACGGTCAGGTCATCACGCGCAGCCAGTGCGTCATTCAGCGCAACATTGTCCGCCACATCGCCACGCGATGTATTGATCAGCACCGCGCCTGGCTGCAGCTGGTTGAATACCTGCGCATCCAGCAGGTGAAACGTCGGGTACGCACCACCACGCGTAAATGGCACGTGCACGGTCACTATGTCCGACTGCAGTAGCGTTGCCAGGTCGACAAAATCGTCCTCAACTCCTGCCGCCTGCAAGGGCGGATCATTCACCTGGCAGCGCATGTCCAGCGCAGTCAAGCGCGCACGCACCCGGGAACCGACATTGCCGCAACCAATGATGCCGACTGTCTTTCCGGCCAGCACAAGGCCTTGCTGTTCGGCCAGCGCCATCAGGCTACTGACCACGTACTCGGCAGCGGAAGTGGCATTGCTGCCCGGCGCAGTAGAGAAACCGATGCCCTGCGCATGCAGGTAATCACAATCGACATGATCGAAACCGATGGTAGCGGAACCGACGAAACGCACCGATGAGCCAGCCAGTAACGATTCATCAACCCGGCTCACCGAGCGCACCAGCAGGACATCCGCATCCTTCACCTGCGCGGCCTGCAGACCTCGCCCCTGCACCAGCGTGACATCGCCAAGCGAGGCAAACGCCTCGCTCACACAGGGGATGTTTTCATCGGCAACGATTTTCATACGGAGACAAGATTAACAAACATTTCGTGCAAAGCCGCGGAGGCGCAGAGAAAAATATTGCCACAGAGCACACAGAGGCAAAAACAATTACGTCGTTCCCGCGCATGCGGGAACCCAGCCTTAAACGATATTGAAAGGGAAAATGATCGCGCTTGCGAAACCTGCCCCTGAGAAGACGGGGAGCGCCTCTATAGTGAACTTGTCTATATTTCACTATTTATGGCTGGATCCCCACCTGCGCGGGGACGACAGTAATTCTTCTCTACCGCCTTGCGCGAGGTGCTTGCTAACCGTCCAGCTTCTTCTTCAACAGTTCGTTGACCTGCCCCGGGTTGGCCTTGCCCTGGGTGGCCTTCATCACCTGGCCGACGAAATAGCCAAGCAGTTTGCCCTGGCCAGCGCGGTACTGCTCGATCTGTTTCGGGCTGCCGGCCAGCACCTCGTCAATAATGCCTTCGATGGCGGACACATCGGATATTTGCTTCAGGCCTTTGCTCTCAATCACCGCGTCGGCCGACCCCTCGCCATTCCACATCGCCTCGAATACCTGCTTGGCGAGCTTGCCGGATACCGTACCGTCATTGATTCTTTGCAGCAGCTCACCCAGCCCCTGTGCACTCACCGGGCTGTTCGTGATATCGCAGTCATCGCGATTGAGCGCGCCGGACAGCTCGCCCATCACCCAGTTTGCGGCCAGCTTGCCCTGCCCGCCCGAGGCAGTGACGGCCGCCTCGTAGTAATCGGCCAGCTCACGGGTGGCGGTCAGCACGGCGGCATCGTATTCGGACAGGCCATGCTGTTCGACGAAACGCTGCTTCTTCGCATCCGGCAATTCAGGCAAGCCGGCACGCACCGCCTCGATAAAGGCGGCATCGATTTCGACCGGCAACAGATCCGGGTCCGGGAAATAGCGGTAATCGTTGGCCTCTTCCTTGGAACGCATCGGGCGGGTTTCCTGCTTGCCCGGGTCATACAGGCGGGTTTCCTGCACCACCGCGCCACCGCCCTCGATCACCATGATCTGGCGTTCCACTTCATAGTTAATGGCCTGCTCCACGAAGCGGAAGGAATTGATGTTCTTCAGCTCACTACGCGTGCCGAGTTCCTGCTGGCCTTTCGGGCGCACCGAGACATTGGCATCGCAACGGAACGAACCTTCCTGCATATTGCCGTCACTGATGCCGAGATAACGCACCAGCGCGTGTATCTTCTTCATGTAGGCCACGGCCTCTTTTGCCGAGCGCATGTCGGGTTCCGACACGATCTCCAGCAACGGCGTGCCGGCACGGTTCAGGTCGATGCCGGTCATGCCATGGAAGTCCTCGTGCAGCGACTTGCCGGCGTCCTCTTCCAGGTGTGCGCGCGTAATACCGATGCGCTTGCTAACACCCTCCTCCAGTTCGATATCGAGCCAGCCGCCATGCACGATCGGTAATTCAAACTGGCTGATCTGGTAGCCCTTGGGCAGATCGGGATAGAAGTAGTTCTTGCGCGCGAACACCGAGCGTGGCGCCACCGTGGAATGCGTTGCCAGGCCAAACTTCGCCGCCATGCGCACCACCTCGGCATTCAGCACCGGCAGCACGCCCGGCATACCGAGGTCAACGGCACAGGCCTGCGTGTTCGGCGCCGCACCATAGGTGGTCGAGGCACCGGAGAAAATCTTGCTGTTGGTGGCAAGCTGGGTGTGTATCTCCAGCCCGATAACCGTTTCCCATTCCATCATGCGCTACCGTTGTTACTCAAAGCCCTGCGGAATTTGCCTGTGCCAGTCGGTGACCTGCTGGTACTGGTGACCGGCATTCAGCAGCCGGCCTTCCGCAAAGTAATTACCGATCAGGTGCAGCCCCACCGGCAGGCCCTCCACGAACCCGGCCGGTATCGACATGGCCGGCAGGCCGGCCAGGTTGGCCGCGATGGTATAAATATCGGACAGGTACATACTGACCGGGTCATCCGCCTTCTCGCCCAGCTTGAATGCGGTCGAGGGCGCGGTTGGCCCCATGATCACGTCGACCTGCTCGAACGCCTTCAGGAAATCTTCGCGGATCAGGCGTCGTATCTGCTGCGCCTTGAGATAGTAGGCATCGTAATAACCGGCAGACAACGCATAGGCGCCAATCAGGATACGACGCTTAACCTCTGCGCCGAAGCCCTCGCCACGCGAACGCGTGTACAGATCGGCCAGGTCTTTTGGATCCGCCGCCCGGTAACCAAAACGCACGCCGTCAAAACGAGACAGGTTGGAAGAACATTCCGCCGGCGCAACCACGTAGTAAGCGGGCACAGCCAGCTGTGCATTGGGCAGGCTGATCTCGACCAGCTCGGCACCCAGCTTGCGGTACTCGTCAAGCGCAGTCTCCACGGCGCTGCCGACAGCGGCATCGAGTCCTTCACCAAAATACTCTTTCGGCAGGCCGATCTTCAGCCCCTGCAGGGGTGCATTCAGCGTGGCCTGGTAATCATCCACCGGGCGGTCGACGCTGGTGGAATCGCGCTCGTCGAAACCGGCCATCGCACCGAGCATGATGGCAGCGTCCTCTGCGGAGCAGGCAAACGACCCGCCCTGGTCCAGGCTGGAGGCAAACGCGATCATGCCGTAACGCGAGACACGCCCGTAGGTTGGCTTGATACCGGTAATGCCGCACAGCGCTGCCGGCTGGCGGATGGAGCCGCCGGTATCGGTACCCGTGCTGACCGGCACCAGCCGTGCCGCGACCGCGGCGGCCGAACCGCCCGAGGAACCACCCGGTACGCGCATCTCATCCCAGGGATTTTTTACCGGTCCGTAAAAACTGGTCTCATTGGAAGAACCCATGGCGAACTCGTCCATGTTGGTCTTGCCAATCATGACCGCGCCGGCATCCAGCAACTTGCGTGTGACGGTGGCGTCATACGGTGCCGGAAAATTATCCAGCATGCGCGAACCGCAACTGGTCTTCACGCCACGGGTGCAAAAAATATCCTTGTGTGCAAACGGAATACCGGTCAACGGCCCGGCATCGCCGGCCTTGAGGCGGGCATCAGCGGCACGCGCCGCATCCAGCGCCTGTTGTTCCGTCACGGTAATGAAGCTGTTGAGCCGGCCGTCCAGCCGGCCGATCCGCTCCAGGCTGGCACGCGTCAGCTCTTCGCTGGAGCAGGCCCCGGCGCGCAGGTCGGCGGCCAGTTCTACAAGACTTTTCCGGTGCATGGGGTTACGGCCTACTCAATGACCTGCGGCACCAGGTACAAACCGTCCTCGGTTACCTGCGCCACAGACTGGAAATTCTCACGCTCGTCACTCTCGCTGACCACATCGGCACGCAGCCGCTGGGTCGCCTCCAGCGGGTGCGCCAGCGGCTCCACGCCGGTGGTATCCACGGCATTCAGCTGCTCCACAAAAGCGAGGATATCCGACAGGTTGCGCGAGTATTCCGGCACATCTTCCGGGTTGATCCCGAGGCGGGCCAGGTGGGCAATTTTTTCAACATCGGCGGCATCAAGGGCCATGACTGCTCCTGCAAGGCGATCAGCAAAAAAACCGGGGCGCAAAGGTAGCACAATCACCGCAACAGGACATCACTCGATTGGACGCGACAAACGGCCTCAACTGACGATTTTCCTGTTATTTCCTTGCCCCGGGCGTTCCCCGTTGCTAGATTACCCGCTTCCATTTTGACCGACACACACGGATCAGGATTCATGTTGATTAAAAGCTTGTTCGGGATGTTTTCCAATGACCTGTCCATTGACCTGGGCACAGCTAACACACTGATTTATGTGCGTGGACAAGGCATCGTCCTGAATGAACCCTCGGTGGTAGCCATTCGCCAGGACCGTGGCCCGGGCGGACCCAAGAGCATTGCCGCGGTTGGCCTCGAGGCCAAGGCAATGCTCGGCCGTACCCCGGCGAACATCACCGCCATTCGTCCACTCAAGGACGGCGTGATCGCTGACTTCACCATTACCGAGAAGATGTTGCAGCACTTCATCCACAAGGTGCACGAGGCACGCTTCTTCAAACCAAGCCCGCGCGTGCTGATTTGCGTACCGTGCGGCTCCACCCAGGTGGAGCGGCGTGCCATCCGCGAATCCGCTGCCGGCGCCGGCGCACGCGATGTCTACCTGATCGAGGAACCGATGGCGGCCGCCATCGGCGCCGGCATGCCGGTGGACGAGGCGCGCGGATCGATGGTGCTGGACATCGGAGGTGGCACCTCAGAAGTAGCCGTTATCTCATTGAATGGTATTGTCTATTCATCCTCCGTCAGGATTGGCGGCGACCGTTTCGATGACGCTATCATTAACTATGTGCGGCGTAACTACGGCACCCTGATCGGGGAAGCCACCTCGGAACGTATCAAGCATGAAATCGGCTCCGCCTACCCCGGCAAGGAAGTCATCGAGCTGGAGGTGAAGGGTCGCAACCTGTCGCAGGGCATTCCGCGCAGTTTCACCCTGAACAGCAACGAGATCCTCGAGGCACTGCAGGAACCGCTGGCCGGCATCGTCGGTGCAGTGAAGACCGCACTGGAGCAAACCCCGCCGGAACTGGGCGCGGACGTTGCCGAACGCGGCATCGTGCTGACCGGCGGCGGCGCCCTGCTGCGTGATCTCGACAAGCTGCTGATGGAGGAAACCGGCCTGCCGGTGGTGGTCGCCGACGACCCGCTGACCTGCGTTGCACGTGGCGGTGGCCGTGCGCTGGAACTGTTTGACGAACGCGGCGGCGACGTATTCACTGTCGAGTAACAGGCGTCAGCAGCTTGCAGCGGCCGCAAACGGCGACGCAACACCACAACATCCCGGGGTGACCGATCAAGCTTATCTTTACACAAGGCCCGTCCATCACCACGCGGCTGATCCTGTGCATCACCCTGTCCGTGGTACTGATGGTCATGGACCACAAGTACAAGAGCCTGGAATCGCTGCGCGCCGGGCTATCGGTCGTCGTCTATCCCATCCAGCTAAGCATTGAATTGCCCGGATCCATCTCGGGCTGGTTCAGCGAATCCCTGTCATCACGCCGCAGTCTGCAGGAAGACAACGAGAGCCTGCGCACCCAGCACATGATGCAGGAAGTGCAGTTGCAGAAACTGGCCGCGCTGGAGGCAGAAAATATACGCCTGCGCGAATTGCTGGATTCCTCCTTCAAAGTTGGTGAAAAGGTGCTGATCGCCGAGCTGCTGTCGGTCAACCTTGACCCTTACAAGCACCAGATCGTGATCAACAAGGGTGAGGCGAACGATATCTACCAGGGACAGCCGCTACTGGATGCCAGCGGCGTGATGGGCCAGATCGTGCATGCCGGCCCCTACACCTCCACCGCCATACTGATTACCGACACCTCGCACGCTATCCCGGTACAGGTGAACCGCAACGGCCTGCGCACCATCGCACTGGGCAGCGGCACCATCAACCGGCTTGAGCTGCCCTACATCCCGAACAACGCCGATATCAAGCCGGGCGATCTGCTGATCACCTCCGGTCTCGGCGGCCACTTCCCGCCCGGTTACCCGGTCGCCGAGGTCGCCGCGGTGCAACATGACCCGGGGCATGCCTTCTCGCGCGTCGCCGCCACCCCGCTGGCGGAACTCAATCGCAGCCGTGAAGTGCTGCTGGTCTGGCCAGGCAAGACCACGGTGCTCGATAACACTGAAATGACCCTGGAGCCGGAAACCACGGTGCTCGATAACACTGAAACGACCCTGGAGCCGGAAACCACGGTGCTCGATAACACTGAAACGACCCTGGAGCCGGAAACCACGGAGGCTGACCAGGCCAGCACGGACACGGCGAGCCCCACAGACAAGGCAGAAACCGATGCAGCAGTGACGGAGGACGGCGAATGATGCTGGCACGGCACCAGGGTGGCAGCGTCATTGTATTCACCTTCTTCGTGGCACTGTTACTGACCATCGTGCCGCTGCCCGAGTGGGCACGTTACCTGCGCCCCGACTGGGTCGGCCTGGTACTGATTTACTGGTGCATGGCACTGCCGGAGCGGGTCGGCATTGTGAGTGGCTGGTGCGCGGGCCTGCTGGTCGATCTGCTGACCGGCGCCGTGCTGGGACAACACGCCCTGTCGCTCACCGTGGTTGCCTTTCTCACCATCCGGTTTCACCAGCGCGTGCGCCTGTTCCCGATACTGCAACAGGCCGTCACGGTACTGGTGTTGCTGATCCTGCACCAGCTGATGGCACTGTGGGTCAGCCGCTTTATCGGACGTCCCGGCGTATCGTGGTATTTCTGGGCACCCTCGCTCGTTGGCATGTTCATCTGGCCGCTGGTCTACAGCACACTACGCGGCATCCGCCGCGGTTTCCGGGTCAAATAGGTGCCAAGCCGGCTCACGCTCAAGGACCATTTTTTTGAGTCCCGGCTGATCATGCACCGGGCCGTCGTGCTGCTGGTGCTGGGCGGCATGTTGTGCCTGGTGCTGTTTGGCCGCCTGCTCTACCTGCAGGTAATCGAACACGACCATTACCGCACCCTGTCCGAGGACAACCGTGTCAAGCTGCAACCGATCGTACCCAATCGCGGCCTGATCTATGACCGCAACGGCATCCTGCTGGCCGAGAACCTGCCCTCGTACCGACTGGAAATCACCCCGGAACAGATCGACAGCATGACCGCCACGCTGGACGGACTGGCCGACATCATCGAGATTCGCGAATCCGACCGCAGTCGCTTCGAGCAACTGCTGGCCCGCAAGCCACGTTTTGAGGCCATCCCGCTGCTGTTAAACCTCAGCGACGAGGAGGTAGCGCGCTTTTCCGTCAACCGTCATCGCTTCCCGGGCGTCGACATCACCGCCGGCCTGGCACGCCATTACCCGCACGGTACGCTGGGCGCGCATGCACTGGGTTACGTCGGCCGCATAGACGAACAGGCATTAAAGGAGCTGGACACCTCGAACTATCGCGGCACCACGTACGTTGGCAAGATCGGCATCGAGAAGACCTATGAATCGCTGCTACACGGCACGGTAGGCCTGCAACAGGTCGAAACCACCGCGCAGGGGCGCGTACTGCGTGTACTCAACAGGCAGGCACCGGTGTCCGGACGCAACCTGTACCTGACGCTGGATTCCCGCATCCAACTGGCCGCGGAAGCGGCCTTCGGCGACTACAGCGGGTCAGCCATCGCCATCGACCCGGACAACGGCGACATCCTCGCCTTTGTCAGCCTACCGACCTATGACCCGAACCCGTTTGTAAACGGCATCGATCACGCCGCCTACGACGCCCTGAGAAACAATGACCGGCAACCGCTGTTCAATCGTGCGTTGCGTGGCCAGTACCCGCCCGGCTCTACCGTGAAACCCTTCATGGGACTGGCCGGCCTGGAACAGGGCGTCACCACCGAACACTCCAGCACCTACTGCCCGGGCTTCTACATGCTGCCCGGGAATTCCCGCAAGTACCGCGACTGGAAACGCGCCGGTCACGGCACGGTGAACCTGAACATCTCCATCACGCAGTCCTGCGATGTCTATTTCTATGACCTGGCGCTGTCGCTTGGCATCGACAACATTCACAGCTACCTCGGCCAGTTTGGTTTTGGTCGCAGTACCGGCATCGATATCCTGGGTGAACTGAGCGGCCTGCTACCGTCGCGCGACTGGAAACGTCGCCGCCATGACCAGCCCTGGTTCCCCGGCGAGACCATTATTACCGGCATCGGACAGGGCTTCTTCCTGGTCACCCCGCTGCAACTGGCCGCTGCCACGACGGCGCTGGCAAACGGAGGCCACATGCTGCAACCCAATATCGTCTACGCGGAACAGGCGGCCAGCAGCCAGGCACTGATACCGCACACGCCGCGCCTGCTGGATACCATTACCATCAACCAGCAGCAACACTGGGACGATGTCATAAAATCCATGATCGACGTGGTGCACAGCCAGCGCGGCACGGCGCGCAGCATAGGCGTCGACAGTCCCTATGAAATCGCCGGCAAGACCGGCACGGCACAGGTGTTCGGCCTCAAGCAAGAGGAGAAATACGACGCCAAGACCATTGATGAAAAACTGCGTGACCACGCACTGTTCATTGCCTTTGCACCGGCCGACGAACCGAAAATCGCGGTGGCCGTGATCGTGGAGAACGGCGGTAGCGGCGGCTCGGTGGCCGCACCGATTGCTCGCCAGATCCTGGATGCCTACCTGCTGGAGCCAACGCCATGAATATTGCGCTTGGCCGTCACCACGCAGACGCCAGCAAGCGTGGCTGGCAATACCGCCTGCACATTGATGCGCCCCTGCTGCTTGCCCTGATCGCCGTCGCCGGCTACGGGCTGATCGTGCTGTATAGCGCCAGTGGCGGCGATGCCGGGATCATCGAACGCCAGCTGGTCCGGCTCGGCATCGCCTTCTCCGGCATGTTCGTGATTGCCCAGGTGCCGCCGCGCCTGTTGCAGCGCCTGACACCATGGGCATTCATGACCGGCGTGCTGTTCCTGCTCGCGGTGCTAATCGGCGGCGAGACCAGTGGTGGCGCACAGCGCTGGCTGAACCTCTACATAGTGCGCTTCCAGCCGTCCGAATTAATGAAACTGGCAGTACCCATGATGGTTGCCTGGTACCTGGCGGAGGCACGCCTGCCCCCGCATCGCTGGCAATTGCTGGCAGCAGCCGTGCTGATCGCGGTACCCATGGCGATGATCGCCAAGCAGCCCGACCTGGGCACCGCCGTGCTGATCGCCAGCTCCGGCTTCTTCGTGCTGTTCCTCGCCGGCCTGCAATGGCGGCTGCTGGCCTTTTTCTCGGTCCTGACGGCCGCCGCCACACCGGTAATCTGGCACTTCATGCATGACTATCAACGTCAGCGTGTCATTACCCTGCTCAACCCGGAAAGCGATCCGCTCGGCTCCGGTTACCACATCATCCAGTCAAAGATCGCCATCGGCTCCGGCGGCCTGTTCGGCAAGGGCTGGATGAATGGCACCCAGTCACACCTGGATTTTCTGCCGGAACGATCCACCGACTTTATCTTCGCGGTTCTCGGCGAGGAATTCGGTTTCCTCGGCATCCTGCTGCTGTTCGGCATCTACGCCCTCATCGTGCTGCGCGGCATGATGATTGCCATCCAGGCCCAGGACAGCTACACGCGCATGCTCGCAGGCAGCCTGTCGATGACCTTTTGCGTGTATTTCATTGTCAACACGGGCATGGTCACCGGACTGCTGCCGGTAGTTGGTCTGCCATTGCCGATGATCAGTTACGGCGGCACCTCCATCGTCACCATGATGGCCGGATTTGGTATCCTGATGTCGATCCAGACACACCGCAAACTACTGGCAACCTGAACTTGCCATTCGGTGTAAAATACTTGCGCGCAACGCGCGTTTTGCATAAAGGGAAAACTGCATGTCGCTACACACAATCAAGGCTGTCTTCTGCTCCATACTACTGACGTTGCTGGCAGCCTGCAGTACGGTGCTGGCCACTGCGCGCGATGATTACCACTCGCACCCGCAGGCAGATGCCTTCATCGAACGGATGGTGAAGGAACACGCCTTCAGCGGGGAAGAACTTGCCGGCATCTTCGATGCGGCCAAACGGCGTGATGACATCCTGGAACTGATGCGCAAGCCGGCGGAGAAACGACTGCGCTGGTTTGAATATCGGAAGATCTTCCTTACCAGGAGCCGCATCGATGGGGGTGTCGCGTTCTGGGAAAAACATGCCGATACGCTGACCGACGCACAGGCGGAACTCGGTGTCGATCCGCAGATTATCGTCGCTATTATCGGCGTTGAGACCCGCTACGGCGGCAACACCGGCCGCCACCGCGTCATTGACGCGCTGTCCACGCTGGCATTTGACTACCCGCCGCGCAGCAGTTTTTTCACCGGCGAACTGGAGCAGTTCCTGCTACTGGCACGCGAAGAGGATATCGACCTGATGGAAACCACCGGTTCCTATGCCGGCGCCATGGGTTACGGCCAGTTCATCCCCAGCAGTTACCGGCGCTATGCGGTTGATTTTGACAAGGACGGCAAACGCGACCTGTGGAACAGCCCGCGCGACATCATCGGCAGTGTCGCCAATTATTTCCGTGCCCACGGCTGGGAAACAGGCCAGCCGGTCGCGACGCGCGCCGAGGTCAGCGGCGACAGCTACCCGGCCGTACTGGAACTCGGTTACAAGCCCAACACCGTACTGGACGCGCTGCGCCACGAGGGCATCACGCCGCAGCAGAAAATGCCGGATGAAATGACCGCGGCCCTGATACAGTTTGACCAGCAGGACGGACCGGAATACTGGCTTGGCTTCAACAACTTTTATGTCATAACGCGCTACAATCACAGTCCGCTGTATGCCATGGCGGTCTACCAGCTGAGCGAGGAAATTCGTGCCGCGTATGAAGCAGCCAACGGAACAAATGACTGACCTGACAACCAGCCGTTGTCGCCAGCACAGTGAACCCGTGAGCCGACTGTTATGATCACAACCTCCAAACCCGCATCTGTCCTGCTGATTGTCCTCGGGCTTTCGCTCGCACTCTGGTTCACCGGCTGCTCCACCCAAAAGGTGTTCGAGCCATCCGATAACGCGCCGGCCAGGCCACGCGACGTATCCGGCGTCCCCAACGCGGTCCCGAAAGTGGAGCCGCGCAGCCGTTATGGCAACCCGACGTCCTACGTGGTATTCGGCAAGCGCTACCACACGCTGGCATCCAGCAAGGGCTACCAGGAAAGCGGCCTGGCCTCCTGGTACGGCACCAAGTTCCATGGCAAGCGCACATCCAGCGGCGAACCCTATGACCTGTACGCCATGACGGCCGCGCACAAGACACTGCCGTTGCCCACCTATGTCGAGGTCACCAACCTCGACAATAGACGCTCGGTGATCGTCAAGGTGAACGACCGTGGCCCGTTCCACGGCGGCCGCATCATCGACCTGTCATACACCGCCGCCTCCAGGCTGGGTATCCTCGGCAAGGGCACCGGCCGCGTGGAAGTGCGCGCCATCGACCCGCGCGCGCCCGACCCGGCACCGGCAGATGCCCCGCTACTGGTACAGCAGGACATCCCGGCCAGCACAACTGACAGCCAGCTGTTCCTGCAGGTCGGCGCATTCCAGAATCGCGATAATGCAGAACGCATGCGCAACAATATCCAGGCACAGAACCTGGGTGCCGTGCGAATTGTCGAGGCCGGCACTGAGCAGGGCACATTCTATAAAGTGCAGGTCGGACCACTGAGCGATAACGGCGAGGCCGACCGGGTCGCGCAGGCGCTCCAGCCACTCGGGATCAGCGCAGCACGTTCCTACGTCAAGTAACCGCACGCCGTTGCAAAACGGCACTGACATGCGGACAATGCAGGCACGCGCCGCGCCCTAACAGCAAACAGGACAATTATGCTTAACAGACTGTTTTATCTCGCTATTTCAGCCTCTCTCCTGATCGTCACCAGCATCACACAGGCCGCGCCCACGGCGGCCTCCATGCCGATACCCAAGGCCCCGTCAAATGGCGCCAGGGCGTTCATCATCCAGGATTTCAACAGCGGCCGGGCCGTCGCCTCCGAGGCCGCTGACCAGTCCTATGAACCGGCCAGCATCACCAAGCTGATGACCGCCTACGTAATTTTCAACGAGTTGAAGGCCGGCAAGATTGCGCTCGGTGACAAGGTCACCATCAGCGAAAAGGCCTGGCGCACGCCGGGCTCGCGCATGTTTGTCGAGGTCGGCAAACAGGTTTCGGTCGAAGACCTGCTACAGGGCATGATCGTGCAATCCGGCAACGATGCCACCATCGCGCTGGCCGAGTTTGTTGCCGGCAGCGAGGAAACCTTCGCCGCGCTGATGAACCGACACGCGGAAGACCTCGGACTGACCGGCAGCCATTTTATAAACTCGACCGGCCTGCCTGGCGCTGATCACTACATGACTGCCAGGGACATTGCCAACCTCGCCGCGACGGTCATCCGCAACTACCCGGAATACTACAAGTGGTACTCGCAGAAGGAATTCACCTTCAACGAGATTACCCAGCAGAATCGCAACAAGCTGCTCTGGAAGGACGCCTCGGTCGACGGCGTCAAGACCGGCTTTACCGATTCCGCCGGTTACTGCCTGGTTACCTCGGCCGCAAAGGACGGCATGCGCCTGATTACCGTGGTGCTCGGTACCGACAGTGCCAGCGAGCGCATCAATGCCAGCCAGGCCCTGCTCAACTACGGCTTCCGTTTCTTCGAGACGCACAAACTCTACGAAGCCGGCACCTCGCTGGCCTCATCGCGCATCTGGAAGGGCAGCACCGACTCCGTCACGCTCGGGCTGAACCGGGTGTTGTATGTGACCATTCCACGCGGTCGCTATGATGCGCTCGATGCCTCGATGAAGATCGACAACCGCATCATGGCACCGGTTGCAGAAGGCACCGCGCTGGGCAGCGTGCAGGTCAGACTGGACGATGACGTGGTCGCCGAACAGCCCCTGGTCAGCCTGCAGGGTGTGGCTGAAGGCTCGTTCTGGCAGCGCATTACCGACGAAGCACTGCTCTACTTCGAGTAACCCGGAGCCAACATGCCCACCGCCTGGCTGAATGGCGTTTTCCTGCCACTGGAAGAAGCGCATGTCTCCGTGCTCGACCGCGGCTTCCTGTTTGGTGACGGCGTATACGAGGTCATCCCGGTCTACGGCGGCCGCCTGTTCCGGCTCGCACATCACATGAAACGGCTGGATAACAGCCTGTCCGGGGTACGCATCACCAACCCGCTCACACATGAAAAATGGGAAGCCGTCCTGAACGAACTGGTCGCGCGCAATGAAGGCAGCGACCAGGCCGTGTACCTGAAGGTCACGCGTGGCGCCGACAAGAAACGCGACCACGCCTTCCCCGATAACATCAAGCCCACCGCATTTGCCATGAGTTCACCCATGCCGGGCGCACGCGACCTCAGCAAGGAGACCGGCGTAACGGCCATTACCCTGCCGGACATCCGCTGGAAGCTGTGCAACATCAAGGCCATCACCCTGCTGCCCAACGTCATGCTACGCCAGCAGGCGGTCGAGGCCGGCAGCGCGGAGGCCATCCTGATCAACGCGGGCTATGCCATCGAGGGCGCCGCCAGCAACCTGTTCATCGTGAAAAACGGCATCGTGATCACCCCGCCCAACAGCAGCGCCCTGCTGCCCGGCATCACCCGCGACCTGATCCTGGAACTGGCGGCCAATAACGCCATCCCGTTCCGCGAGGCCGACATCCACGAGGACGAACTGTTCGACGCCGACGAGGTATGGCTGACCAGTTCCACACGCGAAATCTCCCCCGTCACCAGCATCGACGACAAACCCGTCGGCACCGGCAGCCCCGGCCCGCTGTGGCAACGCATGAGCGTGCTGTACCAGGATTATGCCAATGCCGTACGACGCGGCGAAGCGGAGTAAAAATATACCTGTAGGAGCGGATCTCATCCGCGATCTTTTTAAAGAACCACCAGATAGGGCACATAGGCTAAACGAATCACGTCGTTCCCGCGGAGGCGGGAACCCAGCCCGAACACGCCCCACCATGTATGAATAATTTGCATGGATGGCGACGTATGGTGTATGAATATGTCCTGGAAAAGGCGACTGTCTGTTATGGTCAATCAATATCCTTTTCAAAACGAGCATTCGTTCGCCTAATGGTAGTTAGGAAATTAAAAGGTATTTAAAGCCATTATATTTTGTAGAGTCGAATTTACGATAAGCGGCACTATGTATTACACATTATGACAAACATTCCAAACGGTAAATATCAATCCTATCTTAAACGAGCTTGGGCAATGTATGCGCTAATCACGATTGCCCTTATCGTTGTATTGGTACTATTTGCCGCAGAGGACAATGAAGAGAGGTTTTTCTTCACTATTATGCCTGCTGCAGCAGCGTATGTTTTTCGTCCGACTGAAAGGTACCTAAGCAAACTCATTTTCAAGTTCACTGGCGTTTCTAAACCCACAGAGAATGAATGAGCTATCGTTGCCTAACAAATCGCCCCAGGCGGACGGCTTCGCCGCCGCTGGCCTCAGCCGTTAGGATAAAGAATAATTAGAGACAGACTACACCTCTTTTCTCTGTGCGCTCAGCGGCTAATAATTAAAAGATCGCGCTTGCGAAGCGCTCCTACAGCCATTTTATGTTTCTTCGCGCCTTTGCTTCTTGGCGCGAGACAGTTTTCTCCAGGCAATAAAAAAGGGGCGGTAAAACCGCCCCTTCTCATTACCCGTTTTAAGCGGTAATTACTTCTTCGCCATCTCGCGTTCCTTGGTTTCCTTGATGACCTCTTCCGCGACGTTGCGCGGACATGGCATGTAGTGCAGGAACTCCATGGAAAACTGGCCACGACCGGAGGTCATGGTGCGCAGGTCGCCGATGTAACCGAACATCTGGCTGAGCGGACACTCGGCCTTGATCTGTACGCTGGTGGCACCCGCCTCCTGTGACTTGATCATACCGCGACGGCGGTTGAGGTCACCGATCACGTCACCGACATGATCTTCCGGCGTGTACACATCCACCTTCATGATCGGCTCCATCAGCTGCGGGCCGGCATTCGGCATAGTCTGGCGGTACGCGGCAGCGGAGGCCAGTTCATAGGCCACGGCGGATGAATCAACCGGGTGGTAACTACCGTCTGTCAGCGTCACCTTGAAGTCGAGACACGGGAAGCCGGCGAGTACGCCCCTCACCATGCTCTTCTTGAAGCCCTTGTCCACGGCCGGCCAGAATTCACGTGGCACGCTACCGCCGGTGACCACCGACTCGAACTCGTAGCCACTGCCCGGCTCACCAGGCTCGATGGTGTATTCGATCTTGGCGAACTGACCGGAGCCACCGGTCTGCTTCTTGTGGGTGTAGACGTCTTCCACGCGCTGCGTGATGGTCTCGCGGTAGGCCACCTGCGGCTTGCCGACGGTCACATCGATGCCGTGCGTACGCCTGAGGATGTCGATCTTGATATCGAGGTGCAGCTCGCCCATGCCCTTGAGGATGGTCTCGCCACTGTCCTCGTCGGTCTCCATGTGGAATGACGGGTCTTCCTTGATCATCTTGCCGAGTGCGATACCCATCTTCTCGGCAGCGGCCTTGTCGTTGGGTGACACGGCGATTGAAATCACCGGGTCCGGGAACACCATCGGTTCCAGCGTGGCCGGCTGTTTCGGATCACACAGGGTATGACCGGTCTGCACGTTCTTCATGCCGATCACGGCGACAATGTCACCGGCCTGCGCACTGTCCAGTTCCTCGCGCGAGTCGGCGTGCATCTCGACGATGCGGCCAATACGCTCGGTCTTGCCGGTAAAGGTGTTGAGCACGGTCATGCCCTTGTCGAGGCGACCGGAATAGATGCGGATAAAGGTCAGCGCACCGAAGCGGTCGTCCATGATCTTGAACGCCAGCGCGCGCAGCGGCCTGTCCGGATCAACGACGGCCATTTCACCGGTCTCGTTACCTTCCAGGTCGACTTCCGGCTGCGGCTTGACCTCGGTTGGATTCGGCAGGAAGTCCACGGAAGCGTCCAGCACCAGCTGAATGCCCTTGTTCTTGAATGCGGAACCGCAGTAGGTCGGGAAGAAATCCAGCCCGATGGTGCCCTTGCGGATGCAGCTCTTGAGGTCCTCGATAGAGGGCTCCTCGCCGTCCAGGTACTTCTCCAGCAGATCATCATCCTGCTCGACGGCGGTCTCGATCAGTTTCTCGCGCCATTCCTCAACCTTGTCGGCCATGTCTGCCGGCGGCTCCTCAACCTTGTAGGCAGCCGGGTCGCCGGAGTCATCCCAGATATAGGCCTTGCGGCTCAGCAGGTCGACGACACCCGTGAAGTCGTCCTCGATACCGATCGGCAACACCATCACCAGCGGGGTGGCAGCCAGCACATCCTCTACCTGCTTGACCACGCGGTAGAAGTCGGCGCCCATGCGGTCTAGCTTGTTGACGAAAATGACGCGCGCGACTTCCGACTCGTTGGCATAACGCCAGTTGGTCTCGGACTGCGGCTCCACGCCGCCGGAACCGCAGAACACGCCGATGCCGCCGTCCAGCACCTTCAGCGAACGGTACACCTCGATGGTGAAGTCGACGTGTCCGGGGGTGTCGATGATATTCAGGCGGTGCTCGTTCCACTCACAGCTGGTGGCAGCGGACTGAATGGTAATGCCGCGCTCCTGTTCCTGCTCCATGAAGTCGGTGGTTGCCTCGCCATCGTGCACTTCACCGGTCTTGTGGATCTTGCCGGTCAGCTTGAGAATTCGTTCCGTGGTCGTGGTCTTGCCGGCATCCACGTGTGCGAAGATGCCAATGTTTCTGTACTTGGTTAAATCAGTCATGTCCTGCTACTCGGTTAGTTAATTCGTTAAATCGACAAGCGCCCCGCGACCACAACCCGGGTAATCCGGCGCGGCTGATACTGATTCCCGGGCATTCATGCATGCAAATACTGCTGTTGCGCTCAAAACGACGCGGCGAAATTATAAACGAATGCGGCCATAATTCCATGAATATGGTGTTATTTCTGGCCATTTCAAGCTAATCCCGCCACAAAGCCGGCATTCTGGCGCCCCGGGCAGCCGGCCGGACCCGGCAACCCTGCACTTTAACCGCCAATCAGCGCCGGTATAATGCCGCCATGCACGATATCCCGAATCGCATTGCCGACGTCCTGCTGGAGGTTGAAGCCACCCTGCGCACCCACGGCATGTGGGACCAGGACCGCCCACCGGCCGACGCCCTGGGTAGCGAACAGCCGTTCTGCATCGACACGCTGCGCTTCGAGCAGTGGCTGCAGTGGGTGTTCCTGCCGCGCATGAAAGAGATCCTGGAGGATTCCAGGCCACTGCCGGTGAAGAGCGGCATTCTCATCTACGCACAGGAGTACCTGCGCAAGGATGCCCCGCCGACCACCGGCCTGCTGGAACTGATCAAACGCTTCGACGATCTGATTGCCATTCAGTCCGGCGCACGACCGCACTGACGCCTGTCCGGCCCGATGCCGCTCGACGCCTTCCTGCAGCAACTCCGGCACAACCCGGAACAGCTTGAATTCGACACCACCATGGCGGTGATCGAAGCACTGTACGACTTCACCCCGGTCGCGTTTCAGAACGGCGCACTGGTCAACGCCCCCGGTCAGAATTCCGGTTCCTGCAAACTGTTTGCCTTTGCGCAGTTACAGAAGCTGACGGTAGAAGAAACGCTGGCCTGTTTTGGACGTTATTACCGCGAGGATGTATTGCAGCACCCGGATGCCGGCAGTCACCAGAATATCCGCAACTTCATGGAAAGCCATTGGGCCGGTATTGACTTTGCCGGCTGCGCACTGACGCCGAAGACACGCTGAGCAGCAGACACGCTGCAACTCTGCCCAAAACAAAACAGCCGCGAACCGGCCGGTTCGCGGCTGCCTGGCACCACAGTACGACCGACCTACCCGAAAATATCGTAGGTGATATTGCGGTACCAGTCGACGGCATAGGCAGCCTCCAGCGCGCGGCCCGTCGGGTCGTCGGAGGTGCTGACGCCGCCGGAACCCTCGGCCTTGGCAACCTTGCCATCCACCAGGTCATAGACCATGGAGACCGAAATACCATGCTCAGGCGTGATCAGACTGTAGCAGGTATTGATCCAGTGCGGATCAATGGGCGCATTGCCCCTGAGCAGCTGCACCACGTTGGCGGCACACACCTTGGCCTCGGAATTGGCGGCATAGCCTGACTTGGGCAATGGACTCTGGATCGCCGCATCACCGATCACGTGAATCTTGCTATGAATGGTGGATTCCCAGGTCTGGTGATCCACCGGGCACCAGCCACTGTCATCGGTCAGCCCGGTCTGTGCGGCAATCGCACCCGCCTGTTGGGCCGGGATGATATTGATGACATCACCCTTTTGCATGCCGAAGCCGGTCTTGACCTGCATGCCGGCCACATCAACCGCTTCGACCACGCCGTCGCTGGATGCCGGGACCCATTCGATCATCGCGTTATCAGTGCCGTAGCCGTAGTGCTGCTTCCAGCCCTCGATGAACAATCCCTGCTTGGAGAATTTGTCCTTGGCATCGAGGATCAGCACCTTGGACTTCGGTTTGTACTTCTTCAGGTAGTGCGCAATCATGCTGGCGCGCTCGGGTGGACCCGGCGGGCAACGGAATGGATTGGGCGGCGGCGCCATGATAACGGT
Source organism: Gammaproteobacteria bacterium (assembly GCA_029860045.1). Lineage (GTDB taxonomy): Bacteria > Pseudomonadota > Gammaproteobacteria > UBA9214 > UBA9214 > UBA9214. The sequence goes on along the minus strand of JAOUBY010000015.1, from coordinate 6,783 downwards.
ACCCCCGTCCGGCATCGCCTCCAGTTGCTTGCGCAACAACGCGGTCTGCGGACCGCCATGCCAGGCATGCGGCATGGCCTCCATGGCCGCGGCATCGTAACCTTCCACGTTAGCGCGGAAATCAATACCCGGCGAAACAATCAGGCGCTCATAGTCAAGCGTATCGCCGCCCTGCAGTGTGACCTTGCGCGCATCGGGATCGATACTCGTGACCCGGTCATGTACTACGTTGACGCCATGCCGGTCACGCAGGTTGTTATAGCCATGGGTAATGAAGCTCTGTGTGCGTTCACCGCCCAGTACCCAGTTACTGGCCGGACAGGTGACAAACTGATGCTTCGGCTCGATCAGCGTGACATTTATTTCAGGGGCAAACTGACGCAGGTAGCGCGCCGCAGTTGCTCCGCCAAAGCCGCCACCAATCACCACCACCCCTGCACTGCCTTTCTGAGTTGCGGTGGTTTCCGCTGCGGTCGCCGGCACAGGCGTTTCTGTCATGACAGCCTTGTTGCCGGCCTTGTCGTCACAGGCCGACAGCAGGATGCCCGCACTGGCAAGGGATGCAGCCGGCACGACACCGGCCGTCTTGAGGAATTTTCTTCTGCTGAAACCGGACATGATCAGTTCCCTCCCTGGCTGGAAATGTAGTTGGCCATGGCGGTAATCTCCGCGTCCGTGTAGCCCTTCGCAATCCGCCCCATGATGGTGGACGGCCGGCTGCCGTCGCGGTATGCCTGCATCGCTGACTCGATGTAGTCTGCAGGTACGCCTTGAATAATCGGGGGGATGCTGGTTCTATTGGCGCCGGCGGCACCGTGACAACCGAAACAGGCAGAGCCGATACTGCGGCCCGTGAAATCGTCATCGGCTATTGCTGGCGCGGCAAGCAGACTGCATACCGCCAGGACAGCCAGGCTGTGTGATCTCATCATTTCTCTCCTCCGTGCAAGCCGGAATGGCTGATCTTTAGTTATTAAATAACTAGACCACCCCGGGAGATGCGTCAATTAACCCGGTTTCATCTACTACTCTTTCACAGGCTAGCAGAAGGTCTTTCATACCGAGATGATCTGGATCAAGGCAGCTTAAATATCAGACCTTTAGCAGGAGAGAATGCCACATGACCGCTGCAGCCGGGACAGTGGCACGGAGGGAACCGCTACACCTGGCCATCGGGCAAACGGCCAGGATCGGAACAGCAGGACTATGCAGAAAGAAGGAAGCTGCCCGTCACCGGGATCGCCCTACAGCGTGGTACCTGACAGCGTCCTGCCCTGGCTGTTGAGCCGGTAAATCGCCCTGCCCGCCTCACTGACTTCCAGCCGCAACCGGACATCCACAGCGGAACGACAACCGGCATGGCTTTCGGAACGAAACAGCACGCACAGGCTCTTGCCCCTGACGGCTGCCATCTGCAGGCGCTTGTCCATCAACTCGGTGTCACAACCGGGCCACGCCAGCACCGCGGCGCAGTCACCCGTCTCCAGCATCGACTCCACCGTCCACAGTGCGCTGCGACCGGGATGCGGATTCACCTGCAGCACCTTGTTGGCATTGATCACCGCGTCGGTGAACAGGCTGCTGCGCGCTGGCAGCGGTGGCGTCACCATGGCAATCCAGCGCCCCTGGCGTGCAAGCTGCCGCAGCGCCGGCAGTACCAGGTCAATCGCACCGGCATGGTCATCCGGCACGATGATCTCCACCACGCCGTGCTTTGGCCAGCCGCCGTCTGGCAGCATTTCATCCAGTGCTGCCCTGCCGGTGCTGGCGATGCGTGATGTCGGCTTGCTGGATGGCCTGTCCCAGGCATTCAGGTGATGCAGCTTCGGTGCAGTATTCATCATTTGATCTCCTTGCGCAGTACGCCGACCGCGAGGCCTTCAATAACCAGGTCCTGTTCCCGCAGGTCGACACGAATCGGTTCGTAATCCGGGTTCTCCGGCATCAGGCGCACTACCGCCCCGCGTTGCCGGAAACGCTTGACGGTCACTTCATCCTCCAGCCGCGCCACCACGATCTGTCCACTCTCTGCTCGCGCGGTACGGTGCACGGCCAGCAGGTCTCCGTTGAGAATACCGACATCGCGCATGCTGTCGCCCCGGACACGCAGCAGGTAGTCCGCAACCGGGTGAAAGGTATCCGCATCGACCTGGCAGTAATCCTCGATATTCTGCTCCGCCAGGATCGGATCACCTGCGGCTACACGCCCGACCACCGGCAGGCCATAGTCCTCTTCAAGGAGGCGAATCCCGCGCGACGAACCGGGTATCAGTTCGATGGCACCCTTGCGTTCCAGTGCGCGGAGGTGGTCCTCCGCGGCATTCGGGGAACGAAAGCCAAGGGTATCGGCAATTTCGGCGCGGGTGGGCGGGCAACCCTCTTCGGCTACATAGCTACGTATCAGTTCGAGGATTTCGGCCTGCCGTGTGGTCAACGTGTCCTGTGTCATAGTCCCGTACTGGTTATCTATACAGTGACTGTAATTGTATCCAGTAATCCTGCTAATGCAAGGGTTTTATATATCGTTGTTTACAAGGCAATTTATCCATTCCCGGCGCCCGGATCCTCAATTTATACAGTACGCGGGTATAGCGGAACAATATCGATTATCATAGTCATCCCCTGACCCGGTTGATGGCCATGCCCATAACAGAACACTCAATCCATTTTCGTCATTCCGTGCCCGTCCGGGCAGGGAATATCACTATCGGCGGCAATGCGCCGGTGGTGGTGCAATCCATGACCAATACGGATACCGCCGACATCGAGGCCACCGTGCAGCAGGTGCGCGAACTGGCCCAGGCCGGTTCCGAGCTGGTGCGCATCACGGTCAACTCGGAGGCAGCCGCACGCGCGGTGCCGGATATTGTCGAGCAACTGGCACAGGCGGACGAGAGCGTGCCACTGGTCGGCGACTTCCATTTCAATGGTCACAAACTGCTGACCAAATACCCGGACTGCGCGCAGGCGCTGGCCAAGTACCGCATCAACCCCGGCAATGTCGGGCGCGGGAAGAAACGTGACGAGCAGTTTGCGCAAATGGTGGAGACGGCCTGCCAGTACGACAAACCGGTACGCATCGGCGTCAACTGGGGCAGCCTGGACCAGGCGCTGGTGGCGCGGCTGATGGATGACAACTCGAAACGGGCCGAGCCGCTGGATGCGAGCGCCATCATGCATGAAATCATGGTGACCTCGGCACTGGAAAGTGCCGCCCAGGCCGAGACGCTGGGCCTGCCACGCGACCACATCATACTGTCTGCCAAGATGAGCGGCGTGCAGGACCTGATCGCAGTGTACCGCATGCTGTCGGCACAGAGCGACTATGCACTGCACCTCGGGCTCACCGAGGCCGGCATGGGTTCCAGGGGCATCGTGGCATCTACCGCGGCACTGGCGGTGCTGCTGCAGGAAGGCATCGGTGACACCATCCGCATCTCACTCACCCCGGAACCCGGCGGTGACCGCAGCCGCGAGGTGATCGTTGCACAGGAACTGCTGCAGTCCATGGGCCTGCGCCATTTCATCCCGGCGGTGATCGCCTGCCCCGGTTGCGGACGCACCACCAGTTCCTATTTCCAGCAACTGGCACAGGACATCCAGTCACACCTGCGTGAACGGATGCCGCAATGGCGCCAGCACTATCCCGGCGTCGAGGCGATGAAGGTTGCCGTAATGGGCTGCGTGGTGAACGGTCCCGGCGAGAGCAAGCACGCCGACATCGGCATCAGCCTGCCGGGCACCGGCGAGGTCCCGGTTGCACCGGTCTATGTCGACGGCGAAAAGACCGTCACCCTGAAGGGCGACAACATTGCCGCAGAATTCCAGCAGATCGTGGATGACTACGTGCAGCGACGCTACGCAAGGCAGTGATTGTTTCCGGGCGATGAATCAATCTCGCGCCGGCGCACACCGGCACATTTAAAACACAAAGACCCTGGCCATTTCTCATTAATTATCGCGCCTGCAAGGCGCGTCCTACGGACGTAAGTAAAACCTGTAGGAGCGCCTTGCAGGCGCGATGGTTTTTCGGGAAAGAATCGCTAATGCAGTCTGCCTCTACATCAAATCAATTGATATACAAGGACTGGATTCCCGCCGGAGCCTGTCCCCGCGAAGGCGGGGGCGAGAATGACATCAGAGATTTAATCAGCTTTCTTCCGGAATCTGTAGCCAATTTCCGCCATGATGAAACCGTTCGTCAAATTACCAAGTTTTGGTACAGGCGTAATGTGGGCAAAAAAACCCTTCTCGCCACCCACCCTGAAACTTACCGGCGGAGTGCAAATCAGCTTCATCGAGTCATTTTCGTAGCTTCTCCCCTTATAGGAACAATTGAATGACACAACGGGTACGACATATTTTGTCTGGTACTGTTTATGGGAGACCCTGGAGAAAATCGTGTAGCTCTGCTGGCCGTAGGAATCTTCATAGGTATTTACACCGTTTTCAAAACCCCAGTCGTCTTTCTCGTATTCCCTGGAGTAGCCCACGTAGTTCATATTGCCCTCAACGGTCCTTGGTGTGGGTTCCGCGTGCTCGTTTAAGCCAAGGAAATAGACATTGCTGGCACCTGTTGATACACAGCCTGTCATCGCCAGAGCTATGGTTGTCATACCACCGATTGCGCATATCGTTCTCACATTCAACATCCTTTCCGGCATTGATATTGCCGGACCACGGGAAAATAAGTCATTTCGTTTGGCTATCTATTCCTCGTTTGAGGCTGAGCCCTCGCCTGCGCGGGAACGACGTGAAGTTATTGTAATGCCCTCTGTGGCAATAATTTTTGTTTTTCTTTGCGGCCTGGCCGGGATGCTTGTTTTTAAATCAGCAGATCCACCCGCGGTCGGCTCTCCACTGTGCTGTCGATAACCGGCTGGCAGGCCACCAGCCGGCTGGCGGTGACCGCATGCGCACTGACCAGGTAGTCGGTAATGGCCCCGGCCCGTTCGACGCCCAGCGCCAGTAGCTGCTCGTCGCTTATGGCAACCGGCTCAACCGGTGCTGCTGCATCCTTCTTCTTGTCAGCAGGCTTTGCGGCGGCAACCGCGGCTGCCGTTGCCTGTATTGACAGCGTGGCGCGGTCACTCTCGTTGGCCACGCCACAGATCTTGATGTTCAGCTCCGGACGGTTGGCCAGGATACCGGCCACCTTGCCCAGGAACTCCGTGCTGGTCTCGGGCCGCAGCGCAGCACCGGGATCGAACACGACAGGATCAAGGCGTACCTTGCTGGCGGCCTCGCCGGCCAGTTCTGCCAGGGTAATCAGCGCGCCGTAGGGTTGCAGGGCCAGTTTCAGGTAGGTCATCGAGCCCTTCTTCAGCGCCTTGCTTACCGCGGTATTCACCACGTCACTGACATCAAAATCCGGGCTGTCGATATCTCCGCTGACCGGCAGGTCCAGGGAAATGGTGTCGTGCTTGTCGCGCAACATGTTGAGTGCGGTACCCAGCGGCAGGGACAACTGCTGGTCGAGTTGTTCACGCGCCGTGTTGTCCACCGCCTCGACCTCCAGCCCCCGCAGCGTCAGCTTGTTTTCTACTGCCAGCTTGCCGGCATCGATGCGAACGTCTGCGTCCGCATCCAGGTGGCCGCTCTTCAGCGCATAGCCCAGCGTGGCAACGGTATAGGGCGAGATATCGGTCAGCGCGATGGCCTCCAGGTGATTCTCCAGCTTCAGGGTCGGCCGCTCGGCAAACGGTCTGATCGTGCCCTTGACGCTGATCTTGCTGTGCTTGCCGGTGCGCGCCTTGATCGTCACCGGACTGTCCTGCGCAGGCTGCATGGAATCGATGTTGCCAATCACTGCCTGGTCCAGTGACAGGCGGCTGCTGAATGCCGGCTTGACGGTGGCATCGCGCACCTCGATGGTACTTTTACCGCTGATGCGCACTTCGTCGAGGCGAATCTGGCCTGCCGGTTGATCCGTGGGCTCTTCTTCCGTCGCGACGGAATCCGCTTCCTGTTCGGGGCGCAGACTGTCGACCAGTTTCACGACCTCCCACGTCCCGTCCGACCCGCGGCGCAGCAATGTGACGACATCCTCGCCCTGCAACTTGCCCAGCACGGTGTTGCCATCAGCCAGTTGCAGGCTGTCCAGGTTGACCGCGGCGGCGGAAAACAATGCACGACTGTCCGGCTTGTCCGCTTGCGCCAGTGCAATACTGCGCACCCCGATGTCTTTTAATGCCAGCTCGCCGCTTTCCTGCAATTCAATCCCGCCGACTTCCACCGTCTCGATGCGCGCCATTTGCAGCTCATTACCCTCGACATCCCAGGCCAGCTGTCCGGATTGCAGCTGCCCGCTCGCGCTGACACTTGGTGTATCTGCCAGGGTCACGGCCGTATCACCATCCCATTGCAGGCTGCCCAGCGCCACGCGATTTCCTGCCTGTGTAAAGCGCAATGCCTCGGTGCGAATCATGCCCGACAGGGACACCCGCAATGGCTCGTCCTCAAGTTGCAACAGATCAAGCTGCGTATCGACGTTCACACGTCCCGCGAGTTCGCCAACCGCCGCCTGTGCCAGTGTTGCAAATGCTGCCAACTCAAGCGCACTCACCTGCACGCTGCCACGGTAACCAAACCCCTGTGAGAGCGGCGGCAAGGCACCATCCAGCCGTACGCCTGCTCCGTTCAGGGCCCCTGCGAGCTTCAGCGGGGCCTCATCCGTTGCCCATGTCCTGATGCCTTTCAAGGTCAGCTCATCCAGCCGCGTTTCCAGCCGCAGGTCCGGCGCCTGGTAGTCGATCGTGGTATTGACGATCTCGAATTGTTCCA
>JAOUBY010000121.1 GCA_029860045.1 Gammaproteobacteria bacterium | reverse complement strand
ATCGTCAATGTCGGCGATGAAATTGAGGTCAAGGTGCTCAAGTTCGATCGCGAACGCAACCGCGTGTCACTGGGTATGAAACAGCTTGGTCAGGATCCGTGGGCCGATCTGGCACGTCGTTACCCGGCCAGTTCACGCCTGTTTGGCAAGATCACCAACATCGCTGACTACGGTTGTTTCGTTGAGATCGAGGAAGGTGTGGAAGGCCTGGTGCATGTGTCTGAAATGGACTGGACCAACAAGAACGTCAATCCATCCAAGATGGTACACGTAGGCCAGGAAGTGGAAGTCATGGTGCTGGATATCGATGAAGAACGTCGCCGCATCTCGCTCGGCATCAAGCACTGCTACCCGAATCCGTGGGACGAGTTCGGTGCCACCCACAACAAGGGTGACCTGGTTAAGGGCACCATCAAGTCGATTACCGACTTCGGCATTTTCATCGGCCTGAATGGTGAAATCGACGGCCTGGTACACCTGTCCGATATCTCCTGGCACGAGCCGGGCGAAGAGGCCGTGCGCATGTTCACCAAGGGTGACGAGATTGAGGCCGTGGTGCTGTCGGTTGACCCGGAGCGCGAGCGTATTTCACTCGGCATCAAGCAGCTGGAAAAAGATCCGTTCTCCAATTTTGTCGCGGAGCACAGCAAGGGCAGCATTGTTAAGGGAACCGTAAAGGAAGTCGACGCCAAGGCGGCGATAATTGACCTGGGTGACGGTATCGATGGTACGTTGCGCGCTTCCGAACTGTCGCGTGATCGCATCGAGGATGCACGCACCCTGCTCAGCGTTGGTGACGAGATTGAGGCCAAGTTCATGGGTGTGGACCGCAAGAGCCGGGCCATCATGCTGTCTGTGAAGGCCAAGGATACGGAAGACGAGGCGACCATGATGCAGGATTATGGCTCCAGCACGTCGGAAGCAACCACCAGTCTTGGTGACGTGCTTAAGAAGCACTTGAGTGGGGACGAGGATTAGTTTGTAACCTGGAGGGGGCAATGGCTTATATGTTGGGGTTTACTGGAGCGGAAACACTAATCCGTGATGGTGGAAAAAATGACAAAGTCTGAATTAATTGAGGCGCTGTCGGCAAAGAACGGGCATCTGAATTACAAGGATGTCGAACTGGCCGTCAAGAGTTTGCTTGAGCAAATGAGCTGGGCGCTGGCAACAGGCCAGCGTATTGAAATCCGCGGGTTCGGCAGCTTTTCGTTGCATTACCGACCACCGCGGATCGGCAGAAACCCCAAGACGGGTGAGTCTGTTGCCCTGGCCGCCAAGTATGTGCCGCATTTCAAACCTGGCAAGGAGCTCAGGGAAAGGGTCAATGCCGGACTGGCAAGGGAAAAAGAGCTGTAAAGCAGACAGGCCATGACGCTGGCGCGGCAGACTGACGTCTGCGCCCGGTTCAAACCTGTATTTGTCCCTCTCAGGATATCCGTCACGCCGGCCAGCAGGCCGACGTGACGGACAATTAACATGAATCAGTTCGATTCTTTCTGTCACTTGTTACCCGCCATGCAGGGCCTGTCCCCTGCGTGGCCTTTCTTTTCGTTACCCTCTTGCGTGGCAGTCATCCGCTGATGGAAAGCTGGTTCTGGTTGCTGCTGCCGATTGCTGCCCTGGGTGGCTGGCTCGTGGCCGCGCGGTCCGCAGGCAAGGCTGGCAGCTGCGCAGACTCCATGCTCGGCTCCGAGTACATCAAGGGTCTTAATTACCTGCTTAACGAACAGCAGGACAAGGCCATCGATGTGTTTATCCGTATGCTGGAAGTCAACAGTGACACCGTCGAGACGTACCTTGCACTGGGCAACCTGTTTCGCAAGCGAGGCGAGGTCGACCGCGCGATACGCATCCACCAGAACCTGGTGGCACGCACCAACCTGAGTAATGAACAACGCACAGATGCCCTGCTGGAACTCGGCCAGGATTATATGAAGGCCGGCCTGTTCGACCGTGCCGAGGGCCTGTTCCGCGAACTCATCGAATCCAACGTACATCTGTCCAGCGTGCTGCCGTTGCTGCTGGATATTTACCAGCAGGAGAAGGACTGGGGCAATGCGATCGCGATTGCCGAGCAGATGGGGTTTGTCGGTGAGCAGTCTGCACGCGCGGTGATCGCCCAGTTTTATTGTGAGCTGGCCGAGAATGCGCGAGCCCGTGTGAAAATCGATGAGGCCCTGCGCCTGCTGGACAAGGCCAGTGAGTATAATCCGCACTGCGCACGCGCCAGCCTGATCCGTGGCCAGATCGCCCGGCAGAAGGGCGACTACCAGGCGGCCTTGACCGCATACGAACAGGTCGTGGGTCGTGATATCGAGCTGTTGCCAGAGATCCTGGATGACATGGAGGAATGTCATGCAGCGTTGAACAGCACGCATGCCATGATCCCGTACCTGCAGAAATCAATTTCGCAGTATGCCGGGATATCCCCGGTGCTGGCGCTGGCCGGGATCATCAGCCGCGAGCAGGGTGATCAGCAGGCAGCAGATTATATTGCCGGTGAGCTGGGCAAGCGGCCATCGGTGCGTGGACTGGCGCGCTTTATCGATCTCAACCTGTCCGGCTGCAGCGGCAGCGCACGTGATAACCTGCTTATTCTGAAGAACATGACTGACCAGTTGCTGGAGAACAAGCCGGTCTACAAGTGCAATGATTGTGGTTTTACCGGCAAGACCCTGCACTGGCAGTGTCCGGGTTGCAAGCACTGGAACAGCATCAAACCGATTCACGGCGTCGAAGGTGAATAGCCGGGTGGCCCACAGGAACCGATAACTTCATGTCCATAACAAGCAACTCACGAATCATTGTCGCACTGGATTTTCCGGATGCGCGTTCCGCACTGGCACTGGTCGACCGGATAGAGCCCGGCGCATGCCGGCTCAAGGTCGGCAAGGAACTGTTTACCCGCGCCGGACCGCAGCTGGTCGAGCAACTGGTTGCGCGTGGCCATGATGTCTTCCTTGATCTCAAGTTTCATGACATCCCGAACACCGTTGCCAGTGCCTGCCATGCGGCGGCCGAACTGGGTGTGTGGATGCTGAACGTGCATGCGCTGGGTGGCGAACGCATGCTGCTGGCTGCAAGGGAAGGGATCGGGCGTGCCGTGCATCAACCCCTGCTCATTGCAGTAACCATCCTGACCAGTATGGATGAGCATGACCTTGGTGGTGTGGGCCTGTCCGGTACACCGGAGGACAATGTCATGCGTCTGGCCGAACTGGTGCAGGCCAGCGGGCTGGATGGCGTGGTCTGCTCATCACGCGAGACGGCGGCGTTGCGTGCCAGGCTCGGCGAGGATTTTCTGCTGGTAACGCCAGGCATACGGCCTGCCGGCAGTGCCAGCGATGACCAGCGCCGTGTCATGACGCCACTGGAGGCTATTCGGAACGGCTCCAGTTACCTCGTGATTGGCCGGCCGGTCACCCAGGCCGACGACCCGGTCAGTGTATTGCGGACG
>JAOUBY010000001.1 GCA_029860045.1 Gammaproteobacteria bacterium | reverse complement strand
AACTGACTCCCTCTGTCGAAGCCAGGTAGCCGGTCAGATCACCGCGTTGTGTCTCACCCAGTGTTTCATCGACATGCACAATGATTTCCACGTTGCGCTGTGGTTCCTGATTAATACTGTAATCAACTTGCTCCATCTCTCACCCCCGTTCTTGATCGCCTGCTCCTTTTATGAATCAAACAACTGGAGTCGTCCATGACACCAGGGCTAGATAAACAACGTGCAGCCCGAACGGCTGGCATCCACCAGGTAGCTCGCTGCACCGGCAATCTCGATATCATCTGTCAGTTCATTCTCCTCGATACCCATGACCTGCATAGTCATGCTGCAGGCCGTTAGCTGCACACCACTTTCCTTGGCGATCGCCAGCAGTTCATCTGCTGAAACCACGTCTTTTTCCTTCATCATCTGCTTCAACATTACCCGCCCTGCTCCCAGCATGTTCAGTTGCGAGACGCCCATGCTGCCAGGACCGGTCGGTGTCATCATGTCGATCATGCGCTCCTTGATGTCCTTACCCGAGTAGGTTCTCTTTTCTTTCAGTACATTAAGACCCCAGAAGGTGAAAAATACAGTAACGGCCATGCCCATTGATGCCGCCGTGGTGGCAATCATCAGGCCTGCCAGCACCTTGTCGAGTTCACCCGAAAATACCAGCAGCGTTACCTTGTCAGCTCGCGGCGCCGATGCCTCGAGCCGGCCGACCTGGGCTTCCAGATCTTCAAGTCGCTGCTCAATCGGGGTAACGGTTGGTGGGCGAAACTCCTGTTGCTGACCCGGACTGCTGTGTTCTGTACTGTATTCCATAGCATGCCCCCGGTATTTCGTCAGAATAACGTCTTTGCACACAATTAAATTAATCGAACATGCTCGACGCCATAGACCAGTTTAATAATCTGGACTCATTCTAATGTGGTTAGCAATAATTAAGGTAGACGATATTGCTGCGCCGTCAAGGCAGACAAAAGCACTAGGTCGGAAGTACTGGTAAACGAATCTCAGCAGTAGTCATAACACACGCGGGCACTGACACCGCACAGCAATTCATAGGACAGGGTACCGGCCAGGGCTGCCACTTCATCAACCGGCAACCCCCCGCCCCACAGGATGACCTCGTCACCCACAACGGCAGCGGGCTGTTCCCCCAGGTCAATACAGATCATATCCATGGATACACGGCCGGCCAGTTGCGCACGCTGGCCGTTGACCAGCACCGGTGTCCCGCTCGGCGCATGGCGTGGATAGCCGTCACCATAACCAATCGCTGCGACTCCAATGTTCATATCCTTCGAACAGGTCCAGCTACCACCGTAACCGATGGCATCACCCTTGCGATGCGCATTGACCGCAATCAGCTCGCTGCGCAGGGTCATCACCGGTTTCAGGCCCAGCGACTGCGCATCCCGACCGGTAAAAGGGGAACCGCCATACAGCATGATGCCCGGGCGCACCCAGTCGGCATGTGAATCCGGCCAGGCCAGGATGGCGGCGGAATTGGCAAGGGTGCGCTCGGCGGTCATGCCCCGGCCGACCTCGGCAAAGCGGCCGATTTGTTCGGTGGTCGACGTGGAATCGGGTTCGTCGGCACTGGCAAAATGCGTCATCAGGCGCAACGTGCCGGCGTGTGGCAGGGCCATGAGCCGCTCGACAACAGCATCGACATCGGTCGGGGCAAAACCCAGCCGGTGCATACCGGTATCGACTTTCAACCAGATATCCAGTGGCCGCGCCAGCCTGCCCTGCTCCAGTAACTCCAGCTGGTTACGGTGGTGGATAACGACATCGAGGTGATAGCCGTTGATCAGCGCGATGTCATCGGCACTGAACAGCCCCTCCAGCAGCACGATACGCTGGTCACAACCGGCCTCGCGCAGTGTGATGGCCTCCTTCAGCCCAACCACGCCAAGGGCGTCGGCTGCCCTGAGTGCCTGCGCCACGCGCACCAGGCCATGCCCGTAAGCATTCGCCTTGATGATGGCCATTACCTGGCTAGCGGGGGCAGATTCCCGAACGCAGCTGAAATTATGTTGCAGGTTTTGCAGGTCGATGCGCGCGCGGGCCGGACGCGTCATTCAAACTCACCACCGGAGTAGTAATTGTCACGCGCCGTATTCTCAAAGCGGGTGAACTGGCCGCGGAAGGTCAATTCGATCTTGCCAATGGGACCGTTACGCTGCTTGCCAATGATGATCTCGGCAAGGCCCTTTTTGGGACTGTCCTCGTGATAGACCTCGTCACGATAGATAAACATGATGACATCGGCGTCCTGCTCGATGGCACCTGATTCGCGCAGGTCGGACATGACCGGGCGCCGGTCAGTACGTTGTTCCAGGCTGCGATTGAGCTGTGACAGCGCGATCACCGGCACATTCAGTTCCTTGGCCAGCGCCTTCAGGTTACGCGAAATCTCGGAGATCTCATTGGTACGGTTCTCACGTGTATTGGTAACCTGCATGAGTTGCAGGTAATCCACCACGATCAGCCCCAGATTGTGCTCACGCTTCAGACGCCGTGCACGTGCGCGCAGTTCGATCGGTGACAGCGCCGGGGTATCATCGATAAAGATGGGTGCAGCGTCCAGCAGGCTCACTGCCGAGGTCAGGCGTGGCCAGTCATCATCATCCAGCTTGCCAGTGCGAATCTTGTGCTGGTCAATGTGGCCCAGCGAGGACATCATGCGCAGCGCCAGCTGCTCGCCCGGCATTTCCATACTGAAGATGGCCACCGGCACCTGGTTCTTGATGGCCGCGTTCTCGGCAAAATTCACCGCCAGCGTGGTCTTGCCCATGGAAGGCCGCCCGGCAACGATGATCAGGTCAGACGGTTGCAGGCCGGCGGTCTTCTCGTCCAGGTCCGAAAATCCAGTGGATACGCCGGTAATGGCCTCGTCCTGCTGCGACAACATGTCGATGCGATCCACCGCGGCAGTTAGCAGGGAACGGATATCGCGAAAGCCGCGTTTGCCGCGCTTGCCCTGCTCGGCAATATCGAACACCAGTTTCTCGGCATCATCCAGCAATGCGGACGAACCACGCCCTTCCGGTACGAAGCCGCTGTTGGCGATGCGGTTGCCAACCTCGATCAGCTGGCGCATCACCGAGTTCTCGCGCACGATCTCGGCATAGGCCTTGATATTTGCGGCACTCGGGGTGTTTTGCGCCAGTGTGCCGAGTGCGCTCAGGCCACCCACTTCCTCGAGCAGCCGGTTCTGGTCCAGCCATTCAGACAGGGTGACGGCGTCGAGTGGATTGTTATTTTCAGCCAGTTGTTCGATTGCGCGAAAGATCAGGCGGTGGTCGCGCCGGTAGAAATCCTGCTCACTCAGCAGGTCGGCCACGGTATCCCAGGCGTTGTTGTCGAGCATCAGGCCGCCCAGCACGGCCTGCTCGGCCTGCAAGGAATGCGGCGGCACCTTGAGTGCGCCGGCATCAGCGTGAATTATATCTGCGGAACGAAGTGTCTCTGCCATTACTGTTTTTATAAAATAATTGTTGGTTTCGCGCAGCCCGTGACAGCAACTAAATATCACAAACCGTCGGCGAACACACCATTGCGTCGAGCATCGAAATATGCGTACAGGAAAAACTGCACAAGTGAAACAACCGGCGCCAGCTGGCGCCGTTCATTGTTCTTATTGAGTTACAACGTGTTGCAGCCGGTATCGACCGCGGATTTTATTATTCAGCGATAATTGAGAGCTTGATGGTTGCATTCACATCGGCGTGCAGGTGCAGCTGTACGTCATAATCCCCCAGCTGGCGGAACGCGCCATCCGGCAAACGGACTTCATGGCGATCGATGTGAACGCCCGCAGCCTCCACGGCATCGGCGATATCCGCCGTGCCTACGGAACCAAACAACTTGCCCTCGTCACCGGCATTGGCTGCAATGGTGATGCTCATGTCCACGAGCTGGTCACGACGTGCCCCGGCAGCCACCAGCGCATCTGCAGATGCCTTTTCAAGTTCGGCTCGCATCGCCTCAAAGGCCGCAATATTCTCTTCGGTCGCCGGCTTTGCCTTGCCCTTGGGCACCAGGTAGTTTCTGCCATAACCCGGCTTCACATTTACCCGGTCGCCCATGGCGCCCAGGTTATCAATCTTCTCAAGCAGGATGATTTCCATTGCTACAACCTCTTTTCTGTTACTTGTCTCATTAATTCCCGTCCGCACTGCGACGTTGCAGGCGCCCGCGAAAGTCTATCCAGGTGTCCATCAGGCCACCGCCTGCCACCAGTAATGCCGCCTGCGGCAAAAAGGCCAGCAGGACATACACAGCGACCAGCCAACCACTGCCTCGACCCGCCTGCTTCACCAGGCTGTGTATCACCGCCAGCCCAACCAGCAGGTACGGCACCAGCATGACCATGGCGAGCTGCGCCGCCAGCTCACTGCTCCTGCCGGAGCTAAACTGCGCAAACAGCATCGTACCCAGTGTCAGCAGCCCGGCACTGCTACCCAGGCGCAGGCTGCAGAACTCCTCACGGAATGCGCCCGCCCTGACCAGCGTCGACTGCCACCAGCGCGCCAGCAGCAGGCTGCCTGCGACACCGACAATCAGCGATGCCACCAGCATGCCGGTCATGAGCGCGGCAATGCCCTTCAGCAGTTCCTCGTCCGAGAAACCCTGCAGGGTTATCCCGTTCTCCGCCAGCATGGCTGCAATCGCCTGCAGGCGTTCAATCCACCAGGGTACCGGGTCACCGAAGTACCCGTACACTGCCAGCAACGCACACCCGCCGAATAACGCAATCGCCTTCAGGGCGTGCCCCAGGTTGCGTGTCTGCTGCAACACGGCTGCAGCCAGCCAGCACGGCACCCACAGGGCCAGCACCAGTAGCAGGAGCAGCATGACAATAGTCTGCGCTCCCAGCAGCTGGTAAAACAACAATACCGCCAGCGATGCAATCAGCATCACCTGTAGTCCGGCAAGCACCCCGACATGCAGGGTCACCAGTGCCAGTGCAGCGGCCGCCAGGTAATTCAGCAGCGTGGTAATCGGTGGCAGCAGGTAGGTCAGCCCACCTGCCACGCTGACTACCAGTACGGCCTGCCAACGACCCCTGACAATATATTCAGCCAGCGCCTTCATGATCCATGAATTACCGGCCAGTACAGCCAATCAGCTTGATAAAAACTGATGTCTAGTGTGCATCCGTATACGGTAACAGGGAAAGGTAGCGCGCACGCTTGATCGCGGTGGACAGCTGGCGCTGGTACTTTGCCTTGGTGCCGGTAATGCGGCTGGGCACAATCTTGCCGGTCTCGCTAACGTACTGCTTCAGGACAGCAAGATCCTTGTAATCAATTTCCTTGGTGCCTTCCGCCGTGAAACGGCAGAACTTGCGACGACGAAAAAAACGGGCCATGGTAAATCCTCAGTTATTCGGTGACGGTGTAATCAGGAAGCCGGGGTAACAGTTTCTGCTGCCGGTGCGGCTTCTGCCGGTGTATCGTCTGCCGGGGCAGCCTCTGCCGATGCGGCTTCTGCCGGCGCAGCTTCTGCCGGTGCGTCACCGGACTCGGTCGACTCATCTCCGGCCGGGCTCGGGCTGTCCGTGGAGGCCTCTTGCGGCTCACGCTCACGGCGCTCATCCGGCTTCTTGACCAGCAGGGACGGCTCGGTGACGGCCTCCTTGCGGCTGATCACCAGGTTGCGGATCACGGCATCATTGAAACGGAATGAACTGTCGAGCTCTTCCAGTACGGACGTACTGCACTCGATATTCATCAGCACGTAATGCGCCTTGTGCAGTTTCTGGATCGGATAGGCCAGCTGGCGCCGGCCCCAGTCTTCGAGGCGGTGAATTGAGCCGCCGTCGCCCTCGATGGTCGCGCGGTAGCGCTCGATCATGGCAGGCACCTGCTCACTCTGGTCAGGGTGGACCAGAAACACGACTTCATAGTGTCTCATCAAAGACCCCTCATGGATTGGCAGCCTGCAGTCGTTGCTACAGGCAAGGAGTTAAATATCAAATTGTTAGAGGCGGCGGATACTACGCCAGGGGGCTCATGATTGCAACTGCCGGCGCTGGCGCAGTGCCTCGAACAACAGCACACCGGCGGCCACCGAGACGTTCAGACTCTCTACCGTCCCGGTCATCGGAATGGACACCATGTGATCGCACAGATCACGCGTCAGGCGCCGCAGACCACCGCCCTCGCCGCCCAGCACCAACGCCACCGGGCCTTTTAGATCAGAGGCATACAGGTCCTGCTCGGCAGCATCGCTGGCACCAAACAACCAGATTCCCGCCTCACGCAGGCTGCGCAGGGTGCGCGCCAGGTTGGTTACGGTAAACACCGGTACCGACTGCACCGCACCACAGGCAACCTTGTGTACCACCGGCGTGATCCCAACAGCGCGGTCTTTCGGCAGGATCACGGCATGCACCCCGGCGGCATCGGCAGTTCGCAGGCAGGCACCCAGGTTATGCGGGTCCTGCACACCGTCCAGCACCAGCAGGAAGGCCGGTTCCTCGAGCGCAGCCAGAAAATCCGGCAGGGCCCGCTCGGACAACGCGCAGCGCCCGGATTGCACCTGCGCCACCACGCCCTGGTGCCGGCTGTTCGGCAGCGAGCGGTCCAGTTCGCGGCGCGACACCTGCTGAACTTCAATACCGGCCGCCTGGGCCAACTCGATTACCCGGGCCAGGCGCCGGTCGCCGGTCTCACTCACCTGCAGACGCTCGACCGAGCGCGGTTCGCTGGCCAGCAGGCTGGTCACGGCATGCAGACCATACACAACGCCGGGATCACTCATCGGTAATTACCTGGACGATTTGCGAGACTTGCGCAGCATTCCCGAACCACTGCGCGCCTTGCGTGGCTTGCCTGCCTTGCCCGACTTATCAGATTTTTTCACTTTTCCTGATTTACCTGACTTGCGCGATTTACGTGGCTTGCCCGGCTTGTCTGACGTGTTCGCCTTGCCGGATTTATCTGACTTGCGAGACTTGCGTGATTTGCCCGTCCTGGCAGACTTGCCTGACTTACCGCCCTGCGACGCCTGCTTTTCATCCAGTTCGAAGTCGATCTTGCGCTCATCGAGGTTGACCCGTACCACCTTGACACTGACCTCGTCACCGAGTCGAAAAATCCGGTTGCTGCGCTCACCCATGAGCCGGTGCCGGGTCGGGTCGTAGTGGTAGTAGTCATTACCCAGTGCGGTCACATGCACCAGTCCTTCCACGTAAATATCCTTCAACTCCACGAACAGGCCGAACGAAGTTACGCTGGTGATAATACCGGCATAGCTCTCGCCAACCCTCTCAAGCATGAATTCACACTTCAACCAGTCGATGGCATCGCGCGTGGCATCATCGGCACGTCGCTCGGTCGCCGAGCAGCTCTCACCGAAATCCACCATGGCCCCGGCATCGTAACGAAAGCTGTCCGGTTTTTTATCGACCAGCAGGTGACGGATGGCACGGTGCACCAGCAGGTCGGGATAGCGCCGGATCGGCGAGGTAAAGTGCGCATAGAACTCGTGTGCCAGACCGAAGTGACCGATATTGATCGGGCTGTACTCGGCACGCGGCATGGAACGCAGCAATACAGTGTTGATAAGGTGTTCGTCCGGCCGGCCACGGGCCATCTCCAGTACCGCCGAATAATCCCGCGCGCCCGGCTTGTCGCCACCACGCAGACCCAGCCCCAGTTCATTGAGAAATTCCTGCAGGTCGGTAATTTTTTCCGCTGCCGGGCGGGCATGTACCCGGTACAGCGCAGGCATTTTGTGGCGGTGCAATAAACGAGCCGCAGCGACATTGGCGGCGATCATGCACTCCTCGATCACCTTGTGCGCATCGTTGCGCACCAGCGGCACGATGCGCTCGATCTTGCGCTGCTGGCCGAAGATAATACGTGTCTCGGTGGTTTCAAAGTCGATTGCACCCCGCTTGCTGCGTGCCCCGCGCAATGCCTGGTAGAGCTGGTACAGCTCATCAAGGTGTGAAACCAGCTTGCCTCGACGCTCACGTGTCTGCGCGTCCCTGTCCACCATGATCGCGGCCGCTTCCTCGTAGGTCAGGCGTGCGTGTGAACGCATCAGGCCATCGAGGAATCGCGAGCGCACCATGCTGCCGTCACGCTTGAAAACGATTTCACAGACCAGGCACAGACGATCCACTTCCGGATTCAGCGAACACAGCCCATTGGACAGGACTTCCGGCAGCATCGGAATGACCCGTTCCGGGAAGTACACCGAGTTGCCGCGCTCCAGCGCCTCACGATCCAGTGCGGTGTCGGGTTGCACGTAGTGCGAGACATCGGCAATGGCCACCAGCAGACGCCAGCCACCCGCGGTACGTTCGCAATACACCGCGTCATCGAAATCGCGCGCATCCGCACCGTCTATGGTCACCAGCGGCAGCTTGCGCAGATCTTCCCGTCCACGCTTGGCGCGCGCCGGCACCTCGGTACCGAACACCTCGATCTCCTGCTCGACCGCGTCCGGCCATGCCTGCGGCACCTCGTGACTGCGGATGGCAATGTCGATTTCCATGCCCGGCGCCATGTGATCACCCAGCACCTCGACCACGCGCCCGACCGGCGGTGAACGCTTGCCGGGCTGCTCGATGATTTCTACCGTGACAATCTGCCCGTGCTCGGCACCACTGTCCTCGCCGGAAGGCACCGCAATCTCCTGCGGCAGACGCTTGCTGTCAGGACTGACGAACTGCACGCCGCGCTCATTGAAGAAGCGCCCGACGACATGGCGGGTATTGCGCTTGAGTACCTCGACCACCGAGCCTTCGCGACGTCCGCGCCGGTCCAGGCCACTGATGCGCACCAGCGCCCGGTCACCGTGGAACAGCGCGTGCATCTGGCGCGCCGACAGGAATACGTCATCACCCTCATCGTCGGTGGCCAGGAAGCCAAAGCCGTCCGGGTGCCCGATCACTCGCCCGGCAACCAGGTCAAAACGATCCGCCAGCGCATAGCAACCGCGTCGGTTACGCACCAGCTGGCCGTCGCGCGTCATGGCATTCAGGCGCCTGCGCAGCGCCTCCAGGCCATCGTCAGAGGAAATCTCGAGTATTGCGGCCAGGTCCGCGCGGCCGGGCGGGCGATCCGCCTCGCCGATCACGCCAAGGATGTGCTCACGGCTGGCTATCGGCCGCTGGTAGCGATCTGCCTCGCGTTGCGCGTGGGGATCCTGCTTGCCGCGCGCGGGCTTTTTATTGCTGGGTTTTCTGGCCATGTTGGAACCGGGTTATAAAGGATGCCCATAGTGCTTCCGGGCGGGTAAATTGACAAGATAAATATCAGGCGGTAGAGTTCGCGGCTCTCCAGGCAGCTGCGGCTGCCCTGCATCACGGCCGAGGTGGTGAAATTGGTAGACACGCTAGCTTCAGGTGCTAGTGGGGGTAACCCCGTGGAGGTTCAAGTCCTCTCCTCGGCACCATTCTTTCTTCGACATCCTTACCATCATTACTGCGCAGGCGTTCATTACCGCAACGCGGCGGCGGCCATGATGCAGCCCCCATATAATTCAGATTCTTTCCCTCCTTCCAAAAACCGTATAATGCGGCACTACAGTATCTGAACAGATCTTTCCTATAACAACAGGCCCGCACACGGATGTCTTTTACACTGCCCGATTACTATGACCGGCTGATACTGAAACATCCCGCGCTCACCCTGCTCTTCGTGGCCCTGCTGCTCGGCTTCTTTGGCTATCACGCACAGTTCTTCCGGCTGGATGCCTCCGCAGACTCACTGATACTGGAAAATGATCAGTCACTGCGCACCTACCGCGTAGCCCGCGAACAATACGGTTCGGATGATTTCCTGGTCATTACCTATTCGCCCTCCGGTGACATGTTCAGCCCTGCCGTGCTGACCGACCTGCGCACGTTGCGCGACAGACTGGCCGGGCTGGAGCGCATCGAATCCGTCGTTAGCCTGCTGGATGTCCCGCTGATCGAAAGCCCGCCGATCACGCTCAGGCAACTGAGCCAGTACACACCAACCCTGGAGAGTCCAGGCACGGATATCAATCTCGCCCGGCGGGAATTCGCACAAAGCCCACTGTACCGTAACCTGCTGATCAGCCCGGACGGCCGCACCACCGCGCTGCAGGTCAATTTCCGTCGCGACGCCACCTACTTCGACCTGCTGGAACGGCGCGAACTGTTACGCGACAGGAGCAGGGAAAACACCCTGACAGCGGCCGAACATAGCGAACTGGCGCAGGTGACATCTGAATTCAAGACTTACAACGAGATCTACCTCAAACAGCAGGCCAGTGATATCGACAGCGTGCGTACCATCATGGATGAGCATCGACAGTATGCCCGCCTGTTCCTTGGTGGTGTACCGATGATCGTCGCCGACTCGATGGACTATATTCGTCACGACCTGGCCAGCTTCGGGATTGGCGTGCTGGCCTTCATGGTCGGGATACTCGCGCTGGCATTCAGAAAGTTACGCTGGATCCTGCTGCCCATCATCACCTCGCTCGCCGCCGGGCTGGTGATGATCGGTTTCCTAGGGCTGGTGGAGTGGCCGGTCACCGTCGTGTCCTCGAATTTCATTTCCCTGATGCTGATCATCAGCCTGTCGATCAACATTCACCTGATCGTGCGTTACCGCGAACTGCATGCCGCCAGTCCCGCTGCGGATCAATACACACTGCTACGCGATACCCTGCACTCAAAGGCACTGCCGTGCTTCTACACCACCGTCACCACCATCGTCGCGTTTGGCTCGCTGCTGTTCAGTGACATCCGGCCGGTCATCGATTTCGGCTGGATGATGGCCGTTGGTACAGCCGTGTCGCTGCTGCTGTCATTCACCCTGTTTCCCGCAACGCTGATGTTCATGCGAGCGGGAGAAGCCGCCGCCATTCGTGATGTCACCGCCAGGATTACCGGTTTTCTTGCGTCGCTGGTGCAGCACTACCGCATCCTGACCACAGTGTCGTTCGTGATAATCGTGGCGCTGGGCATTGCCGGCATCAATATACTCAGCGTCGAGAACCGCTTCATCGATTATTTCAAAACGTCCACGGAAATCTACCGCGGCATGGAACTCATCGACCGCGAACTGGGTGGCACCACGCCGATGGACGTGGTGATCGATGCACCGCGGGAATTTTTCGAGACAGAGGAACCGGGGGTTGATGAAGAACTGTTTGCAGAAGACCCGTTCTTTGAAGACATGGAATTCGATGACGAGAGCGCCGGCATCACCGGCAGCAGTTACTGGTTCAATGCTTACCGAATGGAGCGGGTCGACGCCATCCACGACTACCTGGATGGCCTGCCGGAAACCGGCAAGGTACTGTCGATCACTACGGCCATGCGCATGCTGCAGTCGCTGGAAAAAGGCAAACCGATCGATGACTTCTTCCTTGCGGTGCTCTACAAACGCCTGCCGGATAGCATAAAGCAGAGCCTGTTCGCGCCCTACATGCGTGATGATGGCAACCAGTTACGTTTCAGTATTCGCGTGTTCGAGTCAGACCCGACCCTGCGCCGCGCGGAACTGATCAACAAGGTGCGCGAACAGCTGACCGGTGAGTTCGGCCTTGACGATGAGCAGGTCGAGATCACCGGCATGCTGGTGCTCTACAACAACATGCTGCAAAGCCTGTTCCGCTCACAGATCATGACGCTGAGCGTGGTCTTTCTGGCTATCCTGCTGATGTTCGTATTGCTGTTCCGCAACCTGCGTCTGGCAACGATCGCCGTTGTGCCGAACCTGATTGCGGCAGGTACGGTGCTGGGCCTGATGGGCTGGCTGAACATACCACTGGACATCATGACCATCACTATCGCGGCCATCGTCATCGGTATCGGTGTGGACGATGCAATTCACTACGTGCACCGCTACCTGATTGAGTACCAACGGGACGGTGACTACTGGGCTGCGGTACGGCGCAGCCACAACAGCATCGGCCGCGCAATGTACTACACCACCGTCACGGTCACCCTGGGTTTCGCCATCCTGGCATTTTCCAGCTTCATCCCGACTATCTACTTCGGTCTGCTGACCGGGTTTGCCATGCTGATGGCACTGCTGGCCAACCTGACCCTGCTGCCGTTGTTGATAGCCTGGCTGAAGCCACTGGGAAACCTGCCCGTCAGTGCGCTGCCGGCGACAGACTGAACGTTATACCCGGAAGGCCGCTCAGGCAAATGGATGGGTCTGGATGATGGTCTCTGCGCGGTCCGGCCCGGTGGAAATGATCGCAATCGGCGTCTCGCACAGCTCCTCGACCTTGCGTAAATAGGCCTGCGCGGCAGCCGGCAGGTCGTCAATATTTTTTGCGCCCACGGTCGATTCCGACCAGCCCGGCAGCTCGATATACTCCGGCGTGCACTGCTCGATCAGGTCCGCGCCCACCGGCGGCACATCGATACTCTCGCCGTTCAGTTGATAGGACACACAAATCTTCAGTGTCTTGAGTCCATCCAGCACATCGAGCTTGGTAACACACATGCCGGTGACGCTGTTGATCTCCAGTGAGCGTTTCAGGGCCACGACATCCAGCCAGCCGCAGCGACGCTGACGACCGGTGGTGGCGCCAAACTCGTTGCCGTTCTCACCCAGGTGCTGGCCTTCGTCATTAAATAACTCGGTGGGGAACGGCCCGGCGCCAACGCGCGTGGTATAGGCCTTGACGATACCCAGCACATAATCGAGATGACGCGGCCCGACACCACTGCCACTGGCCGCGCCACCGGCCGTGGTGGTGGACGAGGTCACATAGGGGTAAGTCCCGTGGTCGATATCCAGCAGCGCACCCTGTGCGCCCTCGAACATGATGTTACTGCCTTCCTTGCGCAGACGGTGCAACAGCCCGGGAATATCCGCCACCATCGGTGCGATCTGTTCACCCTGCGCCAGCGCCTCGTCCAGCACCTGCTGGTAATCCGCCGGTTTTGCCTTGAAATAGTGCTGCAGGGCGTGATTGTGGTACTCCATCACCTCACGCAGGCGTTCGGTGAAGTGTGCGGTATCCAGCAATTCGCCGAGTCGCAGGCCACGTCGCGACACCTTGTCCTCGTAGGCCGGCCCGATCCCGCGACCGGTGGTGCCAATGGCCTTCTTGCCGCGCGCCAGCTCGCGCGCCTGGTCCAGTGCGATGTGATAGGGCAGGATCAGCGGACAGGACTCACTGATCTTCAGCCTGGCGCGTGCCGGTACGCCGGCTGCATCAAGCATCTCCAGTTCTTCCAGCAGGGCCGTGGGAGACAACACCACGCCATTGCCGATCAGGCATTGCACGTTGTCGCGCAGGATGCCTGACGGAATCAGGTGCAACACCGTCTTTACACCGTCAATAACCAGTGTGTGACCGGCGTTGTGGCCACCCTGGAATCGCACCACGGCTGCCGCCCTGTCGGTCAGCAGGTCAACGACCTTGCCCTTGCCTTCATCGCCCCACTGGGCGCCAATGACTACCACGTTCTTGCCCATACAAATTCCTGTGCTATATCAATTATCCAGATGCAGGAGCGCCTTGCAGGCGCGATTGTTGTTTGGCACAAGTGCAAATCGCGCCTGCAAGGCGCTCCTACAGTAATGTTAGACCGGCTTCACGACCCACCGGCCAGATTCTTTCACCAGTACGCTATCACAGCCCATATCGGCGGCAGTACCTTGCTGGCCTGGCAAGGCACAGATCACGCACTCGCCCTGGCTGCGCAATTGTGCAACCGCTGGCTGCAATGTCGGGTCATCCTCGGCCGGGGCAAACACGGCGCCTGCCCGGCTGCCGAAATCACGTTCACTCAGGTCCATGAGGATCCTGAGATCGGTACTGAAACCGGTTGCCGGCCGTGCGCGGCCGAATACCTCACCGACGGCATCATAGCGCCCGCCGCGGGCAATTTCCTTGCCACTGCCCGGCACGAACACCGCGAACACCATCCCGGTCTGGTAACGGTAACCACGCAGTTCGGCAAGGTCGAAGTCCAGTTGCGCATCGCCGGTCCGCTGCTGCAACTGCCCGGCAATCGCACACAGGTTATCCAGCGCCCGCATCACCTCGGCGCCGGCACCATCGAGCACCTCGCGCGCCGCATCAAGTACCTCCGGCCCGCCGTTCAGTCCCGCCAGTGCGGCCAGCCGGCGGCGCTGCCCTGCATCGCTGACGGTCGCATCCAGCATGTCGTCGATATCGCTGACGGCCTTGCGCTGCAGCGCGTCAAACAGGTCATTCTCCTGGGTTACCGACAGGCCGGCATCACGCGCCAGGCCGCGAAAGATCCCGACATGGCCGAGATTGACGTGCACCTCGCGGATGTCCATCAGGGCCAGTGCTTCCAGTACCAGCGACAGAATCTCTACGTCGCTCTCGATGCCGGCATGCCCAAACAGCTCGGCACCCACCTGCAAGGGACTGCGTGACCCGCCGAAACCGTCGCTGCGCGTGTGCAGCACGGTACCCATGTAACACAGGCGTGATGGCTCGTCACGGCGCAAGGGATGCGCGTCGATGCGCGCGGCCTGCGGGGTCAGGTCGGCACGCAGGCCCATCATGCGACCGCTCAGCTGGTCAGTCACCTTGAAGGTCTGCAGATCAAGGTCATTGCCGGTACCGGTCAGCAGCGACTCGAGGTACTCGATGAACGGCGGCATGATCAGCGCATAGCCCCAGCGGGAGAACAGGTCCAGCAATTCGCGGCGCGCGCACTCTAGCCGCCACGCC
Organism: Gammaproteobacteria bacterium; assembly: GCA_029860045.1. Taxonomy (GTDB): domain Bacteria; phylum Pseudomonadota; class Gammaproteobacteria; order UBA9214; family UBA9214; genus UBA9214. The sequence goes on along the minus strand of JAOUBY010000001.1, from coordinate 95,490 downwards.
TCGGGTGGCAGCACTTCCTCGATACCTTCCGGTAACAGCCACTTGTCTGTACTGCTCATATCGGTTCCTGTCAGGTCAGTACTAACGCACGAGGTAGAGCATGATAACCCCGCAAATCATGCTGACGAGGCCGACCAGGCGCAGCGTTCTGTCATCCAGTTGTTCGACCGTCGCGAGCATGCGCCGCAGCGATTGCGGGTTGGCAAAGGGAAGCACCCCCTCGATCACCAGCACCAATGCCAGTGCAGCCAGCAAATCACTCCAGTTCACGGCACTCACTCGGAAAATCCCGGGCGCAGGCCCGGGTCATATTGTCATCAATCAGCCAACCAGCCGCGGCTTACCTGCCGGTGCCGCTGCCAAAATACTTGAAGAATTCGGAATCCGGTTCCAGCACCAGCACGTCCTGCTTGCTCGACAGGGCTGTACGATAGGCATTCATACTGCGGTAGAACTCGTAGAATTCCTCGTTCTTGCCATAGGCCTGCGCATAGATTTCCGTGGCACGGGCATCGCCCTCACCACGGGCCATTTCCGAATCACGCTGCGCCTCGGCCAGGATGACCGTACGCTGACGCTCGGCGATGGCGCGTATGCCCTTGGCGGCCTCCTCGCCCTGGGCACGGTGTTCCTTGGCGATACGTTCACGTTCGGCACGCATGCGCTGAAACACCGAGTTACGCACGTCTTCCGGCAACTCGATCTGCTTGATACGCACATCGACAATCTCGATACCGAACTGTCCCACCTCCTCGTTACCGCCCCGCGTGAGACTCTCCATCATCTCTACACGCTGACCGGTCACCACCTGGGAGATGGTGCGCTTGTCGAATTCCAGCTGCAGTCCGTTCTTGATGATCTGCAGCAGGCGCAGGCTGGCCTGGCGCTCGTCACCCATGAACGAGGTGTAATAGGTAGCCGGGTCCGCAATGCGCCACTTGACGAAGAAGTTGACCGACACGTTCTTCTTCTCGCTGGTCAGGAAACGCTCCGGCCGGGTATCCAGGGTCAGCACGCGCCTGTCGAACTTGCGAACGTTATTGATCGGCCAGGGTGCCTTGAAGTGCAGGCCCGGCGCGTATTCGGAGTCCACGATTTCACCCAGCCTGAACTTGATCGCCACCTGGCGTTCATCGACCACGAAAATCGAGCTCAAGCCGACCAGCAGCAGGAGCGCGAACACTGATAGTACGATTCTGGAAGCCATTAGCGTCCTCCCTCTGTACGTGAACTGCTGCGCAGGCGGGACTCTGCCGCGCCGCCATTGGAAGGGACGTTGATCTGCACATTATCTTCCGGTGTCTGCATCATGCGTCCACGGCTCTCCATCAACTTATCGAGCGGGAGGTACATCAGGCTGTTACCCTCCTTGACCTGCATCACCACCTTGCTGGTATTGGCCAGCACCTGTTCCATGGTTTCCAGGTAGAGGCGCTTGCGGGTAATTTCCGGGGCCTTCTCATACTCCTTGAGCGTCTGAGTGAAACGGCTGGCCTCGCCTTCCGCCTTGGCGACGATCTGTTCACGGTAGGCGTTGGCTGCCTCGCGCAAGCGCTGGGCATCACCGCGCGCCCTGGGCAGGATATCCAGCGCAAAGGCCTCGGCCTGGTTCTTGTAGCGCTGCTCGTCTTCCTGTGCCTTGATGGCATCCTCGAATGCCCCCTGTACTTCCTCCGGCGGTTGCGGGTCCTGCAGGTTGACACTGCGCAGGATCAGGCCGGTCTGGTACTTGTCGAGCATCTCCTGGGTGAGATCCTTGGTCTGCAGCACTATGGCACCGCGGCCACCGCTGAGGAAAGCATCCATGGAGATACCGCCAATCACCTCGCGCAACGCACTCTCCGTGGCTTCCTGCAGGGTGAAATCCGGATCGCGCACGCGGAACAGGTAATCCTGTGCGTCCTTGACCTGGTACTGCACGGCGAGCTCGACCTGGATGATGTTTTCATCCTTGGTGAGCATCTTCGCGCGGTGGCTGACGGTACGCAGCTGGTCGACATCGACCTTGTTGACCGTTTCAATACCGCGCGCGTGCCAGTGCGGTCCCGGCCCGGTGATGCGATTGAATTCGCCCAGACGCAACACCGCACCGCGCTCGGCCGGTTCGATGATATAGATGCCGGCGATCGCCCAGGCCACCAGCGCCAGCACGCCGACCAGGCTGTACGGGAACGGCTTGCCACCCCCTCCACGGCCGCCCTTGCCACCAAACAGGCTGTTCATGCGCTCGCGTAGCTTGCGCAGCACCTCGTCCAGGTCTGGCGGGCCGTCATTACCGCCCTTGCCACCCCACGGGTCGCGTTTGTCACCGCCCGGTTCATTCCAAGCCATAAATTTACTCCAGTCAGCCAAAATCGCCGCATACAGCCTCAGCCCTATGCAGCGCAGCAATTATACAAGTCTAGGATACCTGTGCTGTACCCGTAACCATACCAATGGAATCCGCCAAATGAAACTTGCAGGCCCCATGGGATTCGCGTACCAGCTTATCGATATTGCGTTGTGCCATGCGGACTTCCAGCCACCAGGCGCCGTTCTCATCGACCTGCTCTGATATCACCTGGCCGATATTATACAGCGAGGAACGGATACCGCCGGCATCGGCACGCACCTGCAGCCAGCCGCGCACCTGATCACCATGGAAATGTTCACGCAACGCCTCGCCCAGCAGATCCAGCCCGGCCCCGGTCACCGCTGATACCCACACGCGGCTTACCCTGCCGTCCTCGCCGGTTTCTGCATGTGCTTCCTGGTCACCCAGATCGATCTTGTTGTAGACGCGCAGTTGTGGAATCTCGTCGGCCCCGATCTCGGCCAGCACCGCATTGACCTGCTCGATGTGTGCGTGCTTTTCCTCGTCCTGCGCATCCACCACGTGCAGTAGCAAGTCCGCCTGGCGGGTTTCCTCCAGCGTGGCACGAAATGCCGCCACCAGGTCATGGGGCAGGTGACGGATAAAACCGACCGTGTCGGCCAGCACCACCGGACCGACACCGGTGATTTCCACCCGCCGCAGGGTCGGATCCAGTGTGGCGAACAACTGATCCGCGGCATAGGCATCTGCCCCGCTGAGGGCATTGAACAGGGTAGATTTACCGGCGTTGGTGTAACCGACCAGCGACACCGTAGGAACCTCGGCACGCTGACGCGCCCGGCGACCCTGGTCGCGCTGGCGCTCAACCTTTTCCAGGCGACGGTTAATCACCTTGATGCGGGCATTCAGCATGCGCCGGTCCGATTCCAGCTGGGTTTCACCCGGGCCTCGCAGACCAATACCACCCTTTTGTCGTTCCAGGTGAGTCCAGCCACGCACCAGGCGGGTAGAGAGGTGGCGTAATTGCGCCAGTTCGACCTGCAACTTACCCTCGAAGGAGCGTGCGCGCTGGGCAAAGATGTCGAGGATCAGGCCGGTGCGGGCAAGCACCCGGCAAGACAGCAAACGCTCCAGGTTACGTTCCTGGCTGGGACTGAGCGAATGGTTGAAGATGACCACATCCGCCTTATGCTGCTCGACGGCAGCGAGTATTTCAGTGGCCTTGCCCTGCCCCACGAACAGGCGCGGCTCGGGACGGGTGCGCGTTCCGGTGATCGTCGCCACCGCCAGCGCCCCGGCTGAGTGAACCAGTTCGGTGAATTCGTGGAGGTCTTCCTGCCCGGCTGCGTCGGGAAAGTTCACATGGACCAGAACGGCCCGTTCACCACTCTCAGGGCGTTCGAACAAATAACAGCCCCGTCATGTTGCGCCCGGCCTCAGGCATTGCCAGGGGCATTGTCAGAGGCATGGTCATCCTGCTCTTCGGCACCCGCAAAGCGCACATTGCGCGCCGGCACAACGGTGGAAATAGCATGCTTGTAGACCATTTGGCTGACGGCATTCTTGAGCAGTACAACAAACTGATCAAAAGACTCGATCTGACCCTGTAGCTTGATTCCATTCACCAGATAGATCGATACCGGGACGCGTTCTTTGCGCAGTGCATTAAGGAAGGGATCCTGCAAAGATTGTCCTCTATTCATATCATTATCTCCTTTTTGTTGCTTTGCCAGCCTAGTATAGCCGTCTTGTCGTCCTGCCAGCCAAGTATGGTCGCCAGGGTATTCATTTTGCGTGCATTTTAGAGGATTAGCCGGGCTAATGCCATGATTTGAGTCATTCTAATTTCCATTACCAAAGGACTTGCCGGAAATCTGGCGTTTTGCTCAACCCGGCTCCAGCCAGTCACCGACGCGCGCTACGAGCGCGGCACGTGATGCGGGATCGGTACTGTCAAAACACTCGGTATCGGTTTCGCCGCGCAACCAGGTCAACTGCCGCCGGGCATACTGACGGGTAGCAACGAGGATCTTCTCTGCTACTTCATTCTGGTCCAGCTCGCCTGCAAGGCAGGCCCACATCTGTCGATAGCCTACCGCGCGCAGCGCGGGTAGCTCCGGATGCAGATCACCCCGCTCCGCCAGCGCGCGCACCTCATCTTCAAAGCCATTGTCCAGCATTTGGTGGAGGCGTTGCTCGATGCGACGGTGCAGCAATTCACGGTCAGCCGGGATCAATGCCAGCTTGAGCAGGCGGAAGGGTAACGTCTCGCCCCGCCCCTGCGCATGCCATTCACTGATCGGTGTGCCGGTCACCTCATATACCTCGAGGGCACGCTGGATACGCTGCGGGTCATTCACGTGCAGGCGTGCGGCAGTGGTCGGATCGATGCGTTGCAGGCGCTGGTAGAGATGATCCAGCCCGTGCTCGCGCTCCTCGGCCACAAGCCGGGCCCGCACGTCCGGGTCTGCCGCCGGCATGTCGGACAGGCCGTATTGCAGGGCGCGAAAGTAAAGAAAGGTACCACCCACCAGTAACGGCACTCGCCCCCGTGCAGTGATGTCAGCCATTGCGGCCAGGGCGTCCTGGCGAAACTCCGCCGCCGAGTAGGGATCGGAGGGATCGCGGATATCGATCAGGTGATGCTGCGCCACGCCCAGCAACTCCGGGCCCGGCTTGGCAGTCCCGATGTCCAGACCGCGATAGACCAGTGCAGAATCGACGCTGATGATCTCGAACGGGAAATGCTGCACCAGTTCCACCGCCAGCTCCGTCTTGCCGGATGCGGTCGGACCCATCAGGAAGATGGCTGGTGGTAATGTATCGGTCATCGATTAAAGTCGTGCAAAACCGCAGTATCGCGCCTGCAAGGCGCTCCTACAAAATATGAATAACCTGCAGGAGCGCCTTGCAGGCGCGATATTTTATTGATAACAAGATCGCGGACAGCGTCCGCTCCTACAACAAAAGCAACAATGCACAAGGAATCCGGTAGATAACTACTGCCCGCGCAAAAACAGCTTGTCCAGCTCCGGCAGGCTGATCTGCACCCAGGTCGGGCGGCCGTGGTTGCACTGCCCGCTGCGCTCGGTTCGCTCCATGTCACGCAGCAAGGCGTTCATCTCATCGATTGTCAGGCGACGGTTGGCGCGCACCGAACCGTGACAGGCCATGGTGGAAAACAGGGCGTTAATGGATTCCTGCACCCGCTGACTGCTGCCGTGCTCCTGCAGGTCCGCCAGCACATCACGCACCAGCGACCCCATGTCGGCCTCATGCAGCAGCGCCGGCACCGCGCGCACCACGACCTGCTCACGACCCTGGCGGTCGATATCGAAACCCAGGCCGGCAAACCAGTCCTGCTGCGCCTCGGCCAGTTCGGCCTCGCTCGCACTGACGTCGAGGGCAAGTGGTACCAACAGCGGCTGTGAACGTATGCCCTCGCCGGCCTGCGCCTGCTTGAGTTGTTCATAGGTAATCCGCTCGTGCGCTGCATGCATGTCGACCAGCACCAGCCCGTCGGTATTCTGGGCCAGTACAAACACCCCGTGCAGCTGCGCCAGTGCAAATCCGAGCGGGAAAGACTCCGTATCAGCCGCCATTTCTGTTGCGGGCGACGATTGCGGCGGATGCAGGGCCGCATAGCGTTGCAGTTGTTCACTGACGCCTAACTGCATGCCGGACTGGGCCGGCATTGCACCGCTATCCGCGCTAACTTTTAATGCCTCCAACGGCCGCGCGGGCTGCGGCGCCGGCTGCGCTGCTGACGGGCGTGTTTCGGCCAGCGCCTCGTGCAGGGTCCGAAACAGGTAATCGTGGACCAGCCGGCTGTCACGAAAGCGCACCTCGTACTTGGTCGGGTGCGCATTCACATCAACCGTGGCCGCGTCGAGTTCCAGGAACAGCACGTAGGCCGGGTGGCGGCCGTGGAACAGCACATCCTGGTAGGCCTGGCGCACGGCGTGCGTGACCAGCTTGTCGCGCACCATGCGATTATTGACATAGAAATACTGCAGGTCCGGCTGACTGCGGGAAAAGGTCGGCATGGCAACCCAGCCACGCAGTGTTAGCCCGGCTGCGGCATGTTCTATATAGAGCGCCTGCTCCATGAATGCCTTGCCGCACAAATCGGCAACCCGACGTTCCTGCTGTTCACGCGTCTGTGCGGCGGCAAGCTGAAATACCGTACGCTGGTTGTGCTGCAAGCGGATGGCGACCGGGAAACAACTCAGGGCAATGCGCCGCACCACGTTCTCGATGTGCTTGAACTCGGTAGCCTCGGTACGCATGAACTTGCGCCGGGCCGGTGTATTGAAGAACAGGTCCTGCACGTCCACGGTCGCACCGACCGGATGTGCGGCCGGTTCAGGCGTAAGTTGCCGGTCGGAGCCATCCCCCTGCACACTCCAGCCCGCGTCCGATGACGGCACGCACGCACTCAGCCGCAGGCGCGATACCGAGGCGATACTGGGTAGCGCCTCACCCCGAAACCCGAGGCTGCCGATCGATTCAAGATCCTCCAGCGAACTGATCTTGCTGGTGGCATGGCGCGATAGCGCCAGTGACAATTCGTCCTTGTCAATGCCGCAGCCATCGTCACGCACGCGGATGCGCTGCCGGCCACCCTGGCCAATATCCACCTCGATGCTGCGCGCCCCGGCATCGAGGCTGTTTTCCAGCAGTTCCTTGACCACGGAAGCCGGCCGCTCGATGACTTCACCGGCGGCAATCTGATTAACCAGACGGGATGGCAGTACCTGGATGGGCATTACGGCAGCAGTGATCGGCGCATGATGCGCAGATGATACCGCCAGGTGTTACGTGAGTGCTAGCTGTCCCGGGTCGGCGGGATGCGCAGGGTGTCGCCGATACGCAGGGTATCTGACTTGAGGCTGTTATAGCCGCGCAGCTTGACGAGGCTGATACTGAACTGCTGGGCGATTTCACTGAGCGTATCACCCCTTTTCACCACGTACTGCCGAGCGATCCGTGTGCCGGGTGGCGGGTGCTTGCCAAAATAGTCGCGGATACCACGCAGCATGGCATGGGCCAGTTTCTGCTGGTGGCGCTTGTCGCGCAGTTTGTTTTCCTCTGCCGGGTTGGAGATGAACGCGGTCTCCACCAGTAGCGAGGGAATGTCGGGTGACTTCAGCACCACAAAACCGGCCTGTTGCACCGTCGACTTGTGTGTCTTGCCCATGTGCCTGAGTTCACCCAGCATGTTATCGGCCACGCCGAAACTGGCCTCCCGGGTAGCCGTTTGTGAAAGATCCAGCAGCACCTCGCGTAACAGGTCATCCTTGTCATCCAGGCTTACCCCGCCGACCAGGTCGGCGGCATTCTCGCTGGCGGCCAGTACCCGGGCCATCTCGGAGGACGCACCCCGCTTCGACAACACGTACACCGAGGAACCCCTGGCGCGGTGATCCTTGAACCCGTCGGCGTGAATGGAAATGAACAGGTCCGCCTTGTGGCGACGCGCCTTTTCGATGCGCTGACGCAGGCCGATATAGTAGTCCCCTTCGCGTATCAACACCGGCCGCATGCCCGGCTCCTGCTCCACCAGCGCAGCCAGGCGCCTGGCGATGGCCAGTACCACGTCTTTTTCACGGGTCTTGCGCCGACCGACGGCGCCCGGATCATCACCACCATGCCCGGCATCGATAGCGATCACCAGGTCACGTAGCTGCGCCTCCTGATTGGCAACATCCTGACTGACCACCGGCTTGGCAGCCGTACCACTAGCCGCGCCCGCAGTCGCCTCGTAAAGATCGACCACCAGGCGGTGACCGTACTGGTCATTCGGGGTGAGGTTGAAGCTGCGCGGTTTGACCGGCTGTTTGAGGTCCAGCACGATGCGTAGTACGTCCGGCGTATTTCGTGCCGTGCGGATGCCCTTGACCAGCCCGCCAGAGGCCGCCAGGTCCGGGACTGAAGCCGACGCGTTTGCTGCCGGCACATCGATGACCAGCCGGGCCGGGTTTTCCAGCGTGAATATATTGTGTGTTACCGGGCCACTGGTATCGAACACGACCCGGGTATGATCCGGCGCGGCCCACAGGCGAACACTCTGCATGTCCGCGCCCGCAAGCGCAACACCTTGTCCGGCAAGTAAAAAACACAACGCTGCGAACAGATTCTTCACGTGATCATGCGCCCCGGATACCCTGATGATTGCTGGGGAATTCTAGCCACAAGCGGCACTGAATTGCAACAATCCTTATTAATCTCTTTGAGATAGCGTTTAAACCTGCCTATTTGATAGAGCTGGCGCCGCTAACGAACTAAATCGTCAAGCATGGGCCGACTCAATATCTGCCGTCCGCGCTCGGTCAGGGCCACTATATCCACGCTGCGCCCCCCGCCCGACGGGGCGATCTGCACGACCAGGTCGGCCTCCGGCAGTACGCCGCCCCCCCGTTCCGGCCACTCGACCAGCAGCATGGCCTGTTCTGCCAGCATGTCACGCAGGCCCAGCCATTCCAGTTCCTCGGCATCGGCCAGCCGGTACAGGTCAAGGTGGTAGACCATGCCCTGGTCGACCGCGTAGGGCTCCACCAGGGTATAGGTCGGACTGCGCACCTTGTCGTTATAACCCATTCCGCGCAGGATACCGCGTGCCAGCGTGGTCTTGCCGGCGCCGAGTTCACCCTGCAGGTAGACAATCGCATTGTCGAGTACCGGGGCCAACCGCGCACCCAGCGCCTCCAAGGCCGCTGCATCAGCAAGCTGCAGTTTCATGGTGTGGCATTCATCACGTTGCGCAGCTCGGCAATGGCATCGCGCGCCAGCAGACCCCGCTCGCCATCGCGTGCAGCGCGATCGCCGGCACAGGCATGCACACAAACGCCGGCCCGCGCCGCTGCCCCCGGCGCCAACCCCTGCGCCAGCAGGCTGCCCAGCACCCCGCTCAACACATCACCCATGCCGGCCGTCGCCATACCGGGATTGCCGGCGGAGCAGACCATCGGTCGCCGTGCTGCGGCATGCACGATACTGCCCGCACCCTTTAATACCGTGACACCACCGTATTGCTGGTTAATGGCCGCCGCTGCAGCAAACCGGTCGGACTGGATGGTTGCAGTATCCTGCCGCAGCAGGCGCGCGGCCTCACCGGGGTGCGGCGTCAGGATCCAGCGCCGCTGGTTTGCCGGCTCACGCGCCAGCAGGTTAAGTGCATCGGCGTCGACCACCAGCGGCTGCGTCGTTTCCAGTACCGCGGCCAGCAGTTCAGCTGCCCAGTCAGACTGACCCAGGCCAGGGCCTATAACGATAACCGAGGCCTGCGCCAGCACCGGCCTGAGTTGGCGAGCGTTCTCGACACCGTGGCACATCAGCTCCGGGCAACCGGACATGATCGCGGCGGCATGCCCGGTTCGCGTGGCAACACTGACCCGCCCGGCACCACAACGCAGCGCGGCTTCACCGGCCAGCCGAACCGCCCCGGCCATGCCATGATCTCCACCGATTACCAGCACATGGCCAAAGCTGCCCTTGTGCGCGCCACGCGCACGTGGCGTGGCCAGGCCCTGCAGGTCAGCATCCCCCTGCAGCTCGGCAAGTGCTTCGACCTGATTCAGCAGCGCGGCCGGTACTGCCAGGTCGGCCAGCACGATTTCACCAGCCCGGTCCGGCCCCGCGCCGGTATACAGTCCGGCCTTGCGGCCAATGAAAGTCACGGTCAGTTGCGCACGCACGGCGACATCCGCCATGTTTCCGGTATCGCTGGCTAACCCGCTCGGCACATCCAGTGCCACCACCGGGACAGTGCTGTCGTTGACGGCATGGATGGCGTCCACCCAGCGCGCATCCAGCGCGCGCTCGAAACCGGTGCCGAGCAGCGCATCGACAATGAGCTCAGCCGGCGCCAGGGATGCCACATCAAATTCCGCGACCACGCCACTGGCCTCGATCCAGTCAGTGCGCGCCGTCAGCGCATCAGCACGGATGCGCCCGACATCGCCCAGTTGCAACACCCGCACCTGGCAACCATCCGCCAGCGCCAGCCGCGCCAGCACGTAGCCATCGCCACCGTTATTGCCGGTGCCACACAGCACCACCAGGCTGCGCACTGATGGCCAGCGCGTCTGTATCGCCGACCAGGCCGCCTGTGCGGCACGCGTCATCAGCGTGTAACCGGGAATACCGGCCTGCTCGATGGCCAGACGGTCCAGCTCACGCAACTGGTCTGCGCTGTACAGGGGAAGGACTTGGGTTGCAGGTAACGTGGCGTTCATCGGGGAGCTGTCATTGGTTATACAATCACCGGTAATATCGGCAACATACTCTGAAGCACGTACAGAAATCCAGTGAGCATGAGCGAAACACCCGCGCCCAACATCGACTATGCAGCCGTTGCCGCACAGATCCGGCAATGGGGTACCGAGCTGGGCTTTCAGCAGGTCGGCATCAGCGGCACCGAGCTGGGCGAAGACGAGGCACGCCTGCTCGACTGGCTGGCTGCCGGACATCACGGTGAAATGGACTACATGCAACGCCATGGCACCCGGCGCAGCCGCCCGGCCGACCTGGTGCCCGGCACGTTGCGAATCGTATCGCTGCGCATGGATTACTGGCCGGGACAGGCATGCGACGCCGATGCGGTACTCACTGACCCGGCGCTGGCCTACCTGTCGCGCTACGCGCTCGGGCGCGACTATCACAAGCTCATTCGCAAGCGCCTGCAGCAACTGGCCGACCGTATCGCGCGCTTGACCGGACCGTTTGGCTACCGCGCCTTTACCGACAGCGCCCCGGTCCTGGAAAAGGCGCTGGCGCGGAACGCCGGGCTGGGCTGGATCGGCAAACACACCAACCTGATCAACGAAAACGCCGGCTCGTGGTTCTTCCTCGGGGAGTTGTACACGGACCTGCCGCTGCCCGTGGACAGCGCGGCTGACAATCACTGCGGCAGCTGTCATGCCTGTATCGACGCCTGTCCGACCGATGCCATCATCGCACCCTACACGCTGGATGCACGGCGCTGCATCTCCTACCTCACTATTGAATTACGCGGTTCGATACCCGAAGCATTTCGCCCCCTGATCGGCAACCGCATCTATGGTTGTGACGACTGCCAGCTGGTATGTCCCTGGAATCGCTTCTCCGAACCCACGCGGGAAACCGACTACAGTCCGCGCCACCAGCTGGACAGCAGCGAGCTCATCAGGCTGTTTGCCTGGAACGCAGCGGAATTTGAACGTAACACGCGGGGCAGCGCCATCCACCGCATCGGCCATGCCTGCTGGCTGCGCAATATTGCCGTAGCACTGGGTAATGCACCGCACACGGAGGACGTGATCGGAGCACTCAACGCCCGCCTCGATTACCCCTCGGAGCTGGTGCGGGAGCACGTCCAGTGGGCACTGCGGCAGCACGGACGCATGGAGCAGTTACCGGGGAGGTAGCCCAAGTCTTCGCTTTCTCCTGCAGTCTCCGGTATAGTGCACGGCAGTTCGGTGCACTTCGGTCTGCACCCGAGTCCTCTGGGTAGCCCTTCTGGCAAACCTCGAACATCAACAACCCTATTCCGCCTAGACCGTCCTGGGACATATATCCCCGGTAGGCCGATCCAGGAGCATTACCACACCATGTCATTCGATACCCTCGGCCTGTCGGCCGAACTCCTTCGTGCTGTCGCCGATCAGGGCTACAGCGAACCCACGCCGGTACAACGCCAGGCGATTCCCGTCATCCTTGAGGGACGGGACATGCTGGCCGGCGCACAGACCGGCACCGGCAAGACCGCCGGTTTCACCCTGCCGCTGTTGCAACACCTCAGCACGCACCCGCAGCAACACAAGGGACGACGCCCGGTACGCGCCCTCATTCTGACACCGACACGCGAACTGGCTGCCCAGGTAGCGGAAAGCGTCGACACCTACGGCAAGCATTTACCGCTGAGCTCGATGGTGATCTTCGGTGGCGTCAAGATCAATCCACAGATACAGCAGCTGCGTCGCGGAGTGGATATCCTGGTGGCGACACCGGGGCGACTGCTGGATCACGCCTCACAGAAAACCCTGGATCTTTCCGCCGTAGAGATCCTGGTGCTGGACGAGGCCGATCGCATGCTGGACATGGGGTTCTTGCCCGATATTCGCAGGATTCTCGCCTTGCTGCCGAAGCAGCGTCAGAACCTGCTGTTTTCCGCCACCTATTCCAGCGACATCAGGCGACTCGCCGATAAACTGCTGGATGCGCCCGTGCAGATCGAGGTGGCGCGCCGCAACACTGCCGCCGAGCTGGTCTCGCAGGTGGTTCACCCGGTGGACCGGGAGCGCAAGCGCGAACTGTTATCCTTCATGGTCGGCTCACAGAACTGGCGCCAGGTACTGGTGTTTACCCGTACCAAGCACGGCGCCAATCGTCTCTCCAAGCAACTGGAAAAAGACGGCATCAGCAGTGCGGCGATCCACGGCAACAAGAGCCAGGGTGCACGCACCCGCGCACTGGCCGACTTCAAGCAAGGCGAGGTGCGGGTGCTGGTAGCCACCGACATCGCGGCGCGCGGCCTGGACATCGACCAGTTACCACATGTGGTGAATTATGAACTGCCCAACGTGCCGGAGGACTATGTGCACCGCATCGGCCGCACCGGTCGTGCCGGCAACGAGGGGCAGGCAGTGTCACTGGTGTGCGTAGACGAACACAAGCTGCTCATTGATATCGAACGCCTGCTGAAACGCGACCTTCCCAGGGTCGTGATTCCGGATTACGAGCCGGATCCATCCATCCGCGCCGAGCCGATCCAGCGGCGCAGCAATGCGCGCGCGGGCGGAAAACCAAACGCCCGTAATGGCACCGGGCAACAGCGCGGCAAACGATCCGGGGGGGGTGGTAGCGCAGCGGCCAAACCACGTTCGGGAGCGTCCGCAAGCCGTGGCAAGCCAAAGAACGCTGCAGGGGCCAACCGCAGCCAGAAATTTTCCGGGAACTCGCGCCGACGCCCGGCATCGTCAGGACGGGCGTAACGACCGCTACGGCCGGCTGCTTTGGGGACCGCAGACAGGTCTGCTAAAGCAGACCGAGAATGCCCGGGATGCCTGGTGCGACAACTATCACCGAGTCGCGTTTATCGAAGGGAGCTGAGCGGGAGCGCAGAGAAAGGGAGGGAACCGGCACAGGGCTTGCCAGCCAGGGATAGTTAACGACGCTTGCGTCCGCGGACGGCCCGCGGGTCATCGAAGCGTACGCGCAGGGACCTGTCGTCACTCACCATGTTGCCGTCCAGCCCGGCCTGTGCGGCACGGGCCTCATGGCCTTCCATTTCAACGAAACCAAAGCCCTTGCATTTGCCGGTAAAGATATCCGAGGCCACGCTGATGGAGCGCACGGTACCGTAGGCGGCAAACATCTCGCGCACGGAGTCTTCACTGGCATCCTGCGGGAGGTTGCCTATAAACAGCTTTTTCATGTGCACATCCTCGTTGTAGCCGTGCGATTGTCGCCGGCTACGGGAAAAAAGAACCCCGCAAGCGGGGTTTTTGTCCTGATACCGGCAACGGGCTTTATCGGCTTGCCAGCGTAACGCTGATGGCAAGAATATCCATCAAGTCAGGGAATAACAAGCGCTATCTCCTTTGCTGCGGTTCTGCTCGCAGAATACGGGGCAACCGGTATCAGCGCCCCTGTTTCAGGCCCAACCCGTATTCATACAAGCGGTTCTTTGCAACCCCGCTAATCTTTGCAGCCAGCGCTGCAGCCTGTCTGAGCGGCAATTCTGCGAGCAGCACCTCCAGGGTATGCCGCGCAGCGGCATCCAGCGCGGCCGGGTCGGTAACCGCACCCTGCACCACGACCACGAATTCGCCCTTTTGCTGGTTGCTGTCCGCCTGAATCCAGTCGCCCAGTTCGGCAAGCGTGCCATCATGCACCGTTTCAAAGGTCTTGGTCAGTTCGCGCGCCAGCGTGGCATTGCGCTCTCCACCCAGACAAGCGGCCATATCGGCCAGGCTGTCGACGATCCGGTGACTGGATTCATAGAACACCAGTGTGGTGTTGGCGTACTGCAAACCGCTCAGGCGCTCGCGGCGCGCGGCCGCTTTTGCCGGCAGGAAACCCTCGAAATGGAAACTGTCAGTCGGCAATCCGGACACGGAAAGCGCCGCGATCAGGGCTGACGGACCCGGCACCGGTATCACGCGGATACCGGCCTGGCGGGCCGCCCGCACCAGCACAAACCCGGGATCGCTGATCAGCGGTGTGCCGGCATCGGAAATCAGGGCGATATCATGACCGTCCGCCAGTTTGCGCAATAGCCGCTTGCTGATATCGCGTTCATTGTGTTCATGCAAAGCCTGCAGACGGGCCGCGATACCGTAATGGTTCAGTAGCTTGCGGCTGTGCCGGGTATCTTCTGCGGCGATCAGACTCACCTTGCCCAACACCGTGATGGCACGCTGCGAGATATCCTCGAGATTGCCAATGGGTGTGGCAACCACATACAACACGCCATTCTTTCCGTTATCCGTCATAGTCCTTGATCATTTCCGCAATATTGCTTTCTATATTAAGGGTATAAATACGCCAAAGAGTGGACGCCGCTATGCCTTTTCAGTAGAGTCACCGGCATTCACTGAGTGTTCGATTACGCATGCCCCCATCCATCAACCGACTGGCTAACCTGTTACTGATTGTCATGCTCGCCGCCCTGCTGGCTGCCTGTGCCGGCATACAGCCCGGCGGCCCGGCAGCCCCGGGCAAGTTGCAGTCCGAGGCCAATGCCCTGGAGGCACTGGGCAACTACCAGGGCGCTGCACAACTGTATCTGAACGCGGCAACCGCCGCCGGCATTCCGGAAAAATATTCACTACAGCTGCTGGCTGCCGGCAGCCTGATTCGGGGCGGGGACTTCCCCGCTGCGACCCGCCTGCTTGATGAGTTACAGGCCGCACCACTGGATGACAACCTCCGGCAACACCTTGTTATTCAGCGTGCGACGCTGGCACTGGCCGAGCAGCGCCCGGACCAGGTACTGGCACTGCTGCAAGCCGTGCCTGCCAATAGCGCCTACCGTGCAGACTATCATCGCCTGCGTGCTGAAGCCTATCATCTGAATTCACAGTTCTTTCCCGCCGCACAGGAACGCATCAAACTGGGTCCCCTGCTGGTGGAAGAAGGCGCACAGCTGGAGAACCAGCGTGGCATCTGGGATGCCCTGAACAGCCTCACTGACGGCGAACTGCAGGCTCTGCGTACTGCCCCGCCTCCCGACCCGCTCAGCGGCTGGATGGAACTGGTCGAACTGTCACGCCTGTACCTGCAACAGCCGGACACCCTGGCCGGCGTAATCCCGCACTGGCAACAGCGCTACCCTGGACACCCGGCCGGACAGCTGTTCCTCGGCAGGCTACTCGAAACCCTGCGCGTTGCCGGGCAAATACCCGAGCAAATCGCCATCCTGCTGCCACTGACTGGCAAGCTTGCCGGTGCCGCAACAGCGGTGCGTGACGGCATCATGGCCGCCTATTACGACACCCCCGACAGCAGCCGGCAACCGGCACTACGTATTTATGACAGCGGGGCAACCGCGGACAACACGCTTGCTGCCTACCAGCTGGCGGTATCGCATGGGGCGAAATTTGTCATCGGCCCACTACTGAAGGAGTCGGTCGAAGCACTGGCGCAACTGCACCCTCTGCCGGTCCCCGTGCTGGGCCTGAACCAGCTGGAGAACCCTGAGCCAGTCAATCCGGCGCTGTTCCAGTTTGGCCTGGCCCCCGAGGATGAGGCACGCGAAGCAGCCCGGCTTGCCTGGCGCAACGACCTGAACCGCGGCGTTGCCCTGCTGCCGAACACCGACTGGGGAGAACGGGTGTACGCTGCCTTCGCGTCAGAATGGCAATCACTGGGTGGTCAGTTGCTTGAGACACAACGCTACGATGACAGTCAGACTGATCATAACCAGGCCATTAGCAGCGTACTGAACCTGGATTCCAGCAAGGCACGACACCGGCAACTGGCCAATGTACTGGGTACCCGGCTGACGTTTGAGCCGCGCCGCCGCCAGGATGTCGACTTCGTTTTCCTGGTTGCTTCGCCACGCCAGGCACGGCTGATCCGTCCACAACTCAGTTTCTACCGCGCATCAAGCCTGCCGGTATATGCCACCTCGCGTGTGTATACCGGCAATCCCGATCGCTCCCGCGACAGTGACATGAACGGCATCGTGTTCTGTGACATGCCCTGGACGCTGGAAAAACGGGAAAACTGGGCCCACCTGCAGCAGTCCGTGAGTGATTCATGGCCAGGGAGCAGCAGCCGTTTTGCGCGACTCTATGCGCTGGGTATCGATGCCTACCGCATCATTCCCTACCTTGCCAGAACCGACAACAGTCTGTTCAGCTCCTACCACGGGGTCAGTGGCAACCTGACACTGGGGCGGCAGGGAAAAATCAACCGCACGCTACGCTGCGCACGCTTCCAGAACGGCCTGCCGGTACTGCTAGAACAGTCGGCTGACAGTACCGCCACGCGACCAACAATGCCCTGAGCATGGACGCCCGTCAGCGCGGCACGGATGCCGAAGAACTTGCCTGGCAACACCTCAGGGCACAGGGCGCCAAACTGCTGCACCGCAACTTCCGCAGCAGGCGTGGTGAAATCGACCTGATTGTGCAAGACCGGGACAGCGTGGTGTTTGTTGAGGTACGATATCGCGGGAAACCAGACTACGGCAGCAGTGCAGAGAGCGTAGACTCACGCAAGCAACAACGGTTGATTGCCTGCGCGCAACACTACCTGCAAAGCAACCCGCAAGTGGCCCGCCTGCCATGCCGTTTTGATGTCATTGCAATCGATGGCAGGGACGGCTCGCTGGACTGGATCAGGAATGCCTTTGACAGCAGCGAGTGAAGCGCGGGAACCACTCACCGCCCTAATGGTCGCATACAGGACCAACCACGTATAAAGATTATCGAGAGGAGATACCCCCACATGAAACTGCTCGGAACCCTGTTGATTGCAACCCTGGCAATAACCTCCTTTTACGGCTGCGCGCCCGTCGTCATTGGTGGAGCCGCATCCACCGGGGCCGCTCTGCACAGTCGCCGCACGGTTGGAACGTTTGTTGACGACCAGGCAATAGAGCTCAAGGCGCGCCTCGCCGTGATGGAAAACAAGGAACTCTCAAGCCAGATTCATATCAGTATCACCAGTTATAACGGCGTCGTGTTAATGAGCGGCCAGGCCCCGACCGAGGCGCTGAGTCAGCAGGCCCAGGGCATAGTCGCGGCCACTGAGAAAGTCCGCCTGATCCACAATGAAATGAGCCTCGCCGCACCCAACTCGCTCATGACCCGCTCCAGCGACACGCTGATTACCGCCAAGGTGAAAACCTCGCTGTTCAGCATCAAGGGTATCGAGGATTTTGATCCCACGCGCGTCAAGGTCGTCACGGAAGACGGCGTGGTCTATCTGATGGGGATGGTGTACCGCAACGAGGCCGATGCAGTCGGTGAGCAGGCACGCAAGGTCAGTGGTGCCGAGAAGATCGTGAAGCTGTTTGAATACCTGGACTAGAGCAAGCTGCGGCCGCGGGGAATTCAGCGGCGCTTCTCGGCCCATGTGCCGGCCCTGCCGTTAAACGACAGTACCCGGTCCGAGGTGACGATGACAGCCGACGTATCCTCTGCCTCGGCACTGATGAGTCGTTCGCCGGCTATCCTGCGATGACTTGACCAGCCGGACGGCCAAGTGCCGACGCCGGCAAAGCGCTGGTTGGTCACCACGATAGCCACCCCGTTTGCCACGATATGCTTCTGGATAACTTCTTTAGCGCGGATATCGAGCTCGAAGAACTGGCCGGTCTCGGCATTCACCGCGGTGAGCCGCTTGTCCTCCTTGACCAGGAAGAGGGTTTTCCCAACATTATCAGCGACCGCCGCACCACTGATCGTGAACAGTACAGTGCTCACAAAAACGCAGAGAAGCTGCCTGAAAAACCTGTCTAACTGCACTGAACGCTCCCGGATGACATTCCCTGCCATTATAGCCCCAGATGGCCTTCATCATGGCATCCAGACACTCTCCCGCACTATAATGGCTCATCTTTAATAACAGAAAACGTTATACACCATGGACCGTACTGCCAGCCCGATCGTCGTCTGCGCCCTGTACCGTTTCGTACGCCTGGAGGATTTCCAGGCAATGCGCGATCCCCTGCTCACAGTGATGACTGACAACCGGGTCTGCGGCACCCTGTTGCTGGCCAATGAGGGCATTAACGGCACCGTGGCCGGCTCACGCCAGGCCATCGATACCCTGCTTGACTGGTTGCGCCGTGACCCGCGCCTGACCGGACTCGACTTCAAGGAATCACTCACCGACCGTCCCCCCTTCAAACGCACGCGCGTCAAGCTGAAGAAAGAGATCGTCACCCTGGGCGTACCCGGCATTGATCCGAACCGGGTAGTGGGCACCTATGTCAGCCCCGCAGAATGGAATGCCTTGATCAGCGACCCGGACGTCGCGGTCATTGATACGCGCAATGATTATGAAACCCGCGTCGGCAGCTTCCGTGATGCCACCAACCCGCAGACGGCAACATTCCGCGAATTCCCGGAATATGTCAGCCGAAATCTCGATCCGGCACGACACAAAAAGGTTGCCATGTTCTGTACCGGCGGCATCCGCTGCGAAAAGTCCACTGCCCTCCTGAAGCAACTCGGCTTTGACGAGGTCTACCACCTCAAGGGCGGCATCCTGAAGTACCTCGAGGAGGTGCCAGCCTCCGAATCGCTCTGGGAAGGCGAGTGTTTCGTGTTCGACGAGCGCGTAACGGTGAACCACGCACTGGAAAAAGGCAGCTATGCGCAGTGCAACGCCTGCCGCATGCCGATTACCCGCAACGACATGGCGAGCGACAGCTATGCTCCCGGCATATCATGCCCGCACTGCATCGACAGCCTGTCCGCTGCACAGCGCAACCGTTTTGCCGAGCGAGAAAAACAGATAGAGTTGGCCAGGGAACGCGGGCAGGCGCACATGGGATCAGACGTAAAGAAAACCGTTCAGCAGAATCGCACCGCCAAGCAGCAAAGAAAAAGGCGCCAGCGGGTGCTTGCTGAACAACAAAGCGACGCTGACGAAAAGAGAGCCTGACAGAACAGCTGCAACACCAGGCTGTTTTCTTATTCTCCTAACGCTTCTTCTTCACATGCCGCATCAGACGGGTCTTGCGTTTAACCTGGCGCGGCGTCAACTTGTTCTTGCGCCCCTGGTAGGGGTTGCTTCCGGTCTTGAACTCAATTCGCACAGGGGTGCCGCGCAGCTTCAGGGCGGAACGATAGGTATTAACCAGATAGCGCTGGTAACTGCGCGGCACGCGTTCGGTCTGGTTGCCGTGAATCACGATAACCGGCGGATTGCGCCCACCCTGGTGGGCATAACGCAGCTTGATACGCCGACCGCGTGTCAGTGGCGGCTGATGCTCCTGCACCGCCCGCTCCAGGATTCGGGTAAGCTCCGGCGTGGACAGCTCACGCATGGCCGCCGCATACGCCTGTTGTACCAGCGGCAGCAACTCACCCACACCAGTGCCGTGTTTGGCGGAAATAAATACCGTCTGCGCAAATTCAAGGAAAGGCAACCGTCGTTCCAGCTGGCCACGGATACGGTCGCGCGCATAATCATCCAGTCCGTCCCACTTGTTAATAGCAAGGACCAGCGCCCGCCCCTTCTCTGCGATATAACCGGCCAGACTCGCATCCTGCTCGCTGATCTCAAGCTGTGCATCCAGCACCAGGATCACTACATTTGCCGCGTCAATAGACTGCAGCGTTTTGATCACACTGAATTTCTCTACCGCTTCCTGTACGCGTGCGCGACGCCGCACGCCGGCGGTGTCGATCAGGGTGTAGCGCACCGCATCACGCTCAAACGGGATAAAGATACTGTCGCGCGTGGTACCCGGCATATCCCAGGCCAGCACGCGTTCCTCACCCAGGATACGATTGATCAATGTTGACTTGCCGACATTCGGCCGCCCGACGATCGCGACACGGATACTGTCATCCGCCGGCGCATCTGTTTCGGGGATAATTTCTGCCGCTGGCAGCATTGCCATGGCCAGCTGCATGAGCTGCACCAGCCCACGGCCATGACTTGCGGAAATAGGCGCGGGATCACCCAGCCCAAGTCGGAAAAAGTCCGCCAGCGCGCTATCGACATCGATCCCGTCGGTCTTGTTGGCAACCAGGATATGCGGCTTTCCGGTTCGGCGTAACGCGGTCGCGACCGTTTCGTCCAGCGCATTGAGACCGGCTCGCGCATCCACCATGAAGAACACCAGGTCGGCTTCCTCCACGGCCTGCCATGCCTGCTGCGCCATCAGGCCGGTCAGATCGGTATCCTCACCGGACAGACCGCCAGTGTCGATAACAATGAAAGGACGATCCCCGGTCTTGCCATCACCATACTTGCGATCACGCGTCAGCCCGGGGAAGTCGGCGACCAGCGCGTCCTGCGTATGTGTCATGCGGTTGAACAACGTGGACTTACCCACGTTTGGACGACCTACGAGTGCAATAACCGGTAACATGAAATCAGTCTGCTCACGCTACAAGATGGCACAGAAGACCACCTTATGCGATATGCGCTCAGGCGTCCGCGGAATTACCGGCTCTCCTGGATTGAAAAGGCTGCCAGCTTGCCGGAATTGCCGTAGACATACAGCATGTCACCAACGACCAGTGGCGGTGTGTTGATACCCTTGCTGTCCAGTTCGATGCGTCCCGCGATGTGTCCGTCATAGCGTGACAACAGGTGCACGTACCCCTCGGTATCAGCAACCACGACATAGTCGTCAAATGGCGCCGGTGCCGTTAAGCCGCGATTTTCCAGTGCCTCCAGTTTCCATGCCGAGGCGCCGTTGCTCCTGGACAGCGCCCAGACATGACTGTTGTCATCCGTCACATAGACCTGTGAATAGTCCACACCGAGTCCGGCGCTGGATGACATGTCACGCTCCCAGCTCGTGTTGCCATCCTGAATATCAATCCGGGCAATACGACCCTGGTAGGTGGCGACATAGGCGGCATCACCGGCGATGACCGGACTGCCATCGATATCTACAATACGTTCCAGCTCCGAGCGGCCCTGCGGGATGGCGATGCTCTTCTCCCACGCTATAAAACCCTTTTCAGCACTGAACGCAGCCAGCTTGCCATTTGAAAACCCGGCAATGACCAGGCCGTGTTTCACTGCCGGGCTGCTGGTTCCACGCAGGGTCAGTACCGGGACCGTACGATCGATGACCCACACCTGTTCGCCGTTTTCCGCATCCAGACCGGCGATGCTGCCATCGGCGGTTTGCACGATTACCCGGTCGAGATCGAGCCGTGGCTGCGACAGCACCTCGCTGCTGACTTCCACCTTCCAGCGCAGCGAACCATCCCCGCTGTCGAGCGCGATTACTTCCGCATCACTGCTGCCCAGCAGCACCTGCCCGGAACCAACCGCCGGACCGGCTGACAACACGGCACCGGTTTGCACCGACCAGAATTCCTTGCCGGTGGCAGCATCCAGCGCAACCACCCGCCCCTTGCGATCGGCTATGTACAGTCGGCCGTCATCGACAGCCGGGGCCAGGTTAACGAACTGCTCGTCATGGCCGACTCCGATGCTGTCACTCCATACCCTGGCAAGTGATACCGGTTTCTCAATCTTCGTCAGCGGCGCCAGCGGCGCAGAGTTGTCCTCGCCACCGAGCACACCTTCGTACCAGGATGACATGGTCGAGCAACCGGCCAGCAGGCCGGCCAGCCAGAGCATGACGAAAACACGTATCACTGTGCAGTCCCTGCCGCGGCGGTACTGGATACGAGGTCGTCGTATTTAAGTTGCAACAGTGCACGTCCGGTGAAATCTTCACTCATGCTCGCAAGCGCCCGCTGGTAGGAGGCCAGGGCCTGATCGCGATCACCCCGTGCCAGGTGTATATCACCCCGCACCTCGGAAAACAGGGCCTCGGCAGCACTGCTGCTGCCGGCATTACCGAGTACCGACTCGGCGGCATCCGGATCTCCCTGTGCCAGTTTCACACGCGCAAGCCGCAGGCGTGCGGTATCGCGCACATAATCGGTGCCACCGTTATCAAGTACCCACTGCAGCTGGGTGGCAGCCGCATCCAGCTCGCCGTCTTCAATACGCAAGCGGGCAAGTGACAGAGCCGCCAGCGCGGCATACGGCGTATTACTGAAATCAGCAATCAATACACCGGCCTTTTCCGTAACTGCCTGGTTATTACCGTTTTGCAGCGCAGTCATCATTACGGCATATACATCAGAGGCCTGCCGGGCAATCTTGTCCTGCCATGCAAACCATGCCTTGGTGCCAAACAAGACAGCCAGACCCAGAATAATGCCAGTGACAATCGAACCACTGTTCGACTTCCACCATTTCTTGAGCGCTGCAATCTGCTGATCTTCTGTAGCGTGCGTGTCCATCAACCACTCCTGTTTATAGTATGAATTATATCCTGCACCTCAGACCGGGGCACTTGCCAGCAACTTACGCAAGCGTGCAGCAGTGTCCTGCTGCTGCAGGACCTCCTGCCCGGCGTCGGTACGCAACGGCTTCAGGGTAGCCGTCTGCTGTTCCACTTCATCATCCCCCAGCACCAGCGCATATTCTGCACCGCTCCTGTCCGCGCGTTTGAACTGGCTCTTGAAACTGCCGCCATCACAATTGCACTGCACACGCAGCCCGGGCAGCGCGTCGCGCAATTCGTCTGCAAACACCAGTCCGCGCAGTCGACCCTGTTCACCAACCAGCACCAGGTACAGGTGCGGGCATCCGTCCGGAAACTCCACACCGGACTCCTGCAACAGTGCCAGCAGGCGTTCCAGACCCACCGCGAAACCAAATGCCGGGGTCGGACGTCCACCGAGGTATTCCACCAGTCCATCATAGCGGCCGCCGGCGCAGATGGTCCCCTGCGCACCCAGCTGGTCGGTGACCCACTCAAATACCGTTCGTGAATAGTAATCCAGTCCGCGCACCAGCCGCGGATTCACTTCATAGTCGATCCCGGCCGCATCCAGCAAGGCCAGCAGACCCGCGAAGTGCTCCCGTGATTCCTCATCCAGGTAATCCGGCAATACCGGCGCCGCTTCCACAACTACCTGCAGCGCAGGATTCTTGCTATCAAGAATGCGTAGTGGATTGGACTCCAGCCGACGCCTGCTGTCCTCATCCAGTTCGTCGTAACGGCCCTTCAGGTATTCAACCAGTGCCGCACGGTAGCTGCTGCGCGCTTGCGGTGTACCCAGCGAATTGACCTGCAGCGTAGTGTGCTCAAGCCCCAGTCGCTGCCACATGCGTGCCGTCATGAATATCATCTCGGCATCGATATCCGGCCCGGCCATACCAAAGGACTCCACGCCAAGCTGGTGGAACTGCCGGTAGCGTCCCTTCTGCGGACGTTCGTGGCGGAACATCGGGCCGCCATACCAGAGCCGTTGCACCTGGTTATGCAGCAGGCCGTGCTCCATGCAGGCACGCACACAACCGGCCGTACCCTCGGGGCGCAGGGTCAGGCTGTCGCCGTTACGGTCCTCAAAGGTATACATCTCCTTTTCGACAATATCGGTGACCTCGCCTATCGAGCGTTTGAATAACTCGGTCTTCTCCAGCAACGGCAGTCGCATCTCGGTGTAGCCATAGGCATGCACGACCTCGCGTAACACGGATTCCAGATGTTGCCAGGCAGAAGACGCCCCCGGAAGGATGTCGTTCATGCCTCTGACGGCCTGTATTGTCTTCGCCATGGATTGCCGTGAATACCTGTTTCAGATGAATCAACTGTTCCGCTCAACGCCCCGCCGCTGGCAATTCAAGATGCCCCGGGGTCTGCTCCAGCTGTTGCCCGCCGCGCGAATCCAGCAGCCGCTCGACAAACGGCCAGGCAAGCCACAGCATGATCAGCAATAACAGCAACAGCACAATATTTCTCAATAGCCTGGTTGAAGGCAGCCTAAACAACAGGGCCGGTCGCTTGACGCGCGTAACCGTCAGCGGCGGCAGTTCACCCACCTGTTGCGCATAGCTCCTGACCAGCCCGTCTTCCGGCAGCCCGACCAGCCTTGCGTAACTGCGCAGGTATCCCTTGACAAAAATGGGTGCCGGTAAGGCAGCACCATCATCGTTCTCCAGCGCCCTGATCACCGCCACATCCAGCTTCAGCTCATGCGCAACCTTGTCTATTTCCAGCTTGCGCGCCTTTCTGGCCGCTGTCAGCTGCGCGCCAATCGACGCAGTTGCATCGACTCCCAGGCCCAAACCGGTTTCAGTTCCCGGCGCGGCGTTCATTCTCCCACTCCAGCAGCAAAGCGGCCTGCTCGCTATCGGGATGCAGATTTCTCAGTTGCAGCGCATAATTTCCCCAGGCCTGGTGATCCTTGAGTTCATATTCACTGCGAACACCCAGCCACAGGCTCTCCGGCGTTTGCTTCTCCACGACCTGGAAGCGCTGCAGGTAGGCACGCACCTTGAGATAGTCCTGCTTCTGAAATGCAAGTTTCGCCATCTGCAGCAGTGCCGGCCCGAACCCGGGATTGCTGTCCAGCGCCATGCGGAAATACTCTTCAGCCTTCTCCAGATCAGGTATCTCCGCCATGCACATGCCGGCATTCAGCAGGGGTAGCTGCGGAGTCCTGTAGAAGCGGTTATTGGCTGCAACCCGGAATTCCTCTTCGGCCTTCTGGTGGCGACCGGTGCGGCACAGAAACTGCCCATAGTTATTATGGCTGTCGGCATTGTCCGGATCGAGTTTCAGCCCGCGCCGGTAGTGTTTTCCGGCAAGCTCGTCGTTGCCGACACGCTCATACAGCACCGCTATGACATTATGTGCCATGGCATAGTCCGGCTTCACTTCTATTGCCTTGAGCAGCTTCTTCAGCGACATGTCATATTCACCGTTGCGCAGGTACTCGATACCGAGCTGTGTGTTTGCCTGGGCGGCAACGGCGGGCTTGTTGCTGTCATTATCCAGCGTGGTATTGCTCGCACAGGCGGACAGCAGCAGCACTGACCAGACGCAGGCATACAATGATTTGTGGATCATACGGGAGTCACCTGGTTGGCCGTCTGGCTGCGCACCCGACGCCGGGTACGGTCCTGAAACTTTCCGGCAAGCTGTCCGCAAGCAGCATCAATATCATCACCGCGCGTCTTGCGGGTGATAGTCACGATGCCGGCGCTGTTGAGAATCTCGAAAAAACGATGGATACGGTTGTTCGAACTGCGCAGGTAGCGTGTCTGCGGGAACGGGTTAAACGGAATCAGGTTGACCTTGGCCGGAACCCCTTCAAGACATTGCACCAGTTCGCGCGCATGCTGGTCGCTGTCGTTGACACCAGCCAGCATGACGTATTCGAAGGTCACCCGGCGACGCCCCTCACCGACATAGGCCTTGCAGGTGTCCAGCAGGTCACGTATCGGGTATTTCCTGTTCAGCGGGACCAGTTCATTACGCAAGCTGTCATTTGGTGCATGCAGGGACACCGCAAGACTGACATCACAGTCTTCGCGCAACTGCCTGATGGCCGGCACAACGCCGGCAGTGCTCAGGGTAATACGGCGTTTCGACAGCCCATAGCCGAAATCATCCAGCATGATGCGCATAGCAGAAATCACATTGTCGTAGTTAAGCAGCGGCTCGCCCATACCCATCATCACCACGTTGGATATCAGCCGATCACCACCCGGCTGCTGTCCGAGCAGCCGCGTTGCCATCCAGAGCTGGGCAATGATCTCACCAGTCGACAGGTTACGGTTGAATCCCTGTTGTGCGGTGGAACAGAAACCGCAATTGAGCATACATCCCACCTGCGACGACACGCACAGCGTGCCACGCTCCGCTTCCGGGATATATACCGTTTCGATGCAGTTACCGTCGCCCAGCCGGAACAGCCACTTGCGTGAACCGTCATCGGACAGGTTGTCCGAGGCGACTTCCGGCAGGTCGATCACGGCCAGTTCCTCGAGGCGTGCCTGCAGCGCCTTGCTAATATTGCTCATGGCGGCAAATTCCTCGACACCCTGGCCATAGATCCACTTCATCACCTGTGTGGCGCGAAATGTTTTCTCGCCCTGCGCGGTGAAGAATGCCTCCAGTCCGGCGCGGTCAAGATCCAGCAGGTTGGTTCGGGGAGCGGTACTCATGTGGCTACAGCCAGTCGTTGCCTAGCGGGTGCGCGGGCACAGGCCGTCGCTGAAGAAGAACTTGATTTCTTCAGCCGCGGTCTCCGGCGCATCGGAACCGTGCACGGCATTCTCATCCACCGTCTTGGCGAAGTCGGCACGGATGGTGCCCGGTGCGGCATCGGCAGGATTGGTAGCACCCATCAGCTCGCGATTTTTCAGGATCGCATTTTCGCCTTCAAGCACCTGCACCACCACCGGCCCGGAGGTCATGAACTCGACCAGATCGTTATAAAACGGACGCTCCTTGTGCACGGCATAGAAGCCCTGCGCCTGCTCTTTGGAAAGGTGCAGCATTTTCATCGCCACGATGCGCAGGCCGTTTTTCTCAAAGCGGCTGACGATCTCGCCAATCACATTCTTGGCGACCGCATCAGGTTTGATAATGGAAAAGGTCCGTTCAATTGCCATGCCATACTCCGTACTAACTCATAGATAACAAGAAACCCGCCAGAAAACGGGAGCTTAGTGAATAATTTCAATCGGGTAGTTTAAGCGGAAGGCGGCGCTCAGGCAATGACACCGTGCCACTTTTGAGAAAAATACACCCGGCCCTGAGCCGATTCCGACGGGTTTCATCTGCCACAGGGGAGACAGAGCTCACAAATCATGAAATTAGCGCGCTTTCGCCCGGTGATCTCTGTGCTCTCCGCGGAGATGATTTTGGCGTGCTGCCGTCAGGAAAACACCCGGTGGGCGGTCTCACCGATCAGTGCCGGATTGCGCACCACGTGCACACCCAGCTCCTCCATCATGTCCATCTTGGCGTTGGCGGTATCTGCCTGGCCGGAAATGATGGCGCCGGCATGCCCCATGCGCCGTCCCGGCGGAGCGGATACGCCGGCGATGAATCCGACCACCGGCTTTTTCATGTTGTCGCGCGCCCAGCGGGCCGCCTCGACTTCCTGCTGGCCACCGATCTCTCCGATCATGATAACGGCATCGGTCTCCGCATCCTCTTCAAAGGCACGCAGCACGGTCACGAAGTCGGTGCCATTGACCGGGTCGCCGCCGATACCGACCGAGGTCGACTGACCCATGCCGAGTTCCGACATCTGCTGGACAGCCTCGTAATTAAGCGTGCCCGAACGTGACACCACACCGATGCGGCCCGGGGTGTAAATGTGTGACGGCATGATGCCGACCTTGCAGGCATCCGGGGTAATAATGCCCGGGGTATTCGGGCCAATAATGACGGCATTGCGATCCTTCGCATAGCGCTTCACCTTGACCATGTCCTGAACCGGGATGCCGTCGGCAATCACCACTGCCACGCCAACACCGGCCTCCAGCGCCTCCATGATGGCATCGGCGGCAAACGGCGGTGGCACGAAAATTCCAGCGACATCCGCACCTGTCTCACTGACTGCCTGGCTGACGGTGTCGAACACCGGCAGACCGAGATGTTCCTGCCCACCCTTGCCCGGGGTCACGCCACCAACGACGGTGGTACCGTTTTTCATCGCCTCTTCGGCATGAAAAGTCGCGTGCTGCCCGGTGAAGCCCTGGATGATGACGCGTGAATGTTTATGTACGAACACACTCATGAGGATGCCTCCAGTGTCGTCATAACCCGGGTCGCCGCGTCGTCCAGATTGTCTGCCATGATGAACGGGAAACCGGACTGCTCAAGAATCGGAGCACCCAGTTCCACGTTGGTGCCCGCCAGCCGCACCACGATCGGCACATTGATCTCCAGGTCACGCATGGCCTGCACCAGGCCCTCGGCAATCCAGTCACAACGATTGATACCGGCGAAAATATTCACCAGGATGATTTTTACATTCGGGTCCTGCAACACAATGCGGAATGCATTGCCGACCTTCTCCGGGGAGGCGCCACCACCGACATCCAGGAAGTTGGCCGGCTTGCCCTTGTGGAAGCTGATCGCATCCATGGTTGCCATGGCCAGTCCGGCGCCGTTGACGATACAGCCGACATTGCCATCCAGAGCGATGTAGTTGAGGCCGTGACCGGTTGCCTCGACCTCTTTGGAATCTTCCTCGTCAAAATCACGCAACTCGGTAATGTCCTGGTGTCGATACAGTGCGTTGCCATCAAATGAAATCTTGGCGTCCACGGCAATCAGTGCACCATCACCGGTCTCGGCCAGCGGATTGATCTCGACCAGCAGCGCATCCTTGTCGCGGAAGGCGCGATACAGTGCCAGCATCAATTTTGACGCCTCGCCGATCTGCTTGCCTCGCAGCCCTATCTTTGCAGCTATCTTGCGGCACTGGAAACCCATCAGCCCCACGGCAGGATCGACCGCCTCGCGAATCACGCGTTCGGGTGTCTCCTTCGCCACTTCCTCGATGTTCATGCCACCGGAAGCCGAGGCGATCACCGTAATGCGCTGGCTGGCACGATCGATGACCATGCCCAGGTAGTATTCTTTCTCAATGTTACTGGCCTGCTCAACCAGCACGCGCTGCACCAGCCGCCCTTCGGCCCCGGTCTGCGGCGTCACCAGCTGAGCACCGATCATCTGGTTGGTGTACTGACGCACCTCGTCAATGGAACTGGCAACTTTTACACCGCCACCCTTGCCGCGACCTCCGGCATGGATCTGTGCCTTGACCACCCAGCGCTCACCGCCCAGTTCCTCGGCAGCCGTCGCGGCATTGTCTACATTGTGTGCAACACGACCGTCCGGGACCGGAACGCCATAACTCCTGAGCAGTTCCTTGGCCTGGTATTCATGGATATTCACGTATCTATCTCCAGTCTCTTGAATTATTGACGCGCCGACAGCGACTGCTCGATCTGGGTGGCCTTGTCGACCAGCACCTGCGCCTGGCGAATCGAGGCAGCATCGATCAGGCGACCATCCAGCGCAACCGCACCGCGGCCTTCCTTCGCGGCCTCATCCATGGCAACCAGGATGCGGCGCGCACGATCCACTTCCTTGTCAGCCGGCGTGAACACCTGGTTGGCGAGCTCGATCTGCGAGGGATGAATAGCCCACTTGCCCTCGACGCCCAGTGCCGCCACGCTGCGTGACACGGCCAGGTAACCTTCAGGGTCGGAGATATCACCAAACGGGCCGTCGATCGGACGCAGGCCGTAGGCGCGACAGGCCACCACCATGCGCGATATGGCAAAGTGCCACTGGTCGCCCCAGTGACGCTCACGCGACCCCTCGTTGTCCGGGTGCGTCAGCATGTAGTAGTCGGGATTGGCGCCACCCATGTTGGTGGTGCGTGCCTGGGTAGAGGCTGCGTAGTCGGCGACACCGAACACCATGGCCTCGAGGCGTTCCGGACAGGTCTGCGCAATGCTCTCGACATTGGCCATACCCAGCGCGGTTTCGATCAGGATATGCAGGTTGATCGGCTTGAAGCCTTTTGCCGCCTCGATCTGTTCGAGCATGGTAGAGACATACAGGATGTCTGCCGGTGTCCCGACTTTAGGAATAAGGATGGTGTCCAGCTTGTCACCCGCCTGCTCCACCACGTCGACGATGTCGCGGTAGCAATAATGGGTATCCAGACCGTTGATGCGCACCGACACGGCACAATTTGACCAGTCCAGGTCATTGAGCGCCTCGATAACATTCTTGCGGGCCTGGGCCTTGTCATCCGGTGCCACGGCATCTTCCAGGTCCAGGAATACCACGTCGGCACCCGCCGTCGGAGCCTTCTCTAGCATGCGGGCATTACTGCCGGGGACAGCCAATTCACTTCGGTGGAGGCGATTTCTTACAGCCATGGATTACCTCATCTATCGATTTATAAAAAACAGGAATACCCGGCCATGAGAATGGTCGGGTGAGTTCTCCAGCGGAAACTCCGGCAGGAACAAGGCCGCGTAATATACAAGGTTGGCGCAGTTAATGGAATGTAGCGCAGTGGATAGGCCGCATCGGGAACGGCATCCGGGCCTGGCAGCCGGCGGTCAGCAGCAGGCTATTGGATTTTTATTCAAGCACTTACAAGAGATATTTCAAGCATGCGGCAGCGTTAATCACGTTCCTCTATCCAGGCCATCTGGATTGCCTCGAGGATGCGTTCGCCACAGTGTTCTGAATCATCGTCGAATGATTCCAGTTCCATGACCCAGTTGCGCAGGTCGACGAAATTGACCTTGAGCGGATCGGCATCCGGGCGCGCCTCCTCCAGTTCGATGGCGATATCGAGGCTATCTGTCCATTTCAGTGACATGTTTGCTCTCCTGACATGCAAATTTGAGACCTGTAGGAGCGCCTTGCAGGCGCGATAGAAATACCACTGGAATTGAATCGCGCCTGCAAGGCGCTCCTACACCCGTAATAAACCTTAATGATTCTCCGACACCATGTTGATGGTGTATTTCGGTATCTCGATTACCAGGTCGACATCACCCACCACGGCCTGGCAACTGAGCCGCGAATCCGGGTCCAGCCCCCAGGCCTTGTCAAGCAGGTCATCCTCGTCTTCGGTCGTCTCATCGAGGGATTCTCCACCCTCGCGGATATACACGTGGCAGGTCGTGCACGCACAGGACTTTTCGCAAGCGTGCTCGATCTCGATACCCTGTTTCAGGGCGGCATCACAAATGGTGGTACCCGGTTCTACCTGGATGACAGCCCCCTCCGGACAGATCTCTTCGTGGGGCAGGAAAATAATTTGCGGCATGGTATTCAGGATCTCATGGTAAAACGGTTTATAAATTTCAGGATTTGAATTCGTCCACGCTGTGCCCGGCCATGGCTGCGCGGATACTGTTGTTCATGCGCCGCTCAACCCAGGCACTGCTGGCCTGCTCGACGGCCTCGATTGCCTGCCTGATGGCGCGATAGTCGCTGCCGTTGCGTTGTTCCGTCAGCACAGCAACAGCCGTATCAATGCGGGCCCGCTCCTGCTCATCAAGCAACACATCACCGTCGACTGCCAGCGCCGCATGCACCGCCTCCAGCACGCGGTCGGCCTCGACCTGTTCCTCGCGCAGGCGCCGCGCATCGCGGTCATCGGCGGCAAACTCCATGGAATCCTTCAGCATGGTCTCAATCTCGCGATCACTCAAGCCGTATGACGGCTTGATCTCGATACTGCTCTTTACCCCCGTGGTCTGCTCTTCGGCGGTCACGTTCAGCAAGCCATCGGCATCGACCTGGAAGGTAACGCGGATGCGCGCGGCACCGGCCACCAGCGGCGGGATCTCGCGCAATTCGAACTTCGCCAGCGAACGACAGTCGTCAACCAGTTCACGCTCGCCCTGCACCACGTGCAGCGACATGGCCGTCTGGCCGTCCTTGAAGGTAGTAAATTCCTGCGCGCGTGCCGCCGGGATGGTGGTATTGCGTGTAATAATCTTTTCCGTCAGTCCACCCATGGTCTCCAGCCCCAGTGACAGCGGGATCACGTCCAGCAACAGCATTTCCTCATCCGGCTTGTTGCCGGCAAGGATATCGGCCTGGATGGCAGCGCCCACCGCAACCACCTTGTCCGGGTCGATATCGACCATGGGTTCGGTCCTGAAATGATCAGCAACCCGTTCACGCACCAGCGGTACCCGCGTGGAGCCACCGACCATCACCACGGACTGTATCTCGTGTGCGCGCACACCGGCATCGCGCAAGGCACGCCGGCACGGTCCCAGCGTCTTTTCCACCAGCGGCGTTATCAGCGCGTTGAATGTCTCGCGTGACAGGATACCCTGCCACTCACTGCCGTCAGCCCGCGTGATGCTGAGCTCAGCGCTGTCCTGGCTGGTCAACGTTTCCTTGGCATGACAGGCCAGTTGCAGCAGGTGACGCATGGCACTGTGCCCGGCATCATCCGCTATGCCGGCCTGCTGCATGATCCAGCCCGCAACAGCGCGGTCCAGGTCATCACCACCGAGTGCCGTGTCCCCGGACGTGGACAACACTTCGAACACGCCCTTGTTGAGACGCAGAATGGAAATATCAAAGGTACCCCCACCGAGATCATAGATTGCGATGACACCCTCGGCACCCTGATCGAGCCCGTAGGCAACGGCCGCGGCCGTGGGTTCGTTCAGCAGGCGCAGTACGTTCAGCCCGGCCAGCCGGCCGGCATCCTTGGTCGCCTGGCGCTGTGCCTCATCGAAATACGCCGGCACGGTAATAACCACGCCCTGCAAATCGCCACCCAGGGTTTGCTCGGCGCGCGCCTTCAGGCTGCGCAGGATCTGCGCCGACACCTCGACCGGACTGACATCGCCCGCCGCGGTGTGCAGCAGCGGCATGCCGCTCGAACCACTGACAAACTCATAAGGCAGCTGCGAACCAATGTGCTTGACGTCGGCAATGCCACGCCCCATCAGGCGTTTCACCGAGGCAATGGTATTGAGTGGATCTTCCACCGCAGCATCCAGCGCGACATGGCCAACAACAGGCGCGGCTTCTGCACCGTAACGCACCACCGATGGCAACAGGTGGCGACCGTCCATATCCGGCAGGGTATCGGCCACGCCACTGCGCACGCTCGCCACCAGTGAATTGGTGGTGCCCAGATCGATACCAGCGGCCAGCCGGTGCTGGTGCGGCGCGGTCGACTGACCGGGTTCAGAGATTTGCAGCAGTGCCATTTGAGTCAGCTAACAAGGTTGTCAATAACAGTCGAATGCGGGTTCAGGCCAGTTCGTCTTCCAGTTCCACTTCCAGCTCCACCGCCTCGTCCTGCAGTCGCCGGTAGAACTGCATCTTCATCAATGCCTCGCCGGCCCCGGCCAGGCTGTCTGCATCGCCACGCTCCAGCAGATCCGAGACCTCGGCGGTAAGATTATCCAGTTCCGTACCGATACGGTCCATGATCTCCTCCAGCGCAGCAAACACGTTCGCTGCATCGCGCACCCCGGACAGGGTCTCGCGCAAATCCATCTGTTCCATCAGGAAACGTGCGTCCCGGGTGGTGCGATGCTCATCATTATGGTCGATACCCGCCAGTTCCAGCAGGTAGCGTCCGCGTAGCAGCGGGTCTTTCAGCGTCTGGTAGCCCTCGTTGATACGCGTCGCCTGCTGCGCGGACAACCTGCGCTCGGTATCCGTGGCATTAACGAAGCGATCCGGGTGTACCGTGCGTTGCAGCTCCCTGTAATGCGCATCCAGCAACTGCCGGTCCACACCGAACGAACGGGGCAGACCGAACAACTCAAAGTGGGATGAGGAAGACTCCACAGCCATAAGGGTAGAACGCTGAATCAGCGACGTCAGTGACCGACTGACATTAAACGTTGAAGCTCTCGCCGCAACCGCACATGTCCTTGACGTTCGGGTTGTTGAATTTGAAGCCCTCGTTCAGACCCTCCCGCGCGAAATCCAGCTCGGTGCCGTCAAGGTAGACCAGGCTCTTGGGATTGACCACCAGCTTGACGCCATGATCCTCGAACAGCACGTCGTCATCCTCGATCACATCGGCGTATTCCATCACGTAGGCCATGCCCGAGCAGCCGGTGGTCTTGACCGCAAGACGCAGCGCGACACACTCGCCCCGCTGCTCCATGAAGCTCCTGATGCGCTCCGCCGCGTTTTCAGTCAGGGTTATCGCCATAATTTTTCCTAGTGTGCCGCCCACTGGACTGAATCCAGATCGATGCCGTCCTTGTACATATCCCAGAGCGGTGACAGCTCGCGTAGCTTGTCGACCTTTTCCCTGACCCGGTCGATTATGTAGTCGACTTCCTCTTCCGTGGTGAAACGACCAATGGTAAAGCGGATGGAGCTGTGTGCCAATTCGTCATTGCGGCCGATGGCGCGCAGTACATAGGACGGCTCCAGGCTGGAACTGGTACAGGCCGAGCCGGAAGAAACAGCCATGTCCTTCAGCGCCATAATCAGGCTTTCACCTTCCACGTAGTTGAAACTGACGTTCAGGTTGCCCGGTATACGATGTTCCATATCGCCATTCAGGTAGACCTCTTCCATCTCGTTCAGTCCGTTCCAGAGACGATCGCGCAATGCCTGGATGCGTTTGCCCTCCTCGGCCATCTCTTCGCGCGCTATGCGGAACGCCTCACCCATGCCGGCGATCTGGTGTGTCGCCAGCGTACCGGAACGCAGGCCACGTTCGTGCCCGCCACCGTGCATCTGCGCCTCCAGGCGCACACGCGGCTTACGGCGCACATACAGCGCACCAATCCCCTTGGGGCCATAAATCTTGTGTGCCGAGAACGACATCAGGTCGACCTTGAGTGTACCCAGGTCGATCGGAATCTTGCCTGCGCTCTGGGCAGCATCGACATGAAACACGATCTTGCGGGCACGACAGAGTTCGCCGATTGCCTCGATATCCTGGATAACACCGATCTCGTTGTTGACGTGCATGACACTGACCAGGATGGTGTCATCGCGCAGGGCCGCCTCCAGCTTTTTCAGATCAAGCAACCCGTTGGACTCCGGCTCCAGGTAAGTCACTTCATAACCTTCGCGTTCCAGCTGACGACAGGAGTCCAGCACCGCCTTGTGTTCCGTCTTCAGGGTAACGATGTGCTTGCCGCCCTTCTTGTAGAAATGAGCCGCACCCTTGATAGCCAGGTTATCGGACTCGGTCGCACCGGAGGTCCAGACAATCTCGCGCGGGTCGGCATTGACCAGTTGCGCAACGTCCTGGCGCGCCTGCACCACGGCCTCGTCCGCCGCCCAGCCAAAGGAATGGGAACGTGACGCAGGATTACCAAACTTGCCCTGACGTGTCAGGTAGCTCATCATTTTTTCAGCAACGCGCTCATCAACCGGCGTGGTTGCTGAATAGTCCATGTAAATTGGTATGCTGATGTTCATGCAATCTGCCTTCTCTACAGGTTAATCCAGATTCGTAAACACTTGGCCTCAGGCCACCGTCTTGCGCAGACGGGGCGTCTCGACGGCGAGATCGTTCTGCTGCCGACGCACTACCGCGTTGACGTTCTTCCGTTTCAGGAAGCTGTCCAGGGTAATACCTTCAAGGAACTCGTGGATCCTGCCACCGAGTTGCTGCCAGAGCTCGTGGGTCAGGCAGCGCTCGCCTTCCTGGCAATCCGTCTTGCCGCCACACAGGGTCACATCGACACCCTCACCAATGGCATCGATTACGTGTGCAACCGATATCTCGGTCGGCGGACGCGACAGCTGGTAACCCCCGCCGGGACCCCGAATACCCTCGACCAGCCCGTTCTTGCGCAGTCGCGCGAACAGTTGTTCGAGGTAGGACAGGGAAATGCCCTGCGCCTCGGAGATGTCAGCAAGCGTCACAGCACCCTCGCCATGATGAATGGCCAGGTCCAGCATGGCGGTTACTGCATAACGTCCTTTTGTCGATAGCCGCATAGGTATGAAATTCCCGCAAGAAAGCCGTGGAATTGGCGCTCACGGGATAATAACCAAGTAAAATAGTCAGGAAATATTATGAGGGCGCGGCGCGATGCATGCAAGCGCCGGGCACTATCACAATAGAGATATACCGGGGGAAATTCTGCTCAGGTTTCGACGCTGGCCACGCTGTGCGTCTGGGCATCGGGTGCGGCCTGTTCCGGCACCAGCACACGACCGGGAATGAAACGGTGACCCTGCATCAGACAGTAACCCAGCCATTTCTGCAGAAAACGGTTCATGCGCCATTTCTCGGCCAGCGTATAGGTATGGAACATGCGATTGTAGACTGCATGACGCTGTCCGCGCCGACGACCGCAGGAGATCACCTCGCCCACCTGGGCATCGTGGTACAGGCGTACCTGCATGTCCGGTGCGGGAAACTCGCCCTCGCGATCGTGAAAGTAATAGGTGAGATTGAGCGTGGTAGTGAATTTGCAACGCTCCACCACGCGCAGGTGCAGATCCAGTACACCCTCAATTCGCGAGATCACGTTGTCCGGAATGTCATCGGCATCCGGCACCAGGTTACGCAGGCGTATGTAATTACACTCGTACAGTTCCATCAACCCGGCGAAATTTTTCGCGGGGATGCCGTGATGAAGAAAATGTCTGACGGTGCATTGCATAGTCGAATCATAACATGGTCAAAATACGGTACCGCTTATGCAGACATTCACTGCCTGCTGGTATTTCAAGCACTATCGGCGATAATCAACATTACTTGATAAGCCGTCAATGCTTGACATAATAGGCCACTCATGTCTGACAAAACGATCATTTCCCGACTGCGCGGGCAACTGCCTGCCGAGTGCGTGCTGTTCGACCCGGAGGACCTGCGCCCGTACGAATGCGACGCGCTGTCCGCCTACCGCCAGTTACCCATGGCGGTGGTCATCCCGGCAACGGAGCAACAGTTGCGTACCACGCTGGCCCTCTGCACGGAGCACAGGGTACCCGTGGTGGCGCGCGGCTCCGGCACGGGACTGTCCGGCGGCGCCATGCCGCTGGCCGATGGCGTGATACTCAGCCTGGCAAAATTCAACCGTATCATTGCCATCGACCGTGATAACCGCGTAGCCAGGGTGCAGCCAGGCGTAACCAACCTGGCCATCTCCAGGGCAGCCGAACCCTACGGACTTTACTACGCACCGGACCCGTCATCCCAGATCGCCTGCTCCATCGGCGGCAATGTGGCGGAAAATGCCGGCGGCGTGCACTGTCTTAAATACGGACTGACCACACACAACATCCAGTCGCTCGAACTGCTCACCATTGACGGCGAACAACTCACCCTGGGCAGCCAGGCACTCGATGCCCCCGGCTTTGACCTGCTGGCATTGCTGACCGGCTCGGAGGGCCTGCTTGGCGTGATCACCGAGATCACCGTCAAGCTGCTGCCATGCCCACAAGCAGCACAGGTGGTGCTGGCGGCATTTGACTCGGTCGACGCTGCCGGTGCCGCGGTGACTGCGACCATTGCCAGCGGCATCATCCCGGCCGGCCTGGAACTGCTCGACAACCCCGCCATCCGGGCGGTGGACAAGTTCATGTCGACCGGTTATCCGACCGATGCCGCTGCCATCCTGCTGTGCGAACTGGATGGCGACGCGGATGATGTCGTGGCACAGGTCGAACAGGTCAGCAGCGTATTTCATGAAGCCGGCTGTAGCTCGCTGCAGGTCTCGCACAACGAGGCCGAACGCATGCGCTTCTGGGCCGGTCGCAAGGCCGCGTTTCCCGCCATGGGTCGACTGTCGCCGGACTACTACTGCATGGAC
Organism: Gammaproteobacteria bacterium; assembly: GCA_029860045.1. GTDB lineage: Bacteria > Pseudomonadota > Gammaproteobacteria > UBA9214 > UBA9214 > UBA9214. The sequence goes on along the minus strand of JAOUBY010000001.1, from coordinate 57,902 downwards.
GGCACCATTCCCCGCAAGCACCTGGCACAGGTACTGAACGAGATCGAACGCCTGTCACAGGAATACAACCTGCCGATCTGCAATGTGTTCCACGCCGGCGACGGCAACCTGCACCCGCTGATCCTGTACGATGCCAACAAGCCCGGCGAACTGGAACGCACCGAAGAACTGGGCGGAAAAATTCTGGAACTCTGCGTTGCCGTGGGCGGCACCATTACCGGCGAGCACGGTGTTGGCCTGGAAAAAATCAATCAGATGTGTGTGCAATTCAACAATGCCGAACTGCAGCAGTTTCACGCCGTCAAGGCCGCTTTTGATCCACACGGGCTGCTCAATCCCGGCAAGGCCATCCCCACCCTGCACCGCTGTGCGGAATTCGGTGCCATGCATGTCCACCATGGGCAGCTCCCGCACCCCGAACTGGAACGATTCTGATCTCCCTGCCCATGCAAGATGTACAGACTCTGAGCGAACAGGTGCGCGAGGCCGCAGCCAGCGGCACCGCGCTCGCGATCCAGGGCGGCAACAGCAAGGCGTTTTACGGGCGCGCTGTAAATGGCTCACCGCTCCCGGTTGCACAATACAGCGGCATCATCGATTACACACCGTCAGAGCTGGTGGTCTCGGCTCGCGCCGGTACCACACTGTCTGAACTGGAAAACACCCTCGCAGCAGAAGGCCAGATGCTGGCATTCGAACCCCCGCGCTTTGCTGCCAGCGCAACACTGGGCGGCACTATCGCCTGCGGCCTGTCCGGACCGAGACGACCGTATGCCGGCGCGGCGCGTGATTTTGTGCTGGGCGTTAACTGCATCAATGGCCGCGGCGAGCAACTGCGCCTGGGTGGGCAGGTAATGAAAAATGTCGCCGGTTACGACCTGTCACGCACACTGACCGGCTCGTTGGGAACGCTGGCGGTGCTGCTCGACGTGCATCTCAAGGTGTTGCCAAAACCGCAACAGGAAATCACGCTCTACCAGGACTGTTCTGCTGACGAGGCAATCCAGCGCTGCAACCGCTGGGCCGGGCAGGCGTTGCCACTGAGTGGCGCCAGCCACGACGAGAATCAACTGATGATCCGGCTCTCCGGCAGTGCCCGCAGTGTCAGCGCCGCTGCCCGGACACTGGGCGGCGAGCAACTGGATGAGAGCAACACCTTCTGGCAGCAATTACGAGAACAGCAACTGGCGTTCTTCACCTCGGCAAGCACTCTCTGGCGCCTCTCGGTGCCACCGGCCAGCGCGCCACTGGACCTTGACGGCCACTGGCTGCTGGACTGGGGCGGCGCACAGCGCTGGCTGGCGAGTGACTTGCCAGCACGAGACATCCGCCTTGCTGCAGCTGCAGCCGGAGGCCATGCCACGCTGTTCCGTGGCGGCGAGCGTGACAGCGAGATCTTTCACCCCCTGCCACCTGCGTTGCTGGCACTGCATCAGCGCATCAAGCAGACTTTTGACCCGGCCGGCATCCTGAATCCGGGACGCCTGTACCGGGAGTTCTGAGCATGCAGACCGCGCTACCCGACAAGCTGCTGCAGACGGACACCGGCCGTGAGGCAGACGAGATTTTGCGTAACTGTGTGCACTGCGGCTTCTGCAATGCGACCTGCCCGACCTACCAGCTGACCGGCGACGAACTGGACGGACCACGCGGGCGCATCTACCTCATCAAGCAGGTACTGGAAGGCACGCCACCGACAAGCAAAACCCGGCTGCACCTGGACCGCTGCCTGACCTGCCGCGCCTGCGAGACGACCTGCCCGTCCGGTGTCGACTACCACCGACTGCTGGATACCGGGCGCGAACTCACGGAACAGGCGACCCGGCGTCCGCTGACGGAGCGGCTACTGCGTCTTGCACTGCGCAAGCTGCTGGCGCACCGCTCGCGTTTTACCCTGCTGTTGCGTAGCGGACAGCTGTTGCGGCCACTGTTACCGGGACGGCTGAAGCAGCGCATTCCGGCCTACCGCAACATCAAGGCAGCCTCACCTGGCCCCAGGCACAGGCGCTCGGTACTGATGCTGAACGGCTGCGTACAGCCAGGAATGGCACCACAGATCAATCATGCCGCACAGCAGGTCCTGTATGCACTTGGTATCAACGTGGTAAAGGAGAACGGTGATGGCTGCTGCGGCGCGCTGAGTTTCCACCTCAACGCAAGCGCGGAAGCAAAGGACTTCATGCGCCACAACATCGATGCCTGGTGGCCGCATATTGAACGTGGTGCCGAGGCCATCGTGGTGACGGCCAGCGGCTGTGCACCCATGGTCAAGGATTACGGGCGACTGCTGGCGGACGATTTTCGCTATGCGCGCAAAGCCGCACAGGTCAGTGAACTTGCAAAAGACATCAGCGAGGTCATTGCTGCCGAACAACCCTGGCAGACGCTGCCTGCCGCATCCGCCAGGCGCATCGCCTTTCATGCCCCCTGCACCCTGCAGCACGGTCAGCGCATTGTCGGCGTGGTCGAGGACATGCTCACGCGGCTCGGCTACCAGCTGGTGCCGGTTGCCAATGCGCACCTGTGTTGCGGCTCGGCCGGCACCTATTCCATCCTGCAGGACAAGCTGGCAACCCCGCTGCGCGATAACAAGCTCGCTGCATTGCAGGCCGAGGACCCGGAACTGATTGCCACGGCCAACATCGGCTGTCTTGCGCATATGGCCGGACAGGCCAGGGTACCGGTCGTGCACTGGGTTGAATTACTCTCTGCGCTGAATCACCAGGAAACATAATGAGCACCGACAATCTGCCGCTACTGATCGAGCCGGACATTCTCGAAGAATCTTTGGGTTACGACAACCTCCTGATTGTTGACCTGAGTAAGCCCGACAACTACCGCAAACTGCACGTACCTGGCGCGGTACACCTTGATTACGCGCAAATCGTTGCCATGCGGAAACCGGTCATGGGCCTGCTACCGGACGACGACACACTGGAAAAACAATTCTCCGCGCTCGGCATCGATACCGATACCCATGTCGTGGCCTACGACGACGAGGGCGGTGGCCGTGCCGCGCGCCTGTTGTGGACACTGGAGACCGCCGGCCACGAACGTTTCTCTTTGCTAAACGGCGGCCTGCATGCCTGGGCCAACGAGGGGCATCGCTACGACAACACGGTTGTCACCCCGGTCGCAAAGTCGTTTGTCGTACAGCACCGGGATACCCCTATCGCACGCAGCGACTACATCCGGGAACACCTGGGTGACAGTACCTGTTGCCTGCTCGATGTGCGCAGCCCGGATGAATACCTTGGGGTGAAAAAATATGCCGAGCGCGCCGGCCACATCCCCGGCGCCGTCAACATGGAATGGACGCAGGCAATTGACGCGGGACGCAACCTGCGTTTTAAACCGGACACCGAACTAACCGCCCTGCTCGACAGTGTCGGTGCCACACCGGACAAGCAGGTAATCTGCTATTGCCAGACTCATCACCGCTCTGCGCACACCTACCTGGTACTGAAGCAGCTGGGTTACCCGGATATCAAGGGCTACCCGGGTTCCTGGTCAGACTGGGGGAATGATCCCTCACTACCCGTAGAGTAGGAGCACATCTCATGCGCGACATGCATGATCGTTAATCCCGTTCGCGGATGAGATGCGCTCCTGCAGGGGTATCTGATTGTTGCAGGAGCGCCTTGCAGGCGCGATAAAATTCAGATTTGAGCAGATCGCGCCTGCAAGGCGCTCCTACTTGAAGAAGTACTCGCGGTAATATTTCAGTTCACGGATGGAATCGCGCGTGTCATCCAGCGCGAGGTGGGTACTGCCCTTCTTGAAGCCCTTTGCGACCGTGGGTGACCAGCGCACTGCCAGCTCCTTGATGGAACTGACATCGAGGTTGCGGTAGTGAAAATAACGCTCCAGCTCCGGCATGCAGCGCGCCATGAAGCGACGGTCCTGGCAAATACTGTTGCCGCACATCGGCGAGGCATTGGCCGGCACGTATTCACTCAGAAAAGCGATAGTCTGCTGTTCGGCCTGCTGCTCGTTCAGCGCACTCTTGCGCACCCGTTCGGTCAGACCGGAACCGCCATGCTGGCGGGTATTCCATTCATCCATGCCATTCAGTGCCTCGTTCGGCTGATGTATAGCCAGCACCGGGCCTTCCGCCAGTATGTTCAGCTGGCTGTCGGTAACAATGGTGGCAATCTCGATAATTGCGTCCTTGGCTGTATCCAGGCCGGTCATCTCCAGATCGATCCAGATCAGGTTGTTTGCATCTTGGGCCATGCTTCTTCCTTTCAAATATAATGGTTGAGTCGCATTGTAGCAGAGGCTAATCTGCTGTTTAGTCATTAATAGAGGACATCCATGAATTCGTTTACCTGGCTTTTCATTGCCGCACTCGCCGCTTCGATACTGCTGCGCCTGTGGCTGGCCAACCGGCATGTGGCGCATATCCGCAGGCACCGCGGCAGCATACCCGAATCGTTCACCGGCCGGATCACAGATGAAGATCACCGCAAGGCCGCTGACTACACAATCACCAACACACATACAGGCATGCTGGCGCTGGGATATGACGCACTGCTGTTGCTGGGCTGGACACTGGGCGGCGGACTGGACTGGCTGGACGGCAGCTGGAGCAGCGCCGGCTACAGCCCGGTACTTACCGGGACACTGGTCATGCTCAGCGCCATGGTATTGATGACACTGCTGGACCTGCCGTTCAGCCTCTATCACACCTTCGTGGTAGAAGAGCGTTTTGGCTTCAATCGCTCGACACCCGGTTTGTTCATTTCCGATCTCCTCAAGCAGGGCGCACTACTGGCAGTGATCGGTGCCCCGCTGATCGCACTGGCACTGTGGATCATGGACGCCTCCGGCGGCCTGTGGTGGCTATACGTCTGGCTCGTCTGGATGACGTTCACACTGGTGATGTTCTGGGCCTGGCCTACCGTGATCGCACCACTGTTCAACAAATTCTCGCCTTTGCAGGATGAAGACCTGAAACAGCGCATCCAGGCTTTGATGGACAAGTGCGGTTTTCACAGCAACGGCATCTTCGTCATGGACGGCTCAAAGCGTTCCGGTCACGGCAATGCCTACTTCACCGGCTTTGGCAACAACAAGCGCATCGTATTTTTCGATACCCTGCTCGAATCGCTGGAGCCGATCGAGATCGAGGCCGTGCTGGCACACGAGCTCGGTCATTTCCGCCTTAAACACATCCAGAAACGCCTGTTCTCGACCATGGCACTGAGTCTTGCTGCACTCGCCCTGCTCGGCTGGCTGGTCGACCAGGGCTGGTTCTACCAGGGCCTGGGCGTGAGCCAGCCTTCTGACTGGATGGCCCTGCTGCTGTTCATGATGGTGCTACCGGTGTTTTCCTTCTTCCTGCAGCCGCTACTGTCGCGACTGTCACGCAAACATGAGTTCGAGGCCGATGCATACGCAGTACAACAGTCCAGTGGCGCGGACCTGGTGCACGCACTGGTCAAGATGTACCGCGAAAATGCCAGCACACTGACACCGGACCCCCTGTACTCGGCATACCATGACTCGCACCCACCGGCGCCGGTGCGGATTGCACACATTTACGCTAACATGAGCACCTGAATTCGGAGACCTGTCAATGAAAACACAGTACACAACCCTCCTTGTGCTGGCTGTTGGAGCAAACCCCGTCTTTGCGGAAGATATCAGTCATGGCAAGAAGCTGCAGCAGGAAAACTGCATGAGTTGCCATGATGACGGCATGTATACCCGCGAGAATCGCAAGGTCACCACGCCGGACGGTCTGCAAAAACAGGTACGCCGCTGCGAACAGACGCTTGGCCTGCAGTGGTTCGACGAGGATATCGACGCCGTGTCCGACTATCTCAACGACACCTTTTACAAGTTCAAATAGTTCATGTCTGCCAACGCACTGTCTGAATCCCACTGCCAGCCGTGCGCAAATGATACCAGGCCACTGGATCGGGAACAGGCCAGCACCCTGTTAGAGCAACTGCACAGTGACTGGATGCTGTCAGCGGATGACAGGGAAATCAGCCGCACGTATGAATTCAAAAACTATTATCAGACCATGGCCTTCGTCAATGCGCTGGCCTGGATAGCGCATAGTGAAGACCACCACCCCGACATTGAGGTCAGCTATAAACGCTGCCATGTTCGCTACAGCACGCACATGATCGGCGGCCTGTCGAATAACGATTTCATCTGTGCCGCAAAAATCGACGCACTGCTCCCGGCAGCCGCCTAACCCTTTCCGGCATGTGCGCACAACAGGTTCCGCCGCAACACAAACGCACAACCAAGCACCCCGACAACGCCGTAGAATCCGGCCTGCCGGGCCTGGTCATCGTCAACTACGGCAAGCACATGCTGGTCGAGAGTGAAACCGGCCAACTGGTCAACTGCGTGGCCCGGCGCAATATTGGCGCAGTCGTCTGCGGCGACCAGGTGAGCTGGCAGGAAAACGGTGAAAATGCAGGTGTCATCGTATCCGTCCAGCCGCGCGACTCGGTATTGCAGCGCGACACGGGCAGCCATACGCAACGACCGCTGGCAGCGAACATCGACCAACTGGTCATTGAAGCCGCTACCGAACCGACACTGGACAGTTTCCTGATCGACAAATACACCGTTGCCGCCGAACTGGCGCATAGCAGCGCACTGATCGTCATTAACAAGGCTGACCTGCTGTCAGCGCAGGATCGACACGCTATCGACACACTACTGGAGGAATTCCGCGTCATTGGCTATCCCTGCCTGTATACCAGTGCACTGAAAAATACCGGCATCGAGGCATTCCGTGATCAATTGGCCAGCAAGACCAGCATCCTGGTTGGCCAGTCCGGCGTCGGCAAGTCCTCCCTGGTAAAACGCCTGTTGCCGGACCTCGACATCACCACCGGCAAGCTCTCCGCCGCCTCCGGCCAGGGCAAGCACACCACCACCGCCACCATGCTCTATCACTTGCCCGATGGCGGGGCACTGATCGATTCACCCGGGGTGCGCGATTTCAAGCTCGGCACTGTTGAGTCCGTCAGACTGGGCAGCGGGTTCCGGGAATTTCATGACTGGCTTGGGCAGTGCCGCTTCAACGACTGCCTGCATCAGGGCGAACCCGGCTGTGCCATTGCAGATGCAGTCGATCAGGGGAAGATCAGTAAACGGCGCATGCAGAGTTATCACCGGCTGCTGGAGTTGTGCTAGCAGGAGCGGACCGCGCCCGCGATCTTTTCTTGCAAAAAAACCATCGCGCTTGCAAGGCGCTCCTGCAACAGTCAGATACGCCTGTAGGAGCGCCTTGCAGGCGCGATAGAGTTGGCGATCAATTTCTGGCTGGATCCCCGCTTTCGCGGGGATGACGGAGAATTTGGTTACAGGAGCGGAGCTCATCCGCGCTTCATTACCCCGGCGGCCAGCCCATCGGCCGCCCACCGAGCACATGCAGGTGGATGTGATACACCGACTGCCCGGCCCCGGGATTGCAGTTCATCACGGAACGGTACCCGGACTCGGCGATCCCGGCGTCCCCGGCAATCTGTTTCGCGGCAAGAAACAATTTACCAAGCAGGGGCGCCGTAGCGGCATCGAGGTCGTTAGTGGTCGCAATGTGCTGCTTCGGGATCACCAGAACATGCGTCGGCGCCTGTGGATTCACGTCGCGGAACGCCAGCACATCATCGTCTTCATACACCACGTCCGGCTTGATTTCACCGGCCACCATTTTGCAAAACAGGCAGTCAGACATTTGGATATCTCCGTAGCGGAACCCTGCCTGCAGACCATCAATTACCTGTAGGAGCGCATCTCATGCGCGCCAGCACTTCAGGTCGTATGGTCGCGGATGAGATCCGCTCCTACTGTAAATTTACCCGTAAAAAGCCTTCTAGATTTCCTGGCGTCCGGCAAACGCATGCGACAATGTCCCGCCATCAATATATTCCAGCTCTCCACCCATTGGCACACCGTGCGCAATACGCGTCGGACGCACAGCGTGCGCCCGTGCCAGCTCACTGATGAAGTGCGCCGTGGCCTCGCCTTCCACGGTGGGATTGGTGGCCAGGATCAGTTCCTTCACCTCGCCACTGGCCAGCCGGGCTTCCAGCAGCTCCAGCCCGAGTTGTTCAGGACCAATGCCGTCCAGCGGTGACAGGTGCCCCATGAGTACAAAATAGCGCCCCTGGTAGCCGGTCGACTGTTCCAGTGCCTGCACGTCGGCGGGCGTCTCGACCACGCACAGCAGGCTCTTGTCGCGCCGCTCGCTGGCACACAGGGCACACACTGTTTCCTCGCTTAGGGTGCGACATACACTGCAATTGCCAACCCGGTCCATGGACAGATTCAGCGCCTCGGCCAGCTGGCGGCCGCCGTCACGATTGTGCTCCAGCAAATGAAATGCCATGCGCTGCGCAGACTTCGGACCAACGCCCGGCAGACAACGCAGGTTCTCAATCAGCTGCCCGATCAGGCGTGAGGTGGACACAGGCGCCGGTTCAGAACGGCAGTTTCATGCCGGGCGGCAGGTTCATGCCCGCAGTCAACCCGCTCATGCGTTCCTTGGTAGTGGACTCGACCTTGTGCACGGCATCATTAACGGCCGCCGCAACGAGGTCTTCCAGCATATCCTTGTCATCTCCGACCAGGCTGTCATCGATACTGATGCGACGCACCTCGTGACGACCGCTCATGGTCACCTTGACCAGTCCGCCGCCTGATTCACCGGTCACCTCGAGACCGGCCAGCTCTTCCTGCGCACGCTGCATGCTGGCCTGCATCTCCTGTGCCTGCTTCATCAGGTTTCCCAATCCGCCTTTCATAATCGTCACCTCTGTCTTTCAATGTAGTGAGTAGCATGCCTGCGCATGCCACATGTCAGTCCTTGGGCCGAATCGACTCTTCGTTGACCGTGGCACCAAACGTTTCCTGGATAGCCTTGATGTTGACATCGCCAGCGATTGCCGCAACCGCGCTTTGCTGACGTTCCTGCTGTTCGCGTGACTGGCGGCGCGCCGGAGTTTCCTTTTCGAGCTGGCGCTCACGTGCCAGGTTGACGGTAACCGTACGTCCGAAATGCTCGCACAGCGCGGCTTCCATCTGCTTCATACGTGTCGGGCTGTGCAGATGGGCATGGACCTGCTCCATCGACAACCGCACGATATCGCCCTCCAGTCCATGAAACACGCAGTTCAGCGCCATCTCCCGCACCATGCCCGTGAGATTGAGACGCCCAATAATCGTTGACCACTCCACGCTTTCAGTCTCAACCCGCGTCGCCTGGCTTGTGGCACTCACCTTTGGCTGTGTGCCCGGCGAATGACCGGCTGGCGGATTTGCCGGATTCGCCTTTGACTGCTTGGCCGGCGGCTTAGCCGCTGCCGGACGGGCCGGCGTACCCGCCTGGCGTGGCTTACCAACAGCCTGTCCGGCTTCAGCCGGACGAAACGCCAGCATGCGCAACATGACCATTTCAAAACCGCCGCGCGGTTCGGGCGACAGCGACAGGTCGCGCCGCCCGATCAGGCCGATCTGGTAATACAGTTGAACGTCTTCCGGACTCAGCTTGTCCACCAGTTCCAGCACCGCCTGCCGGTCGCCGCAATTGTCATCAATGGCATCCGGCAGGGTCTGCGCCACTGCTACGCGCTGCAGCAGCGACACGGTCTCCCCCAGCAATGCCGCGTAATCCGGCGCAAAGTCGTCCGCCGTGGCTATTTCCGCAAGTAACCGGGCCGCATCGTTTGCCGCCAGCGCATCCAGCAGGCGGTAGATGACGTCACGGTCGATGGTGCCCAGCATACTGCGCACCTCCGTCTCAACCAGGTTGCCCGCACAAAAGGCAATCGCCTGGTCCAGCAGACTGAGCGCATCGCGCATACTGCCACTGGCGGCCAGTGCCAGCTCGCGCAGCGCGCCGGCATCGGCCTGGATGCCTTCCTGACCGAGTATCGTTTCCAGCTGCCCGGTGATCTGCGCCATCGTCAGGCTCTTGAGATTGAACTGCAGGCAGCGCGACAGCACCGTGACCGGCAGGCGTTGCGGGTCGGTGGTCGCAAGCAGGAATTTCACGTGTGGTGGCGGCTCTTCCAGTGTCTTCAACAACGCATTGAAGCTGTGCCCGGAGAGCATGTGTACCTCGTCGATGAGGTAGACCTTGTAACGCCCACGCGTTGGCGCGTACTGCACATTCTCGAGCAGTTCGCGGGTGTCTTCCACCTTGGTGCGCGAAGCGGCATCGACCTCGACCAGGTCGACGAAGCGACCCTCGCTGATCTCCTGGCAGGCAGCGCACTGCCCGCACGGGCTGGAACTGACACCGGCCTCGCAATTCAGTGATTTTGCAAAGATACGTGCAATGGTGGTCTTGCCGACCCCGCGCGTACCGGTAAACAGGTAGGCGTGGTGCAGGCGGTCATTGTCCAGTGCGTTCACCAGGGCACGTTGCACATGCTCCTGGCCAACCAGCTCGGAAAAATTGCGGGGACGCCACTTGCGTGCCAGGACCTGATAACTCATTTATGGCCTTGTTTTGGTATTTTGCAAAATAATGGAGGCGACCTGCACCAGCCACACCCCGGCGCCCGAGTCCACTGCTGCCGCTGCTCCCTTCCGGGCCTGACGGGGTTCACAGCTTATCGTCGCGGGGGGACCGGCACAAGCCACCATAACCGGGCCCATTATAGAGGGTGTCGCACAGTTTTTTAAGCGGCTTGATTTACCTCACAATCGCTGTTATTCAGGGTGCACAATCAACAAGGGGGAGCACCATGGACCAGCAGCACCAGGCCTACTGGAAGGCCAACATCAAACTCGTTATCAGTTGCCTGGTGGTCTGGGGGACGGTTTCGTTCGGCGCCGGCATCCTGCTGGTCGATTTCTTCAACCAGTTCCACATCGGCGGATACCCGCTCGGTTTCTGGTTCGCGCAACAGGGCTCTCTGATCACCTTCCTGGTACTGATCTTTTACTACGCCATCCGCATGAACCGGCTGGACCGCCACTACGGCGTAAACGAGGACTGATGACATGGAACTGCAAACACTGACGTTCCTCACCGTGGGTCTGAGCTTTGCCCTGTATATCGCTATTGCCATCGGCTCGCGCGCAACCAGCACCGGCGATTTCTATGTCGCCGGGAAACACGTGCACCCGGTTGCCAACGGCATGGCCACCGCGGCCGACTGGATGTCGGCGGCCTCGTTCATCTCCATGGCCGGACTGATCAGCTTTCTCGGCTATGAAGGCGGCATGTACCTGATGGGCTGGACCGGTGGCTACGTGCTGCTGGCGATGCTGCTGGCGCCCTACCTGCGCAAATTCGGCAAGTTCACTGTCCCGGAATTCATCGGCGACCGCTATTACTCGCAGCTGGCACGCGTGGTCGCGGTCATCTGCCTGATATTTATCTCGTTTACCTATGTCGCGGGCCAGATGCGCGGCGTCGGTATCGTGTTCTCGCGCTTTCTGGAGGTCCCGGTCGAGACCGGCCTGTTTGTAGGTATGGGCGTCGTGTTCATCTATGCCGTACTCGGCGGCATGAAGGGCATCACCTACACCCAGGTCGCCCAGTATTGCGTACTGATCTTTGCCTACACCGTACCGGCCGTGTTCATAGCCATTAACGCCACCGGCAACCCGTTGCCGCAGCTGGCACTGGGTAGTGAACTGGTGGATGGCTCCGCCTCGCTGCTGGGAAAACTCGACCAGACCCTGGTTGACCTTGGCTTTGGTTCCTACACCGAGCCATTCAATGACAAGTCGATGATCGATGTGTGTGCGATTACGCTGGCACTGATGGTCGGTACCGCCGGCCTGCCACACGTGATCGTGCGTTTCTTCACGGTACCCCGGGTGCGCGACGCCCGCATATCGGCCGGCTGGGCGTTGCTGTTCATTACCATTCTATATACCACGGCGCCCGCCGTCGGGGCGCTGGCACGCATGAACCTGGTGGAAACCGTTAATGGTACCGAGGGCAGCGGCACGCACTATGCCGCCATGCCCGACTGGTTCAAGACCTGGGAAAACTCCGGGCTACTGGCCTGGTATGACCACAACCAGGACGGCAAGGTGCAATACGCCGCCGGCAAGGCCTTTGCCGGCAACGGCAAGCCGGTCTTTGACGGCGATCAACGCGGCAGCCAGGGCGAGCGCGCCACCAGCAACCCCGGTGACGGCGAGATCCAGGGCGGTGCACCGCATGCCAATGAAATCTACGTCGACCGCGACATCATGGTACTGGCCAACCCGGAGATCGCCGGCCTGCCCAACTGGATCATCGCGCTGGTTGCCGCCGGCGGCATTGCCGCCGCACTGTCCACCGCGGCCGGCCTGCTGCTGGTAATTTCCTCAAGCATCTCGCATGACCTGCTCAAGGGGACGTTCATGAAGAACATCAGCGAGAAAAACGAGCTGATGGCCGGACGCATGGCCGCGGCCGCGGCCATCGGTGTTGCCGGTTACCTGGGCCTGCATCCACCCGCGTTCGTTGCCCAGGTGGTGGCGTTTGCATTCGGACTCGCAGCTGCCTCGCTGTTCCCGGTCATCCTGATGGGTATCTTCAACAAACGCATGAACAAATGGGGCGCGATCAGCGGCATGCTCGCAGGTCTCAGCTTCACGCTGGGATACATCATTTACTTCAAGGGCGTGTTTATCGAGCCCATGGCCGCCAACGTACCGGAGAACTGGATCCTGGGTATTTCACCCGAAGGTGCCGGCGTGATTGGCATGGTAATCAATTTCGCCGTTGCCACCGCGGTGGCACGTAATACGGCCCCGCCCCCGGCGCATATCCAGCAACTGGTTGAGCATATCCGCATACCACGACAGGCCTGATACGGCTCCACACGCCCTGTACCAGGGAGCAATGTACCAAAGACCAATATACAGTCCGGGGCGGGTTTCCTATCCTGTTTGCAAGTGGCAACCATAACAAGAAAAAGCCACTAACCTTTATCAAGCGCCCCGGCAGGCAGGGAAGCGCCGCGGCCCTACCAGAGGGAACTGTATAGTTGGAGCAGAGAATCAACAAAATGAAAACAAGAACCGCAAAAGAACGCCGCCAGCTCGGGAAACCTGCCAGTTTCCCCCTTACCGACCGTAGTGGCTGTGTAGTCCCGTTCAACCGTAGCCGTCAGCCGGAACGACGCATGAACAACTACGTCCTGAATGAAATATATGTCGAGGAATTTACACTGACAGAAGCCCAACCGGCGCAGAAGCTGCAGTAAATAAAAAGACCGCGCAAACACAAGACCCGCAACCTGCGTTGCGGGTTTTTTTTGCGCTTTTTTTCTGCACCTGTTCATAACTTATAGAAAAGCCGGATGATTCCATGACGCTGCCGGATGCAGATAAAGCGGCGCAACAACCATGCAGAACCTTGCCACCAAATAGATGTCATGATCTGTATCAATAGGATATGATCAACCACATCATGGACTTAACCGGCAATTCGATACTCTGGAGAAACATGATCGCCAGCTGCTGTAAACCACGCCTGTTGCTATTAGTCGGCCTCGCCTCGCTGGCCGGATGGACACAGGCCGCCGACCGCCCTGCGCCTGGCGTGATTGTGTCCGAGGTCCGCGTCAACCACTTTGCTGACCGCATGGAGGCGTTGGGCACACTGATGGCCAACGAGTCCGTGGAACTGACCGCGACCGTCTCCGAAACCGTCAGCGCAATCCATTTCGACGATGGCGAACGTGTCGAGCAGGGCCAGGTCCTCGTTGAAATGACCAGCCGCGAAGAACATGCCCAGCTTGAGGAGGCGCGCGCAACCGTCAACGAGGCGAAACGGCAATACCAGCGCATCAAGTCACTCGAGGCGCAGGGCACGGCAGCGAAGTCGCTGCTCGACCAGCGTCAACGCGAATGGGAAACCGCGCGCGCACGCCTGGCCGCAATCGAATCACGACTTGCCGATCGTCTCATCAAGGCACCGTTCTCCGGTGTACTGGGGTTACGTGACCTTAGCGTTGGTGCGCTGGTGCAGCCAGGCGACCTGATCACCACGCTGGACGATGACAGCGTCATGAAGCTGGAATTCCAGGTACCCGGCACCTACCTGGATGCCGTTCGCCCCGACCTTGAAGTGATTGCCACGGCGCGCGGATTCCCCGGGAAAAGCTTTGAAGGCAGCGTCAAATCCGTCAACAGCCGCATCGACCCGATTACCCGCTCCATCCGGGTACGCGCCATCCTGCCCAACCCGAAGCGGATACTGAAACCCGGCATGCTGATGCAGGTAGTGCTACTGAACAACCCGCGCGAGACACTGGTCATTCCGGAAGAGGCGCTGATCCCGCAGGGCACCCGGCAAATCGTCTACACGGTCGATACAACAGACGGCAACAAGGCCATGAAACGCGAGATACGCATCGGCAGTCGCCGTCCCGGCGAAGTGGAGGTACTGGAAGGCCTGCAGGCCGGTGAACAGGTCATCAGCCACGGCACCCTCAAGGTGCGCCCCGGCCAGCAGGTGACCATCAGCGCTGTAGACGACGGCACACAGTCACTGGCGGAAATACTCCGGTCCCTGCCAGGTAACAGTAAAGCCAAATGATTCTTTCCGACCTCTCGGTCAAACGCCCGGTGTTTGCGGCGGTCATGTCACTGCTGCTGATCGCCTTTGGCCTGATCTCGTTTGACCGCCTGCCGCTGCGCGAATACCCGGACATCGACCCGCCGCTGGTGACCGTCTCCACCTCCTACCCCGGAGCTGCTGCCAGCGTTGTTGAGAACCGCATCACCGAACTGATCGAGGACCGCATCTCGGGCGTGGAAGGCATTCGCTTTATTTCCTCGGTCAGCGAGGACGGCCGTTCCCGGATCACCATCGAGTTCGATGTTGACCGTGACGTCGATGCCGCTGCCAATGATATCCGCGACCGCGTCGCGGCCATTCTCGATAACCTGCCGGCCGAGGCCGATCCGCCGGACATTCGCAAGGAGGACAGCGACGAGGATGTAGTGATGTGGCTCAACCTGCAAGGTACGGGCATGAGCATCCCGGAACTGACCGATTATGCACGGCGCTACCTTGTCGACCGGTTTTCAGTGCTCGATGGCGTGGCCCGGGTCCGTGTCGGTGGTGGCCAGGTCTACGCCATGCGCATCTGGCTGAACCGTAGCGAGCTGGCCGCACGCAACCTGACCGTGGCCGATGTGGAAGCAGCACTGCGCGCAGAGAACCTGGAGTTACCGGCCGGCAGTATCGACTCCGAGGGTCGCCAGTTCACGGTGCGCACCGAACGCACTTTTACCAATGCCGATGATTTCTCCCGACTGGTGCTGGCACGGGGCGAAGATGGCTACCTGGTCAGGCTGGGCGACGTGGCGCGCGTGGAGCGTGGCACTGCGGAAGACCGGCTGTTCTTTCGTGGCAATGGCATCCCCATGGTTGGCATCGGCATCACCAAGCAATCAACCGCAAACACGCTGGCTGTCGCCAAGGCCGCCAAGGCCGAAAGGGACCGTATCAATGCCACCCTCCCAGAGGGTATGGCCATCAAGCAAAGTTATGACAGTTCAGTGTTTGTCGAGGGGGCCATCCGCGAGGTATACAAGACCCTGTTTATCGCCATCATCATGGTGATTGGTGTGATTTACCTGTTTCTCGGCAGCGTCCGCGCCATGCTGGTACCCGCAATCACGGTACCGGTATCGCTGGTGGCCACCTCGATGGTACTACTGGGCCTGAATTTCTCGCTCAACATCCTTACCCTGCTCGCCCTGGTGCTGGCCATCGGCCTGGTCGTGGATGACGCCATCGTGGTACTGGAAAACATCCACCGGCGCATGGAGACCCATGGCGAGACACGCCTGGTCGCCGCATTCCGGGGTACCCGCCAGGTCGGGTTTGCGGTTATCGCCACGACCGTGGCACTGGTCGCAGTCTTTGTGCCGATCGCCTTCCTGCAGGGTGATATCGGCCGCCTGTTCTCAGAGTTTGCACTGACCATGGCCGCCGCCGTGGCGTTCTCCAGTTTTGTCGCTTTGTCCCTGTCTCCCATGCTGGCGTCGAAAATCCTGCCACAGGGCGCCAGCCGGTCACGCCTGTCGAGGCTGGTCGACGGGGCCTTCGGCAGGGTGCGCGAGGGCTACCACGTGGTACTGCGGCACGCACTCAGCAAGGCCTGGCTGGTGGGGGTGGTGTTTGCCGGCCTGCTCGGCGGTTCACTCTGGCTGCTCGAGCAGCTCCCCAACGAATACTCGCCCAAGGAAGACCGCGGCGTGTTCTACCTGATGGTAACCGGGCCGGAGGGCTCGTCTTACCAGTACATCGCCGCCTATATGACGGAAATTGAACAGCGCATGATGCCGCTGGTGGAAAGTGGCGAGATCAGCCGCCTGCTGGTTCGTGCGCCGCGCGCCTTCGGGAACTTTGAAATCTTCAATACCGGCATCGTTATCAACGTACTGGACGACTGGGCCAACCGTCGCTCGGCGTGGGTCATCATGGATGAAGTGCGAGACCGACTCAAGGACTTGCCCGGTGTGCGCGTCTTTCCGATTATGCGCAAGGGCTTTGGCGCACGCGTACAAAAGCCGGTGCAGTATGTCATCGGCGGCGGCACCTATGCTGAACTGGCGCAATGGCGCGACATCCTGGTCGAGAAAATCGAACAGAACAACCCCGGCCTGGTCGGACTGGACTGGGATTACAAGGAAACCAAGCCACAACTGCGCGTGGCCATCGATTACGACCGCGCCGCGGAACTGGGTGTCACCATCAGCACTATTGGCCGTACCCTGGAAACCCTGCTGGGCTCGCGGCGCGTCACTACCTATATAGATGCCGGCGAGGAGTACGATGTCATCCTGGAAGGCGAACGCAGCACCCAGCGCACACCGACCAACATGGAAAACATCTACGTACGATCGGACCGCACCCAACAACTGATTCCGCTTTCCAACCTGATCAGGCTGGAGGAATTCGCGGACTCCATCAGGCTCAATCGCTACAACCGTGTGCGCTCGATCACGCTGTCGGCCAACCTTGCCGAGGGGGTTTCGCTAGGCGATGCACTGGACAGCCTCAACCAGCTGGTCAGCGAGCACCTGACCGGTGACGTAATCATTGATTACAAAGGTCTGTCACGCGATTACCAGTCCAGCGGCAGTGCGATCATGTTTACCTTCCTGCTTGGCATCGTGGTCGTCTTCCTGGTGCTGGCTGCGCAGTTTGAAAGCTGGATACATCCGTTCGTGATCATGCTGACCGTGCCACTGGCCATGGCCGGTGCCCTGCTCGGTCTGTACATGTCTGACCAGACCCTGAATATCTACAGCCAGATTGGCCTGATCATGCTGGTCGGCCTGTCCGCAAAGAACGGCATCCTGATCGTCGAGTTCACCAATCAACTGCGTGATGCCGGCCATTCCTTCCGGGAAGCGCTGGTCGAAGCTTCTGTGATTCGCCTGCGGCCGATTGTCATGACCGGCATCACCACGGCAGCTGGCTCCATCCCGTTGCTGTTATCCTCCGGCGCCGGCACCGAGACACGAACCGTGATCGGCACCGTCATCCTGGCCGGCATCCTGTCCGCAACCTTCTTCACCCTGTTCGTGGTACCGGTGGCCTATGACCTGATGGCGCGCCACACCGGCTCCCCGCATCGCGTCGCACGCCAACTGGAAAAAGAGCTCGAACCGCTCGACTAGAGCATCCCCGCCACCATCCCCAGCTGCCTACAGGCAGGATGCCCGCTCCAGCTGCCGCCTTTCTGCCCATTCCCCAAAGCATTACAAGAACTTCTCTTGTACCAAAGTCCTGGCGCATACAGACAGGCGCAGACTGCACTTTGGTGCAATATCATAAGTAAGGTATTTGCCCAGCAGACATTCGATGCACTGGAGTTCGAACTGAGATTAATGGCAGATTACGGCATATCGGGACTGTTGCCGGACTTCCAGTCTATACCGACAACAACTGGAATCCTGACACCCAGCCCCGCTGGATCAGAACCGGTAGTAGTTCAGCCAGATTTTCGCTTAGCTCTGCTGTATCCCCGAGTTGTTCCAGCGTACTGCCCTTTTGGATACGTGTAAGCAAGACATATGTTGTTTTACCCAGAGATGTAACCTGGGGTCCATAATCAGGACGGTGGATGCACAGGTATTCGCAGGCTTCAAGCGCAGGGATGCTATCCGGATTTTCCCGCGCACGATGCCGTTGCCAGATTTCCCTCACTGGATATTTTGTTTCCAGCAAAGCAAGACCGTCAGCAAGGGTAAAGCGCAATCGTTCAGGGTGAGCCGCAGCGCTAGAAAATGATTGGTAAGCGAAAGGCGCAGTATCCGCGGCATAGTAGGCAGTGTGCCAATTCCATTCCAGCCGGGCCAGTTCTTTCAGGTAGGGTAGCAGTGAAAAATTACTCCGCTGCTGTGCGCCCAGGTATTCTGCAAGCTGCCCGCCATAGACATTGAGGTCCGCACAGGCATCGGCCGCCTGCCAGGCAAACTCCCTCGCCAGGACACGAAAACAATCACTGCCCAGAATAGTTTCGCACACGGGGTAAATGGCTTGCAGCGCACGCACCCGGGTACTCGTGATGTTGTTACGGTAAACAGCCAGACACTCTTTGGCCGTCAACTCCCCACCAGGCTTCAGCATCTGTTCCGTGGCTTGCCGGTCCTGGGTAGCAGCTACTGGGGTGATACCCTGCATAATACGGCGCTCGAAGTCGGCCAGTTGCATTCTGTCAGGCTCCGTTTTGCGCCGCTGACTGCTCCGCAGCGATGCGCCGCGCGGTTTCAGCTTCCTGTTGTAATATAGAAAATCCGGGGATATCGTTGTCCCATTCGATCAAGGTGGGGGTACCCGGAATACGCTTTATACATTCCCGGTACAAGGCCCATACGGGTTTGCTGACAGCATGATTGTGGGCGTCCAGCAAAAAGGCTCCCTTGTCTTCAAAACCTCCCAGGTGGATTTCACGTACCCGCCGCAACGGGATGGCATCCAGATAGTCGATGCCGGACAGGCCATGATTGAATTCGTTGACATAGATATTATTGATGTCCAGTAGCAGGTCGCAATCTGCAGTCTCGGATACGGCCGCCAGAAATTCGGCTTCCGAAAGGACTGAGTGGGTATAGGCCATATAGCTGGAGACATTTTCGACAAGAATGCGCTGGCCCAGGAATTCCTGTACGAAACCAATGCGCCTGGCCACATGCTCTACCGCCTCTTCGGTGAAAGGTAATGGTAATAAATCATGGTAATGGGTGCCATCGAGGCTGCTGAAGCACAGATGATCGGAAATCCATGCCGGCTCATAGCGTGCATGCATGGTCTTCAACGTGTCCAGGTACCCCTGATCCAAAGGATCGCTGCTGCCAAGTGAGAGGCCGACACAATGAAAGGTTATCGGATAGCATTCACGGATTGCCATGAGTTCCGCTGCAGTACGCCCACCAGCCGCGGTATGGTTGTCCGTAAGTATCTCAAACCACGGGACGTCAGGCTGCGTATCCAGCACTTCGCGGATATGTGGGCTGCGCAGCCCGATGCCAGTACCTGTGATGCGACCCTCCGCCCGGTTACCCGGGCGGAGGGTGTTCAAAGGTTGAGTAGACAAACTCTACTTCTTGGCTGGTTTCACCGCAGCCACTACGCCACCGGTGATCTTTGTGCAGGTACCTTTGGGAACGTAGACCCATTCGTTTGCGTCATTATCAACAGCGGCCTGTCCCGCACAGGAATGCTTGCCATCCAGGGCGCCACAATCATTCATGCCGGCCCTGGCAATACCTGCACACTTTTCCCATTCCGCCGGTTGATCCGGAACCGCATGAGCCACAGTAGCAAGACCACTGCCCATGGCCAGAACACCGGCAATAGCTGCATTTACAACAGTGCTTTTACTCTTCATAAGAGATTCCCTCCTAACTAGGAACAGCGTGCCGGGCAAAACCGCCCGAGCCACTGTCAGCACGGATATAGACCAGCCAATAGAGTCCAGGTTCCTCATGATGCTGTCCGAGGCAGGACACGCCATGTTCACCATCCCCAAAGGATGCGGGGCCTAATTTGAATCTCCTACACTAAGCTGGATTCCAGGAACTAAGGCATTAATCGCCAAAAAGAAACACAAAACCGAACTGGCAAATTCGGCATTTGAGACGATTCGGGAATTTGCGGAAATTCCGCGCGAAGCAGTTCGGTTTCAGGGCCTGTATCTACCCTCTTCTTAAGCCTAAGCTGCTGAATTCCTGTTGGATTGGCTCTGTCCCGCAGAGACTCGGGACAGAGACCAGACTGCTTGGTAAACCTCCCCACTTTAGTGCCACATACTTTTAGAGTTTCCCTGCGCTTGAGGGCCTCCCCCCTGAAAACTGGAGCATCCAAAACTAGAGGATTCTGGCAAAATTGACGAGCAGGAGGAGTCATTTGCCATGAAGAGAACAAAGTTCACAGATCAACAGATCGCTTTTGCATTGCGCCAAGCTGAGACAGGTGCACGGGTTAACGAGGTCTGTCGCAAGATGGGGATATCAGAGGCCACGTTTTACAACTGGAAGAAGAAGTACGGTGGGCTTGGGGTCTCAGAGGTCAGGCGCCTAAAACAGTTGGAAGACGAGAACTACCGATTGAAGCGTATGGTGGCGGATTTAAGCCTGGATAAACAAATGCTTCAGGATGTGCTGCAAAAAAAGCTCTGAAGCCAGCCAAGCGTCGGGAGCTCGTTGATTTCCTGCGCGATGCGTATCGAGCATCAATACGTCGGGCCTGCAAGGTGGTAGCGATATCGGAGTCAGTCTATCACTACAAGTCACGGCGCAGCCCCGATACGGTACTGCGTCAACGGATCAAGGAGATTGCAGCCACGCGGATGCGTTATGGTTATCAGCGCATCCACGTGTTGCTTCGGCGAGAAGGCTGGCAGGTCAACCATAAGAAAGTTCACCGCATATACAAAGAGGAAGGGTTAAATCTAAGGAGCAAGCGGCCAAGGCGCCATGTTGCGGCAGCACACCGGATGGAGCGCCCCGAGCTGTCTACAATCGATCAGTGCTGGAGCATGGATTTTGTAGCCGACAATCTGTTTGACGGCTCGCGCATTCGGGCGTTAACTGTGGTCGATAATTTTAGTCGAGAATGCATGCTTATCCATGTTGATCGCAGCATCCGAGGAGAGCATGTTGTGGGTATCATGGCACACATGCAGCGATGCCATGACCGATGCCCTGATCGCATTCAGGTGGACAACGGCAGCGAGTTTATTTCGAAGGTTCTGGATAAGTGGGCCTACGAGAACGGTGTGACATTGGACTTCTCCAGGCCGGGGAAACCAACGGATAACCCGTTTATCGAATCATTTAACGGCAGCTTTCGGGATGAATGTCTGAACAGTCACTGGTTCTTGTCGCTGGATGATGCGCGTGAGAAGATCGAGTCGTGGCGGGAGGAATACAATACCTTTCGCCCACACTCATCGCTGAAAGATTTAACGCCGATCGAATTCAGGGATCGGCACCTTGAAGCCGGAAATCTCGACTTATGAGTGCTCCAGTTTTGGGGAGGCCCTCACCGTATTTCTACTCATTGAGTGATGTTTGAATACACACAATTATAGCCCAACTCTTTTCCATTCTTCTGTTAAAGATTCCATGAGTTATTGAGCACCAGATGTCGCAAATGCATTTCTTAATCGAGGAATGAAGCGGCAGAGGATGAATCCTTCTACTGCCTGCACTTTAGTCCAATATATTGATGGTGTTTTTATATATAGGATATACGTGTACCTGCAAAATAATAGTAAACATACACTAGCAATACGGTGGACGAACTATGAAAACCGGACCAAGGGCTATCAAATACAGCGGCGGCTTCACCCTCGTTGAGATGATGATCACACTGGTGGTTGTTGCAATTCTTCTGTCTGCTGCAGTCCCATCATTCAGCGCCATGATAAAAAGCAGCCGGCTCGCAACCCAGACGAACAGTATTATCACTGACATCCATTTTGCCCGTAACGAGGCTGTCAAGCGCAGCACGACTGTAATCATGTGCCGGAGCGCCAACCCCGACGCAACCAGCCCAAGCTGCGGCGGAACCCAGCAGGTATGGACTGGTGGGTACCTTATCTTTGCAGATGACGGTAAAAAAACGAACACTATCTATGATGCAGGAACTGATATTTTACTTCGCCGCAGCCAGGCAGCCGCGCAGGATGTGGTAATACATACAAACACCGCGTGGGACAGCAATATCAGATTTGGCTACTCAGGAAACGCTGACGGGAATGGAGGTACTGCTGTCATGTCCATCTGCGATGATCGCGGTACCAGTTACGGGCGGGAAATAAAAGTTATGCCGTCCGGATCCACGGTGGCCTCTTCGCTGACTTCCCCAAGCTGCGTTCTTTAAAACCAGGGAAAAACAGCCAGCTTCCCTCTAATTCACCTACGCACGCGCATTGCGGAACATGCGCAGCCACGGGCCATCCTGGCCCCACTCTGCCGGATGCCAAGAGTTGGTGTACGTACGGACACGCGCTCCGGATGCGGCATCATGATGGTGACGCGGCCATCTTCTGTGGTCAGATCGGTAATGCCCAGCGGCGAACGCCTATTCAGACAGCGTTTTTCGGCGCTTAACTGTTGTTCGAGGTATTCGCTCGATCACAGGCAAGCCCTTATCGTGCCAGTGCTCTGGATAGCTCTAAATTGACTTTGATGGCCGAGACCTGGGAGCGCGGTCTCGTGCGGGTGTTGCGTCGACCCATTGAGACCGCCACCGTAAACGGTCATTCGCGAGTCAATCACATCTGACACTATTCTGTCAGGGCAACATTTTCTAAAGCACCCAAACCGAATTCGCAAGATTCGCGTTTGAGACGATTCGGGATTTCTTGGAAATGTCACGTGAAGCAGTTCGGTTTGAGGGTCTTGCAGCTGAATTCTTATTGGATTGGCCCTGCCCCGCAGAGAGGCGGGACAGAGACCAGACTGCTTGGCGGAGAGAGAGGGATTGCAGGGCACTTCCCTGTGCCCTGCCCTTCAGGTTCGCATCGCTCACTCAGAATCGCTCCCGGCGATTTTGTCGAACCGCCAATTGATCATTGAAGGTTCGAACCCCTTTACTGATAATCAAAAAGGCTCCATTTGGAGCCTTTTTGATTATTGGCGGAGAGATATGGATTCGAAACCTCGGTACTGCTACGAATTGCAACCTCCTGAAACTTGGCGAGTAATACCCTCGAAAAAGCCCGAATTCGCTGGAAGAGACAAGGACCATATTTCTGGCCGTTTCACTGGGAGTCGAAATACTTGCCAGTTCGGTTTCCCCAGGCTGTATTTGTCGTTATCTATGCTGATTAACAGTATCAGATCTAGAGCAACAAGCCCTACTAGACGACTCACGCCATCGCCTTATATGAATGATTGCTAAACGACGGTGTTCGACCCGAAACGGTTATTTAGCGTTTGGTGATACGCCCTTGCTAGAGCGATATTTAATTATTTCAGAAAATCTCTGGATTCCGGGACCTGAACAGCTTTCTTTTGCGTCTTAACTGGTAAGCACGCAATTATTCGTGCCAACTGCTGAGGAAATCAGCTTGTTAAGAATATACACGCAAAGGAGATAGTTATGTCGGACAAGAAAAAACTGGTTGTTGTGGTAACAAATGGTCTCGATAACGAAAGGTCATCAGTCGCCTGGAGCGTAGCGAATGGCGGAATTGCTTCAGACTTTGAAGTAACGATGTTCCTGGTCAGCTCTGGTGTGGACTGGGTTCGTAAAGGGGCCGCCGATGCAGCCCGATTGAACCCACTAGACCCGCCGGCCAGGGAAATGATTGATGGCATTATTAACAATGGCGGTACCATCATGTGCTGTCCGCCCTGTGCGAAAGTTCGCGGTTACGACCAGGAAGACTTTATTGACGGTGTGCAGTTTGCTGGTTCTGTGGCGATGCTGGAGAAGGTCAGACAGGGTGCGACCACGTTGAGTTTCTGATGAACATATTCATGCAGGCCCTGAAATTGTTACCAGTTTCGGGGCCTGTCACATAAGTTGGTATGCCTCATGATCCATGCGCTCGACCGAAGCACAAGAAGGAGACACAGGACCGGAGGGAATATAATGAGGCACAGAAACAGGGCCGGAGTGCCGAAAATGACGAGGAATAAGGATTAATGTCGGATAGGGAAATTCTCAAAGCCTGGTTCAGCCAGGGTATTGAGGAAAACATGGGTTCATTGTTCAGCGTAGCTTTTCGCCTGACGCGCAACAATGCAGAAGCTGAAGACCTTGTAGCTGAGTCCGTGGCAAAGGCATGGGCGGCGGTTGGGAAGCTGGAGGATCGAAGCCGGTTTCGGCCTTGGCTGTTTCGTATCCTGCACAACTGCTTTATCAGTGACTATCGGAAAAAGTCGGCGCGCCCCTGTGAGTCCAGCTACGATGAGTTGTCAGTTGCGGAAGGCAAGGATGAAATCGGCGACCTGGTAATCCAGCAGTCAAACGAGTTTATGTACTGGTGGGCCAATCCGGAAAAGGCGTTTGTAAACAGCCTGCTCGGCGAGGACATCATGATGGCCATCGACAGCCTGCCTGATGCATTCAGGACGACCATATTGCTGGTTAACGTCGAGGGTTTATCTTACGATGAAACGGCAGTGGTGCTTGGTGTGCCGCCCGGCACAGTTCATTCCCGCATGAAGCGCGGACGTACGCTGTTGCAAAAAGCGCTCTGGCAACAGGCCAGTGACGAAGGTTTGATCGAGTGTAAATGTGCGGAAGGAAAATCAAATGACGACTGATAAAGACAGTGAAAATATAGAAGATATTAACTGCACAGAAGCGATCGACAAGCTCTACGCCTATCTCGATGGCGAGGTCGATGATGCCGATTCAATCGGCAAGCTAGAGTATCATCTGGAGCACTGCCATAGTTGTTTCACGCGTTCACAGGTTGAAAGTGCATTATCGGCCCGCATAAAAAACGCGGCTACAAAGCATACCCCCGAATCGTTACAGAAGCGTTTGCGTGACATGATTGATAAATTCTGATTTGAGAAACGATACTTGGATTAACGACAAAAAGTTATCCCCTCTGCCAGCATCGATAACGGCTCCACCAGGAGTCATTATTTTTTATATTTAAGCCTCCGGACATGGCCATAACGGTCATACGTAAATCGAACACATCTAACACCATTCTGTCAGGCCAGCATTTTGCTTCAACACCCAAACCGTACCTCGAGTTCGCAGCTGCCGGAATGCCTATTTCAAATCGTCTATTTTCGTGTTTTTCAATTCAAGCAAATACACATTACCTAATGCTTTAATTGCCAAGAAAAAACACGAAACCGAACTCGCAAAATTCGCGTTTGAGACGATTCGGGATTTCTTGGAAATATCACGCGAAGCAGTTCGGTTTGAGGGTCTTAATGTAGCCACTAATACCGCGTAAGCAGCTGAATTCTTGTTGGATTGGCCCTGCCCCGCAGAGACGCGGGACAGAGACCAGACTGCTTGGCGGAGAGAGAGGGATTCGAACCCTCGATACGTTTGCACGTATACACACTTTCCAGGCGTGCTCCTTCAACCACTCGGACACCTCTCCGGATTTTTTGCCGTCTTCCGGACAACCCCTCTTTCGCGGGACGCGCAAGGGTAAACCAGAACCTGCAGTGGTTCAAATGAACCCCTCGCGTTAAATGAATACAATTAACGGCCACCTGCCACGTGATGCCCAGGCAAGCCATCACGACCTATACCACCGATAGATGACTGACTTATATATAGTATATATATCAGACATTTGAAGCGTATACCTGCAGATATTTCACGGTCACCGTCTGCACCGCTCAGCATCGTGCAAGCTGACCAAAATGATGTGTTCTGGCACCCTGCATCAGCAATAATATTTTGACTCTCCATTGAGATTACTTATATTAAAGGTCTAAACGCCAAACGGTAGATGCAGTATTCCAGTGCGGCGGTGGTCTCAATAACAAATAAATAAACAAAAAAAGGGGGAGTAGAGACAAGTCAGTCCTGCCTGTGCACCATGTTCCGGTCAATCAAACCACGCTGGCACTTGCTGGTGCCACTGCTGCTGCCCATGCTGCTGGTGAGCACGCCTGCGACCCCGGCCTCGCCCACTGATCAGGTCACGGTCGTACGCATCGGTGTGCTGGCCCACCGTGGCAAGCAAGAGGCGGTGGAGCGCTGGTCACCGACCGCAGACTATCTGTCTGAAAGAATAACCACCCATCACTTCGAGATTGTGCCCGTCAACCTCGAGGAAATGCCCCGGGCCATTCAGGAAGGATACATCCACTTTACACTCACCAATCCGGGCAACTATGTCAGCCTGGAAACAAGCCACGGTGTTTCACGTATCGCCACCATGCAGACCCGCGAGGGCGAGCAAACCCGCGTTCGCTATGGCGCCGTGATCATCGCGCGCGCCGACCGACCCGACATCACTACGCTTGCTGACCTGAAAGGCAAATCCTTTATGGCCGTCAGCCAAAAAGCCTTTGGCGGTTTCCAGATGGCCTGGCGGGAACTGAATGAGCATGGCATTGATCCCTTCAGCGACATCCGCGAACTGCACTTTGCCGGTTTTCCCCAGGACAAGATCATCATGGCCGTACACAAGGGCGAGATCGATGCGGCGACAGTGCGGGCCGAAACACTGGTGCGGATGATTGAAAGCGGCAAGGTGGCCGAGGGCGAGTTTTGCATCCTCAATCCGCAGAGCCTGGACAACACGCCCTTCCCGCTGAGTACTCGCTTATACCCCGAGTGGCCATTCGCAATGACAAAGAATGCCCCCAGGGAACTCGCCACCCGCGTGGCCCAGGCACTGCTATCGATGCCGGCCAACCACCCCGCCACACAGGCGGCGCGCATGGCCGGATGGACGGTACCGCTGGACTACTCCCCTGTGCATGATCTGATGCAGGCACTGCAGATTGGCCCCTACGAAGTACTGCGCCAGGCTTCCTTTCTCGGGATGCTCAAGCGCTACGCCTGGTGGTTTGTCGGGATTGGGCTGCTGCTGGGCTTCCTGGTGCTGCTGAACGGCTATATATCCAACACCAACCGCAGGCTCAAGGATACCGAGCGTAACCTGCGCCGGGAAATCAAGGAACGCGAAAAATCACAGGCGAAACTGGCTCGCTACCGCGACACGCTGGAAGAACAGGTCGCGACGCGTACCGAAGACCTGAAGACCACCAACGAGGGGCTGGAGAAAAGCCGGGTGGCGCTACGCGAACTGGTGCGCATTACCAGTGCCCCGGAACTCTCACACGACGAGCGGATGTCCCGTCTGCTGGAGACGGGTCGCGCGTATTTCGATCTTCCCGTTGCGGTACTGTCCAGTGCCGAGCGTAACGAGCAGGGTGTTTGCCACTGCAAGACCTCCGGCGAGGCAGGCCTGATACCTGAAAACCCGGGCCCCCTGAATGCAAAGGGCGCAAGTAAACTGATCGCATTGCATGGCGAACCGCTCGATGTACCGGACCTCTCCGCGGCCAGGGTGTCCTGCCCGGACTGCGAGGTACAGGGCTTGCAGAGCTACCTCGGCACCGCAGTGCTGGTGGAAGGACGCGTCCATTGCACACTGGAGTTCGCCGGTACAGGGATTCGCGAAAAGCACCTCAGCAAATGGGACCTCGAGTTGCTCAAGGTCATGGCCCAGTGGATCGGTGACGAAATGGAACGACAACTAGCCTCTGAATCACAGCAGCGGCACCAGTCGGAACTGGCGCGCGTCTCGCGCATGAGCACGATCGGCGAGATGGCGGCCAGCCTCGCCCATGAACTCAACCAGCCGCTGACTGGCGCTATCAACTACAGCAGCGGCTGCCTGCGTCTTTTGCGCGATGGCACGAGTGATACTGACAAGATCGTCGAGGGCATGGAGCGGGCTATTGAAGGCGCCACACTGGCGGCCAATATCATCCGCAATATCCGTGAATTTGTGCAAAAAGAAAGCGCTGAACGTACTCTGGTGGACCTGAACAAGGCGGCCAGCAACATTACCGCGCTGGTCATGATGGAAGCGCGCAGGCATGATGTCGGTATCGAACTCGACCTGGACAAGGAACTGCCGCCCGTACTGGGCAACATGATCCAGCTCGAACAGGTGATACTGAACTTCATCCGCAACAGCATTGACGCCATGGATATGACCGAGACAGGAAGCCGCCAGCTAAAGATTACCACGCGCAGTAACGGGGAGACCGTACAGCTCATCGCTTCTGATACCGGACAAGGCGTATCCAAGGAAGCACTACCGAAAATATTCGATGCATTTTATTCGACCAAGCCGGACGGCATGGGGATCGGGCTATCGATCAGTCGTTCCATAGTCGAGTCCCACGCCGGCAACATCTTTGCCAGGACGCTGGCCGGCGGTGGCGCGGAATTCTCCTTCGAACTGCCAATACACGAGGCCGCCTGAACCATGCAACCCATCGTCTACATCATCGATGATGATCGCCTGGCCCGGGAATCGCTCCAGTGGCTCATCGAGTCCGCAGGCCAGGCAGTGCGCGTATTCGAGAATGGCATGGCATTTCTTGACCACTACAAGATTGGAGACCCCGGTTGTGTCGTGCTTGATGTGCGCATGCCCGATATCAACGGCATGGAGTTGCACGCAAAACTCCGCGAATGCGGCGCCGACATCCCCGTCATTATTGTTACCGGACACGCGGATGTCGCCATGGCCGTGCGCGCGATGAAGGCCAGCGCCTGGGATTTCATCGAGAAGCCCTACAACGATGCACTCATGCTCGAACGGGTTCAGGGCGCCATTGCCTATGACCGTGACAACCGACGCAACCAGGAGCGGGTCGACGAAATCAGGCAGCGCTCGCAACTGCTCACGCCGCGTGAGCGGGAAGTCATGGGACATGTCATCCGCTCGTCGCAAAACAAGGTCATTGCCCAGGCACTTGGTATCAGCGTCAAGACCGTGGAACTACACCGAGCCAATCTCATGACAAAGATGGAGGCAATCTCGTCTACCGAACTGGTCAGACTGGCAATGATCGCCGACCTGGAATAATCAGCAGCAGCCTCTGCCCTGAAAGAATATGGATCAGATGCCGCGACGGTCCCAGTTCATCTCGGCACGACCCAGCAGAAACCTTTCTGCGTCTGTTATGAAGCTGATAAATGCCTCATTACCCAGCGGCCTGCTGATGTAGTAACCCTGGGCCAGGTCGACACCGAGCGTATGGAGGTACTCCCACTGATCCAGCGTCTCCACTCCCTCTGCCACCACCAGCAGACTCAGGCTGCTTGCCATCGCGGTAATCGCCTTGCACAGGGCAGCGTCCTCGGGGTCCACCGTCACGCTCGACACAAATGCCCGATCAATCTTGAGTACGTCGAACGGAAAGCGTTTGAGGTAACTTAGCGACGAATAGCCTTTGCCAAAGTCGTCCAGTGTGAGCCGGATACCCATCCGCTTGAGGTCATTCAGGATACGGCTTGTATTGGGATTGTCCTCAACCAGCACCCGTTCGGTGATCTCGAGATCCAGCAGTGACGCGGGCAAACCGCTCTCCTGAAGTGCTCGGGACACTGTTTCGACGAGATCACCGCCCCTGAACTGTACGGGTGAAATATTGACCGATACACGAACAGCAGTATCCCTGCCCTGCCAGGTCCTGGCCGTCTGGCAGGTCTGCATCAACACCCATTCGCCAATTTCATTAATAAGCCCGGTCTCTTCGGCAAGCGGGATGAAGTCATCCGGTGCAATATGGCCGAGCTCGGGATTGTGCCAGCGCAACAATGCTTCGGCGCCAACCAGCTCGCCGCTTTTTATGTCAACCTGTGGTTGGAAATGGAGTGACAGTTCTTTCTTGCTGACGGCATAACGCAGGTGAGACTCCATTTCCAGGCGTTGGAGCAACTGAATATTCATCTCGGGCGTAAAGAACCGGTAGGTATTTCTCCCGGCCTCTTTCGCCCGGTACATGGCTGCGTCAGCATTGCGCAGCAAGACATCGGATTCGTCACCATCCTCAGGGTAACCGGTTATACCTATGCTGGCACCGAGGAACAGTTCACGTCCGTCCAGGGCAAAGGGAATACTTAATGCTTCGAGTAGTTTCTCGGCCACGCCCTTGGCCGAGGTGATTGTATTCAGCCCGGAAAGTATGATCAGGAACTCGTCACCGCCCAGACGTGCCACCGTATCTTCAGTACGCGCACAACGACTCAGACGGTGTGCCACCTCTGTAAGCAGTTTGTCGCCGGCTGCGTGTCCGAGCGTATCGTTGACATTCTTGAAGTGATCAACATCCAGAAACATAACAGCCACGCACTCCCGCGCCCTGCGGGCATGTGCCATTGCCTGAGACAGGCGGTCTGCAGCCAGTGACCGGTTGGGCAAGCCGGTCAGGGTATCGAAGTTGGCCTGCTGCACAAGACGGGTTTCCGCCTCCTTGCGGTCGGTAATATCACGAATTGCGCTTGCGACCAGCAGGCCCTCGCGCGTTTCTATAGGTGCAAGACTGATCTCGATTGGAATCTCCGTTCCATCCTTGTGCAGCCCGTACTGATCATGACTATCCTCCATCGGCTGATGGTGTGGCTCATCAACGAAGGCTTGCCACATGGAGACAGTCTCATGACGATGGCGCTTTGACACCAGCATCTCGACCGGCTTACCAATCAATTCTGCGCTTTTATAGCCGAACAACAGCTCTGCGCGCAGGTTGGCGAGAATAATCTGGCCCGTGTGATCGACAATCACAATCGCATCAGGCGCAGACTTCAGCAGCGCCTGAAATTTTTCCTCAGCCTGTCGCCGCTCATTGATATCGTCAACCAGGTCTTCAGTCATCTGGTTGAAGGCCCTGGCCAGGATGCCGACTTCATCACCCGTGCTCACCTCGGCACGTTCCCCAAGTGCCCCGCCACTGATCCGGGTTGCAACCTCCGTGAGGCGGATGATTGGACGTGTGATGGTGCCGGCTATATACAGTGACGCCAGAACTACCGCGACTGCGGATAATCCGATCAGCAACAACAAGGAGTGACGCAACGCAACAATCGGCGCATACGCATCGTCCTTACGTCTCTGAACAATGAGGCCCCAGCCGGCGTTCTCAATGTAACGCGTAACCGCAATAACGGCCCTGCCTGTATAATCCACCGCATCAGTGAGCAATTGCTCCTGTTTCAGCAGGGCCCGGGTAAACGGGGATTGCAAATTGCCCGCTTGCACCGTTCGGCTCAATGCGGAATCCGGCTCGAACCTGGCAGGCGTAAGGAACAGGGCATCACCGGCATTATTGCGACGTACCAGCAAGGTCTCTCCGGTTTTCCCAAGCCCGTGGTAGTCCGTGATCGATTCAATGATGTTGGATGCATCAGTATCAATGACCAGCACGCCCAGCCGCTGCTCCTCCAGGGACAGCGGCCCCGAAAGATATATTCCCAGGTGCCCGGGTCCGTGCCGGTGAGCATGAGCCTCGTCCCGATGAAACAGGTCTGCGCGACTGTCGTGCAGGCCGGCGAGGAAAAAGTCCTCATCTGCGTATACCTGGCCGATCAAGGCCGGGTCTGTAGATGCCACGATCCGGCCGTCAAGTGTCTGGATGAAAAGCCCGCGCAAGTCGCTGATCGAAACAGCGGCATCGCCCAGGATACGGTTCATTTTATCGCGCGACTGCTGATTGGGCTCTGCGATGTATTCCTTCAGGCTGATCCGTAGCTGGGTTCTTGAAGAGACCAGGGCAAGCCTTTCCAGGTTTTGCTCGATAATGCTTTCAATTCTGTGTTTTTGTGTCGTGGCAACACTCTCCAGGTTATCGAGAACCTGGTCAGAGAGTGCGTTTTCTGCGCTGTAATAGGCAATCGCGCCCAGCACCATCAGCGTAGCAAGCGCCAATGACACAAAAGTCACAACAAGTTTGCCCTTGATTTTCATTAATTACGCAGCCAACGCATCAGGATAACAAATGCAAGTGGCGCGCCGGCCCCCGATATATCCCTTCCCTGATTCGGCACATCGCCCTCTTTTTAGTATGTGTATTGAGCACACCGCTTAAATCAAGCGCGTGATGAGTATAACCGGGCCGGGCAATCAGTTAGTTATCTCAGCCCCACTAATCCAGAACCGGTAAAACAGTATCGGCCGTAATTCGAGACTTTGCAGTCATTCTGCAATGGTCGGGGTCCTGTGTGCCGTGTGATTCCGACAAGAAATCAGTAAATCACTCCCGGATAAGAAACTAATGAAATCCAAATGTTGACCGCTAGCCTATAACGAAGAACCAATCCCTCAACTAGTGATGCGAACTGGCTACCCATCGCCGTCGGGGCTATTGCTATGGGAGATATTGAAAAACAGGAACTTATACTTGAATGCGTCGCACCTGGCCGCCTCAATGCGGCTGCCCCCGGCGCGGGTACCGGTTAAATTAAATCAGACGATGTCGACCATCTCTTCTAAATTCCGCATCCTGGTGAGTTTTGCAGCCGTCATGGCGCTGGTGGTCATGGTGGCGGCGGTTGGCCTCACCCGGATGGCTGAAAACAAACAAAGAATGGAGACAATCGTTGACCAGTACAACGTAAAAACTGATCACATTATCGACATGTACAATGCCGCCCGCGAGCGGTCCATCAGCCTGTTGAGAATGGTGAACCAGAAGGACCCCTTCGATCGGGACGAAGAATATATGCGCATGAACGGGCTGGCAACGGAGTTTGCCCTGGCCCGCATCGCACTCAGCAAGAAAGGCCTGGGGCCAGAGGAGTTGACCTTACACAATGAGCAGGGAAGACTGACGGCCAAGTCAGTTCCCCTGCAAGAGCAGGTTGTACAGTTACTGGTAGACGAAGAAGCGGAGCGTGCCACCCGGTTGCTGTTCGACCATGCAATCCCTGCACAGGACAGAGTCCTGGTGCAACTAGGCCAGATGCTGGAGTATCAGCAGGTCGCCGCCAGGCGCGCAATGGACGAGTCCAGGGAAGCTTATCGCGAAACAGTCGTATTTATCGGCATCCTGCTGGCCATAGCGATCGCTGTCGGCATTGTTGTCGCGTTCTTCGTCATGCGTCGCACCAGCCAGACTGAGGATGTGCTGTTCAAACAGATCATCCAGGAACGGAAACTCCAGAAACAGTTATCCTACCAGGCCAGTCACGACGCCCTTACCGGCTTGATCAACCGGTTTGAATTCGAGAACCACCTGGAGCGGGCACTGGAAAGCGTTGTCACTGAGCAAGCAACACATGCGATGCTGTATATCGATCTGGATCAGTTCAAGATAGTCAACGATACCTGTGGTCATGTTGCAGGTGACGAACTGTTGCGGCAATTGTCGACGGTATTGCAACAGAAAATACGCAATAGCGATATCCTGGTGCGCCTCGGGGGTGATGAATTCGGCGTGTTACTGGAGCACTGTACGCCTGAACACACCATCAGCGTGGCAAATTCCCTGTTGAGTACCGTCCAGGAATTCCGTTTTGTATGGGAAGATAAAAGCTTCGTAATAGGCGCCAGTATAGGTGTCGTACTGGTCGACAAGGACAGCGGGGGCATTGCCAACATCATGAGTGCCGCCGATGCCGCCTGTTACAGCGCCAAGGATGCCGGCCGGAACCGCATTCATGTTTTCGGGAAGAACGACGCAATGATTGTTGATCGCTACGGGGAAATGCAGTGGGTAGCGCGAATCAACGAGGCCCTTGAAAACAACAGGTTCCAGCTATTCTGTCAGCAAATAATTTCGGTCGGCAGTACCGGTGCATGCCCGCTGGGTTTGATCGAAATCCTGGTTCGCATGAAAGACGAGAAAGGTAAACTGATCCCGCCAGGGGCATTTATCCCCGCGGCGGAACGATACAATCTCATGACATCCCTGGACCGCTGGGTAGTGAAAACGACCTTTGAGTGGTTAGACAGGAATTCACACATAACCGACCAACTGGGCAAGTGCTCGATCAACCTGTCAGGCCAGTCGATCAGTGATGCCCGGTTCCTGGATTACTTGCTGGACTTACTCACTGAATCCGCAGTCCCCGCAGGAAAGATCTGTTTTGAAATCACCGAGACAGCGGCGATTACCAACCTCAGCGAAGCAACGGAATTCATTTCGCGGTTGAAAGAAATCGGTTGTTCGTTTGCGCTTGACGATTTCGGCAGCGGCCTCTCATCATTTGCCTATTTAAAGAACCTGCCGGTAGATTATCTCAAGATCGACGGCAGCTTCGTCAAGGACATTGTAGACGACCCGATCGATGAGGCGATGGTCCGCTCCATTAATGAAATCGGTCACGTTATGGGCAAGGAAACGATCGCTGAATTTGTCGAAAATGACCAGATCCTGGAAAAACTGCACGACATCGGCGTTGATTATGCCCAAGGCTTCGGCATCGACACACCGAAACCGCTGGACCAGTTTGTGCCGTTATCTGGCGTACAACAACGCGCGACCGCGAACAAGTAAATAAAGCCCGAGTTTGTCCAGCACTCCCTGCGCCGGATACTATGGGTTCCCGGCAAATCAGTCGAAGCCCTGCAGGTACTGCCGACCCGGCCGTCTCCTTACCTAAAAAAGTCTTCCCCACCACAAATACAAAAGGCCCCGGATGGGGCCTTTATTGTTTGGCGGAGAGGAAGGGATTCGAACCCTTGTGCCCAGTTAAGGACCAACCGATTTCGAGTCGGTGCCGGTATGACCGCTTCGGTACCTCTCCAGAAAACTGGAATAACGGGTATATATCTGAAATATTTAGCACCCAATTAGGGTATTATAACCCCACAATCAATCAGGAATATCATCTGTGCAGGAATGACCAGGCAGTCTACACAAGCAGTACCGAACACGGCGCGATTCCAGCAAGCTGTTGCGGCTGCACATTCTAGCGCATGCACAGTGGCAACTGCCATGCCTGTGTTTCTACTGGGCTGCATACTCTGTCTCGGACTGATGGCCTGTGGACCTGCGCCCTCCATGCTGGAACAGGTTCAGCAGAAAAATGAGCTGATCGTCATTTCCCGCAACAGTGCAACGACCTACTATGAGGGTCCCAACGGACCAACCGGCTTTGAGTACGAACTGGCGAAACGCTTTGCCGATTACCTGGGCGTGGAGCTGCACATCGTTATCCCGCCCAACTTCAATGACATCCTGCCACTGGTCGCACTCGGTGACGCACACCTGGCAGCGGCCGGCCTTACCGCCACCGAGAAACGCCGGGAGAAGGTACGCTTCGGCCCGAATTACCACCAGATTACCCCGCAACTGGTTTATCGCAGCGGCTCAAAACGGCCCAGGTCAGCGGGCGACCTGCAGGGCACACTCGAAGTCGTTGCCGGCAGCAGTCACGAGGAGCGGCTGGAAGAACTCAAGCAGGAATTTACGGAACTGAGCTGGGAAGCCCAGCCGGAGCAAAGCAGCGAAGAACTGCTGACCCTGGTTTGGCAGCAATTGATCGACTATACCGTGGCGGATTCACACGAGCTTGCGGTAAACCGACACTATTACCCGGAGCTCAAACCCGCCTTTGACCTGGATGAACCCCAGCCCCTGGCATGGGCTTTCCCCAATAGTGAGGACAACAGCCTGTTCCTGGCGGCAGGCGCGTTCTTTAAACAGATCATGCACGACGGGACGCTGGAACAATTGATCGAACGCTACTTCGGACATATCGAGACATTCGATTATGTAGGCACGCGACGCTACCAGGCCCATGTCGAACAACGGCTCCCGCAGTACCTGGAGCTGTTTACCGAGGCAGCCAGCGGAATTGGAATGGACTGGCGACTGCTGGCCGCGATTGGTTACCAGGAATCCCACTGGGACCCGGGCGCGGTCTCACCCACCGGGGTGCGCGGATTGATGATGCTGACACGCAACGCCGCAAAGGACCTGGGTATAGAGAACCGCAGCGACCCGGTGCAAAGCATCATGGGCGGCGCCGAATATCTTGCGCGTATGGCGAAACGCCTGCCGGAGCATATTCCAGAACCGGATCGCACCTGGATGGCGCTGGCCGCCTACAATGTCGGGCTGGGACACCTGGAAGATGCCCGCAAGCTGACCATCAAGAACAAGGGTGACCCGGACAGGTGGGTGGACGTCAAAAAGAACCTGCCCCTGCTCAGCAAGAAAAAATGGTTCCAGCAAACCCGCTATGGCTATGCGCGTGGCCGCGAGCCGGTGCGCTATGTGCAGAATATCCGCACCTACTATGACATCCTGGTATGGCTTACGGAGCAGAAAGTGGCCGAAAACGGCCAGCCGCCTGAACCATTACGGTTCGATTCTCCGGCATTGTAAGCACGGAAACTACGGGGTACCGAGCAACTCTTCTTCGAGCGAGAGATAGACCTGGTAGGCATTGCGGCGGTTGGCCTCGGCGAACGCCGGCAGCGCCTCGAATTCACTCCAGTCGATCCCCGCGTATACCTCGTCAAACGGTAGCATTTCATCCACCGCCTGTTTCATCTGCTCGCGCAAAAAGGCAAGGTAGCGTCGTGTCAGGCGAATCGTCTCGTTAGGCTTCTCCGCCACACCGCCATGTCCGGGCACCAGCGCAACCAGTTTTTCATGCTCCATGCGTTCCAGCACCTGCACCCAGTGTTTGGTGTTCGAATCGCCCAGGAACGGCACCCGCCCCTCGAAAATAATATCGCCGGAAAACA
This sequence comes from Gammaproteobacteria bacterium, assembly GCA_029860045.1. GTDB lineage: Bacteria > Pseudomonadota > Gammaproteobacteria > UBA9214 > UBA9214 > UBA9214. The sequence continues at coordinate 21,285 of JAOUBY010000001.1, read as the reverse complement.
GCACACGATCCGGTTCGACATACAGGGTCATGTCGCCATCCGAGTGGGCGTTACCTACCACAGTAACCGTGAAATCAACATCGCCCAGCCGGAAACGCGTGCCGTGCTTCAGCATCTGGTCCGGATACACCAGCCGGGTATCGTCGTTGACCCACGGATCCAGTGTAAAACGCCGATCCTCCAGGCGTTCCCGCGCATTTTCCGAGGCGAGATAGAGGTCGGACCCAACCGGCGCAAGGATTTCGGCATCGAGATCGGCAAATACCTGCAGGCCATAGATGTGGTCGGCGTGATAATGACTGACAACCACACGCACCACTGGCTGATCGGTAATTTCGCGGATCTTTTCCAGCAGCTTGTTTGCCAGTGACGGCGTGCCCAGCGCATCAAACACCACCACACCGGCACCGGTCACAACGACCCCGGCATTGGAGATAAAACCCTCGTTGTCCGTGGGAATGCCGGGCACGCCTTCAACGAAATAGACATGCTCTGACACCTGCTTCAGGGTCATGTCGACCGTCGTCGGCGCATATTCAACCGGTTGCTCGTCGGTCTCTGCAAATGACTGGGAAGTCACGCACAACAGGAGACTTGCCAGCAAGGTGCGCGCCAGGCAGGTCTTTTTAGCCTGTTTTTCCTGTGAAATACTCATCAAGTAAACAATACTACCTGTATCCGTTAGCGGCAAATGCCGCGTGCCTCAGTTGCGACGCCGGTCACGGAAGAATTCGCGCAAAAGCGCACCGCACGGCTCCGCCAACACGCCACCCGATGCCTCGACCCGGTGATTCAGGCCGGGCAACTCGAAGCCACGACAGAGACTGCTGACCGCCCCGCTCTTCGGGTCAAATGCTCCGAATACCACCCGGGCCACGCGGGCATGCACAATGGCGCCGACACACATCAGGCACGGCTCCAGCGTCACATAGAGGGTGGTATCAGCCAGCCGGTAGTTGCCCAGTGTCTGGCCGGCCGCGCGCAGGCACATCACCTCGGCATGCGCCGTGGGATCATGGCCGACTATGGGCTGGTTCCAGCCTTCGGCAATCATCTTGTCGCCGGCCACCAGCACGGCACCAACCGGCACTTCACCGGCCTCGGCGGCGCGAGCGGCGCAGGCCAGCGCCTGCTGCATCCAGTGTTCGTCGGGATTATTCATGGTGCTGGAAGCCAATCAAGATACTCCCGTCATTGCGAGCAAAGCGAAGCAATCTCCAGATTTCTGGCTGTTTGATCAGGAGATTGCCACGCCGCTATCGCGGTTCGCAATGACAGCCAGTCAGCTATTCCCACTTGATTGTAAACGAGCCATTTTTACAATTTAATATCAATGGCTTATTTGTTGTGTTAGGCGGTAATACCATGAAAAATACCATATTCAATAAATTCTGCCAATTGCCCGGAAAAATTGCTGATTGAGCACTGCCACACAGCACCCTAGGCTACCTTCCGGGCTTTGACTTCCAAGTGTATACCTTCCTGCACCTGCAGATAACTGATCACCGCAAACAGGTTGCTCGCCTGGGGATTCCCTTTTGGCCCGAACATACGCATGAGACTCTTGCTCGACTTGTCGAAGCCCCGGGAGAGTTTTCGAACCCGATCGTCGTGTTGATATAGTCGCGCAGCACCGCCTTGTCGGTATCGACGTCACCGGCTTCCCTGCCAGCCGGCAATGGCGGCATGACACATCCTTGTGACGGAGTGTTTCTATTCAGGCTAGCAGTCAGTCAGACACTACGGATGCCGGCAACGGCTGAAACTGATGTCAGTACTTGTCTGATCGACGGGTGTACCGACCCGGTGCCGGCACTCATTCTGCACCGCAACCAACCGGCCCAGCGCGAGCTCTTTCTGTGAGCGACGCCGTTCACATCGCGGGCCTGGAAACCCGCACCGTCCTAACGGCAGGGCAACTTCTTGATCATCCCGATCGGCAAGGGCCGGTTGCTGCTGCGCTCGATCCTCTTGAGCACCCGTTCAGTGATCCGCAGGATGAATTCACGAATCTTGCCCAGCGCGCCGTGACTTTGCACGGGAATCCTTGCCAGATAGCCCTCTCCCGCTTGGGCGCCGCAGAGAAATTGGCGTCAGGGCATGGTGAATGTCACCAGGATATGGGCATAATTAAGCGGGTGATAAGCTGTGAGTCGGTAATCCCTTACTCTTACCTGGGGTTCGCTGTCTCCAGCACCGGTAACAACAGCACACTGAGGCAGGCAATGATCAACAGCGGGCATGTACACATCCATCAGTTCAAACCGGATGGCGCAGTACTGGATGCCGCGGCTCTCGGCCAGTTCCAGCAGCAATGGGCCACCTACGGCAAGCTGGTCTCGAACAACTCGCTCTCACACCGCGAGGTAAAAGATATACTGCACGCCACCCTCTCCGAACGGTTCACTGCGCCCTTTGACTTTCTCGATATTGCATGCGGCGATGCGAGCATCATGACGGAGGCCCTGCACGGGGTCCCGGTTCGACACTACCACGGCATCGACCTGTCACAGCCGGCGCTGGAGCTGGCTGCGGCCAACCTGGCTGAACTGCCTTGCGAGGTCGATCTCGACCATCGGGACTTTTTCAAGGCGTTGGCACGCCGCACCGAGCATGCAGATGTTGCCTGGTGCAGCCTGTCGATCCACCATCTGGCGACAGACAACAAACTCGACGTGCTGAGGGCAATCCACGACGCACTGGGACGGGGCGGTGTCTTCCTCCTCTATGAGCCGACCTGTGGCAATGGCGAAGACCGCGAGGCTTACCTGGAACGCTTCCTGCAGACAAACTTCCGGCTATGGGACTACCTGAGCAAGCCGGAGTGGGAGCAGATGTGGGATCACGTGTCGACCTGTGACTTTCCGGAGGGTGCCGATCAGTGGCTTGAACTCGGCCGCGCTGCAGGCTTCGGCTCTGGCCGGCAGGTGTTCGCCGACCCGACGGATTTCTACCACCTCTTCCGCTTCAACGTATGAGGGGGATTTAGCGGGCGAAACGACCTGATGCCGCATCCGGATTTCCGTAAGCCGATTACCGGTTATGGCTACATCGTGGTTAGCGATGTCATCGGGCTGGTCATGCACAGGTACAAGAAACGGATGAGAGATAACCGGTGGCATCGAGGGCAAGGCATCGAAACCGCCAGTCATTCATTACTACACAGTAACAAGGTGTAATTCATGTCAGACCCTAAATCGCTCTATCTGCCGATTCCTTGATTGCCGCAGGATGCTTGATGACGGATAGCGGTGATACGGGTTTTAAGAAAGACATGATTTCCTCTGTCATTGTGGGTAGCGCGGAGTCGCCGGATCCCGTTTTGGAGCGAGTCATGGAGTCGGAAGAGGACGGGATACATGAGAATGTCGTCGTGATGGAATCATTTCCGGTTCAAATAAGGTTGATGGGAGCCCGATACATTATTGACGAACTCAACGCGATGGAGAGGAAACGCATGCCCGGGTTTCTGGAGTAATGTGGCCCATGGCAAGAACCCGTTCAACAAGGTATAAAATGGCGCTTTTGTTTATGATCCTGCCGCTAGTTGGTTTTGCCCAACATGATTTGAGCGACAAGCCACTTAAACAAAATGAGCCCACAGCACAAAAAGCTGACATTGTCCTAGGAATGTCCGGGGCATTCAGCGGAACATCGGCCAGGCTGGGTAGCGCGCTGTACAATGGAATGTCCGTCTACTTTGAGCATATTAATGCCCAGGGTGGCATCAACGGCAGGTCAATCCGTCTGCAAGAATACGATGATGGTTACGACCCTGAACCCGCCATAAAAAATACCTTAAAATTAATTGAGGAAGATAAAGTTTCCGCCCTGATCGGTTACATCGGCACACCTACCGTAACGCGCGTTTTACCACTGCTTAATATCTACGACAATAAAAATCTTTTGCTGTTTTTCCCCTTTACCGGTGCTGAGCCCCAGCGTCAGCCGCCATTCAGCGCTTACGCCTATAATTTGCGGCCCTCATACCGCCAGGAAACCAGGGGCCTGGTTGATCACCTGGTCAACATTGGCAGAGACAGGATTGCCGTTTTTTATCAGGCAGACGCCTATGGCAGAAGCGGTTGGGATGGCGTGCGCAGAGCATTAAAAGAGCATGGTTTGAGTATTGTTGGAGAAGCAACTTACCGTAGAGGAACGCCCTATGACGAGAGTTTTAATCAACAGGTAGAGATTTTGCGGGAATCCACGCCGGATGTGGTTATTTCCATAGGCGCCTACGCCGCCGCGGCCGGATTTATCCGGGATAGCAGAAATGCCGATTGGGCTGTACCTATCGCAAATATCTCGTTTGTCGATAGTGAAAGTTTGCTCGGGTTGCTGGTAGCCGAGTCATCATCAAGCGGCAGGGACTACACCGCCAACCTGATCAATTCCGAGGTGGTACCCAACTATCACGACGATAGTTACCCTGCCGCGCTCGAGTATCGCCGGTTAATGCAGGAAAATGATCTTGAGGAGCTGGGGTTTGTCAGCTTTGAGGGCTATTTAAACGCTAAACTGATGGTCGAAATATTACGGCGTACGGGAGGCGATATAAACCGGGCCAACATTAAAAGCACCATGAATACCCTGGTTGACCATGATATCGGGATTGGTGAACGCGTGCATTTTAGCGAGGCAAATAACCAGGGCCTGCAAAGCGTTTATTTCAACACCGTACAGGATGGGCATTATGTGAGCATCGATGATTGGTCAGGCTGGAGTCCCGGTGTCCCGCCTCTTTAAAAAAACTCTCATTGTTGTAGTGGTGCTGTTCGGGTTGATCTCGACCAGCATCTCAATATTATCTGCCTGGTCGATCTACACCGGCATGACACAGGAGTTTGACGTCAAAGGCCATTCTATCGGCAGCATTCTGGCCGAAGCGAGCATTGCGGCCCTGATGGCAGATAACCCGGCGGCACTGCAATCCACGATTGATGAATACCTGGGAGTTGAGGGTGTTTCTCATGTGTTAATAGCCGACAGGGCGGGTGACATCGTTGCACACACTTTTGTTCCGGGTATCCCGAATGATATTGCGCAACTCACGCACAATTTGAAGCTTGACCTGGTAAACCACCGGGCCGGTACGTTTGACAATGACATCCACGAAATGGAGCGTCATCAAAACATTGTTTCACCCATTTTAGGCGGTGAGGCGGGTTACGTGCTGGTGGGTATGGATAAAAGCCTGATCAAGGATCAGATTCTGTCTATTATCCTGCAGCAGCAGGGCATCGTTTTATTATTAATGATCCTGAGTATCATCATTACGTACTTTCTGATCGATAAAATCTCGCAGCCCTTAACTGTTCTGAACCGGCACGCTGAAAAACTGGCCAGCGTGGATATTGAAAATATCGACTGCTTCAAGCACGAAATTGCGCGACTGACCAGTCACTCACACGATGAAATTGGCGAGCTGGCCAAATCATTTATTTTCATGGAGGACGCCCTCGCAGAATCAGTTAAAACCCTGGCCAGCAATGTCGCAGCCCAGGAGCGGATTAACACTGAACTGGCTGTAGCCAGGGAAATCCAGCTAAAAATGCTGCCGGATCAGGCCACCTTGAAGAAACTGCACAAGAACGTAATTGTTTATGCCATGGTGCGCTCGGCCAAAGAAGTGGGCGGAGATCTTTTCGATTGTTTTTACCTGGGCGAACACGGCGCAGATTCAAAAACCGGTGAGTTTGGCAGAAAGCTGTTTTTTGTAATCGGTGATGTTGCCGGTAAAGGCGTGCCAGCGGCATTATTCATGTCAATGACCTGCACCTTGCTAAGGACCAAGGCCAATAATTATTCCCAACCCGGCGATTTGCTGCAATCGGTTAACAGGGAGCTGTGTGTCAACAATGATGCCTGCATGTTCGTGACGGTATTTTGCGGCGTGCTGGATTTACAGACTGGCAAACTGGTGTACTGCTCAGCCGGGCACGATTCGCCGTTTGTTTTATCGCCTGCAGATGGTGTTACAAACCTGGAATGCAAGCCGGGTATCGCCCTGGGCGTACTGGATAAGGCCGTGTACGAAAATGGGAATCATCAACTTTCGAGCAGTGACACCCTGTTTTTATACACCGATGGCGTGACCGAGGCGAAAGACATGGAAGGGCAATTATATTCCGTGCCGCGCCTTGTGGAACTTTTAAATGGGCAGTTAAAGGCCAACCCTGAGACGATATTAAAAGCTGTGATTGAAGATATTGATCGATTTGCGGATGAAGCACCACAGGCAGATGACATTACGATGATGGCGATTCATACCAGGCTGGATGACAAGTGTTAACAGTCGCTGGGATGCTTACGCCATAGTGACAGAATTCATCGCCTCTTCCAGAGTAGGAAAATGCTCAAATATTTGCAGGAAACCGCTGATCTCCAGCACTTCCTGCACCTGCTGATTACCCCGGCAAAGAGAAACACGGCCTCCCTGCTTCTTTAATGTCCTGGAAAGCTTCAGCAGCACCCGCAGGCCGGAGCTGGCAATATATTCTGTCATACCAAAATCAATCACGATGAATTTTGCACCCTCATCAACCTTGTTCATCAGTTGTGTTTCAGCCTCGGGCGCCGTGACTGTGTCCAGGCTGCCGTTAAATTGTGCAACCAATATACTTTCCGTGTAAGTCAGAATAACTTTCATACAAATTTTCCGTTAAATGGTTTTCGAGTCAGGTCGATCACCACTGACAGATTCATCCGGGATGCTTTTGGACAATGTCAGCACATTTTTGCCGTCGATTCGCTGATACTGCATTTCGTCCATGATTTTACCAACAATGTAGATGCCCAGGCCGCCTAATTCTCTGTTTTCGGGATTGCTTGATAAATCAGGCCTGGATTGAGTCAGTGGGTTGAAGAATCGAGCATTGTCAGTGACGATCAGAATCAGGGTGTCACTGGATATCGCTATTTCGACATTGATTTTGCCAGATGAGTTCCGGTTGTCTGTAAAACCGTATTTAATAATGTTCCCGACGATTTCATCCAACACTACTTTCATCTGCAGCGAAAGCCGTTGATTCAGTCCTGCGCGGATCGAAAAACTCTCGATGCTCTCATTCAGGTGAGCAATATCCGTGAGTTGGTTATTCAGGGTAAGTGAGTAATGCACAACGACACTAACCCGGAGCGCCTGCCTCAGACTCAAGCAATCCGCCATAACGCGCCAGTGTCTGGACCACATTCTCCAGCAACATCGTGACATCGAGCACGAAATTGCGTTCAGTTTCTGTCATTTGCCGTTCGCTGGCGAAATAATTCTGCCGTAACCTCTTCATCATCTCGGTACGATCCTGGGTCAGCTGTTCCAGCGTCTCGACCTCCCCACTGTCTTTGGACTCTATTGCATCGATTGCAGTCAGAATCATGAAGTCGACGCTTTCCAGAATGTTTCGCCCGAGTTCTTCAGCCTTTCCGCCATGATCAACGGTGGAGAAGTGACTGACGAGCTGATACACGTAACCCTCCAGGCTGACAAGCTGCTCCTGTGATTTTGCGACCTGTATCAGCCTTTCCGATACTTCCGTTGCCAGGCGCCTCCTCGACATCGCGCTGAATGTAGCACTAATCGTTTGGTTGATACTCCCGAATGCGTCATGGTAATCCGCAGGGCTCGGCAAGCCGGCCCGATCGGTTTCCGGCCGCGCAAAATCGATATACGCCGGCAACCTTCCCAGCAACCGGGATTGCTCTTTCTCAAGCAGCAGTAACGCCGTACTGGGGCTCTCTGCCGCCCGGTCATGCAGGAATTCAGTGGCCGAAAGTATCTCTGCTGTGGATGGCGGAAAGCGCTGCTCGATGAAATCGTACACAGGTTTCCTGACTGTCAGAAGAATCAACGCACCCGCCAGTTGAAACCCCAATGCCAAAACAATCACCTGACCGCCCGGATCTCCGACGACAGTCCTTGCGAGGGTCAACACCAGGGGCAGGCCGGAAAAGCTCTCCACAAAGAAGATCAGGAAAAACACGGTGGTCGTAATCGCATCGAACGCGACCTGACCCATGACGACCTGCCTGGCGCGGCCATGCACGTTCGAGGAAAATATATAAGTCAGTATACCTGTGCCGGCCTGCACCCCATAGATCGACATCGCAGCCTCTTCCAGGCTCAACAATCCGGCGGAAGCCAGCGCGACTGCAATCAGTACCATGGCTATATTGGACTGGATCAGTACTGTCAGCAGCATCCCGGCCAGGAATGCGGGCAGGTAAAGACCGGCCATGCCTTCCAGCACGGTGTGTACCCAGGCACTTCCCGCGAATCCACCCGCACCCTCCTTGACCAGGAATAGCCCGTACATGATCATGGCGATGCCGAAGAGCGCGCCATGAGCATGCACCAGTTTCCTGGGAGCGCGAAATGTCAGCCCGAGCGCTGTCACGCCAAGCACGATCAGCGCAAAGACTTTAATCGTCAGCATGGATAAAAAGATGATCAGGCTGCTGCCAACATTGCCCCAGAAGATGATCGGCCCGCTTTCCCTGACTTTCAGTAGATTCGCCTGCACAAAACCAGCCAGGATGAATGCGACAGCCTTGCCGCTCTGGGTAAAGAAGCCCAGGAACAGGCCGGCAAATAACTCGCCGATCCCACGCTCGCTGACATTCGTGACTTTTTCCCGAAAACCGCTACCGGTCATTTGCTGAAAATGTTCACCGGCAAAATGAATCCCGACCAGGAAAATCCCGATCCCCCCGAGAACCAGTGCGCCCAGTTCCGCCACGGATTTATTACCGGTGCCCAACTCAATAGCCGCCCATGCATCAGCCGGCCAAATCCCGAGTAGTCCGCCAAACAAAAGCCCGATTACCGAAGCTAATGCTGTAAAGGCCATAAGTAGCACAGACTTACCTTGCCCTTTCACAGGACGACTCCTTCTATGCCTTGATATCGATCTGCAGTGAACGCGGCAGGTCCTGCGGCAAGTCATTTTCAGCAACCCCTGTATGCTTGAAGTGGCCTACTTAATTCGGACACCAGGTTAAGGCTGTAAAATGCCATAACGAGGCGAGGAATGACAACAGAGACGAGAAAGAGACGGGATTACACGGAAGAATTCAAGAGGGATGCAGTGGCGCCGGTAACAGAACAGGGTTACAAGCCCTCCGAGGCAGCCCGGAGCCTGGGTATTGGGGATAACCTGATACGGCGCTGGAAGCGGGAGTTCGAGGAAGCGGCTCCCGGTGCGGGGCTGGGTGCGGATGAACGCGAGGAACTGATGCGGCTGCGGAAAGAAGTCCGCATGTTGTGCAACTTTCCCTATTCCCACTCGATGGTCGCCGGCGGCTTGCCGGAAATATCGTACGCCACGCGCGAGATGTGCGGCACTTCATTGATGATACGACGCGATACCGTATCCAGGAATTCATAGGGCAAGTGCGCCCAGCGGGCCGTCATGAAATCGATAGTCTCCACGGCACGCAATGCCACCACCCAGGAATAGCGACGCCCGTCGCCGGTCACCCCCACCGAACGCACCGGCAGAAACACCGTGAAGGCCTGGCTGACCTTGTCATACAGGTCATTATTGCGCAGTTCCTCGATGAAGATGTGATCGGCCAGGCGCAGGCAGTCGGCGTATTCCTTTTTCACCTCGCCGAGGATGCGCACGCCCAGACCGGGACCCGGGAAGGGGTGGCGATAGACCATGTCATAGGGCAGACCGAGTTCAACGCCGAGCTTGCGCACCTCGTCCTTGAACAGCTCACGCAGCGGCTCCAGAAGTTCCAGCTTCATCTCCTCGGGCAGGCCACCGACATTGTGATGCGACTTGATCAGGTGCGCCTTGCCGGTGCTGGCGCCGGCCGACTCGATCACGTCGGGATAAATCGTACCCTGTGCCAGCCAGCGGGTATCCTCAGGCAGCTTGCCGGCCTCTTCCTCGAACACCTCGATAAACAGGTTACCGATGACCTTGCGTTTCTGCTCCGGGTCCGCCACGCCTTCCAGCGCAGCCAGGAAGCGTTGTTCGGCATCAACCCGGATAACATGCACGCCCATGTGCTCGGCAAAGGTGGCCATCACCTGGTCACCCTCGTGATGGCGCAGCAGTCCATTATCGACAAACACACACACCAGCTGGTCGCCAATCGCCTTGTGCAACAGGGCGGCAACCACCGAAGAGTCGACGCCACCGGACAGGCCCAGCAGCACCTTGCCGCTACCAACCTGTGCACGAATATCATAGATGCTGCTCTCGACGATATGATCCGACGTCCACAGTGCATCACAGTCGCAGATTTCGATCACGAAACGCTGCAGGATCCGGCCGCCCTGGTGGGTGTGCGTCACTTCCGGGTGGAACTGGATGCCATAGTAACCGCGTGCGTCATCCGCCATGCCGGCGATAGGCGCGCTGTCGGTGCTGGCAATCACCTTGAATCCTTCCGGCAACTGCATGACGCGATCGCCATGACTCATCCATACATCGAGCAGGCCGTAACCATCTTCGGTGGCGTGATCCTCGATATCCTTGAGCAGGCGGGAATGCCCGCGCGCGCGCACCTGCGCATAACCGTATTCATGGTGATCGGCGTTCTCCACCTGGCCACCGAGCTGTGCCGCCATACTCTGCATGCCATAGCAAATACCAAGCACGGGCATGCCACTGGAAAACACGACCTCCGGTACACGCGGGGCCTCGGCAGCCGTGGCCGTCTCGGGTCCGCCGGACAGGATGAAGCCGCGCGCGGCAAATTCTTCAATTCTTTCCGGCTCGATATCCCATGGAAAGATCTCGCAATAGACACCCAGTTCACGCACGCGGCGCGCAATCAGCTGGGTGTACTGGGAGCCGAAATCCAGTATCAGGATCCGGTGGGCATGAATATTGTCAGTCATGAAAGTGTACGGACAGGGTCGCCGATGCTGCCTCAGCTTTCCGTTCGGTAGTTCGGCGCTTCCTTGGTAATCGAAACATCGTGTACGTGGCTCTCACGCATGCCGGCATTGGTCACGCGGATAAACTCGGGACGGGTGCGCATCTCCTCGATGCTGGCACAGCCGGTATAGCCCATGCTGGAACGCACCCCGCCCATCAACTGATGCAGGATCGCAATCATGGAACCCTTGTACGGGACCCGACCCTCGATGCCCTCAGGGACCAGCTTGTCCTGTTCACCGCCTTCCTGGAAGTAGCGGTCACTGGAACCCTGCTTCATGGCACCCAGCGAACCCATGCCACGGTAGGCCTTGTAGGACCGGCCCTGGTAAAGCTCGACCTCGCCCGGCGCCTCCTCGGTACCGGCAAGCATGCTGCCGATCATCACCGACCAGGCCCCGGCCGCCAGCGCCTTGGCCACGTCACCCGAATAGCGGATACCACCATCGGCGATCAGCGGGATACCGTCCTTGCGCAACTCTTCCGCGACATTGGCAACAGCACTGATTTGCGGCACACCGATACCGGAAATGATCCGCGTGGTACAGATCGAGCCCGGGCCAATACCGACCTTGACGGCGTCTGCCCCGGCATCAACCAGTGCACGTGCCGCTGCCGCGGTGGCGATGTTGCCGCCGATCACCTGCAGCTGTGGATAATGTTGTTTCACCCAGCGCACCCGGTCCAGCACACCCTGCGAGTGACCATGTGCAGTGTCGACGATGACCACGTCGGCCTCGGCCTGTGCCAGCGCATCGATACGCGCCTCGCTATCGCCGCCGGTACCGACTGCTGCCCCGACACGCAGGCGACTGTGCTCGTCCTTGCAGGCGTTGGGAAAATCGGTGGACTTCTGGATGTCCTTCACGGTAATCATGCCGCGCAACTTGAAGTCATCGTTGATGACCAGCACACGCTCAATGCGATGCTTGTGCAACAGCGCAATGACCTCTTCCCGGGAGGCACCTTCCCTGACTGTCACCAGTTGATCCTTCGGTGTCATCACACTGGTGACGGGCTTGCTCAGATTGGTTTCAAAGCGACGGTCACGACTGGTGACGATACCAATGAGGTCGTCACCATCCACCACCGGCACGCCGGAAATATTGTTGGCGCGAGTCAACGCGATCACATCCTCGATGCTGGTATCCGGGGACACCGTGATGGGGTCTTTGATGACACCGCTCTCGAACTTCTTGACGCCACGCACCTCGGCAGCCTGTTGCTCGATGCTGAGATTTTTGTGCACAATGCCGATGCCGCCTTCCTGCGCCAGTGTGATGGCAAGGCGTGCCTCGGTGACGGTATCCATGGCCGCCGAGAGTACCGGGATGTTCAGACGAATATCGCGGGTCAGCTGACTGTGCAGGCTGACGTCGCGCGGCAGGACAGTGGAATGCGCAGGCAATAGCAGGACATCGTCAAAGGTAAGGGCTTCCTGCACTATGCGCATAGGGTTCGGTTTCCGCCGGTTGAAGTTGACCGCTGATTATAGGGACTGGGGCTGCCCCGGTAAACCGCACTGTACTGCTTTTCGGCGCCAATCCGCTTAAATTTTCTCCGCCCGGGACGCGAACGCAGTCCGGATTCGGGTATCCTTGTCCCCCATGTCGGAATCCGCCACAGAACAGGGCATGATGCCGCCGGAACGCGAGGTATTCAGTGTCTCCCGGCTCAACCAGACAGCACGCACCCTGCTGGAGCAGGGCCTGGCGCGCGTCTGGATTGAGGGCGAACTGTCTAACATCGCCCGCCCCTCTTCCGGCCACCTCTATTTCACGCTCAAGGACAGCCAGGCGCAGGTGCGTGGCGCCATGTTCCGCAGCCGTAACCAGTTGCTGCGCTTTCGACCGGAAGAAGGCATGCAGGTACTGGTGCGGGCAAAGGTCAGCCTGTACGAGGCACGTGGTGACTACCAGCTGATTGCCGAGAGCATGCAGGAGGCCGGTGACGGTGTCTTGCAACGTGCCTTCGACGCCCTGAAGGAGAAACTTGAAGCCGAGGGGCTGTTTGATGCGGCCGGGAAAAAGACCCTGCCCGCCCTGCCGACACGTATTGGCGTCATCACCTCGCCAACCGGCGCAGCTATCCGTGATGTACTCAGTGTACTGCGGCGGCGTTTTCCCGCCATCCCGGTACTGATTTATCCGGTTCCTGTACAGGGCAAGGACGCCGGCAATGAGATCGCTGCCATGTTGCACACCGCCGCAAACCGCAACGAGTGTGATGTGTTGATAGTCACGCGTGGCGGTGGTTCGCTGGAAGACCTGTGGGCGTTCAATGAGGAAACCGTGGCACGCGCACTGCATGCCTGTCACATCCCGGTCGTCAGTGCAGTCGGTCACGAGGTGGACTTTACTATCGCCGACTTTGTCGCTGATCAGCGCGCGCCCACGCCATCGGCCGCCGCCGAACTGCTGAGCCCAGACCAGGGAGAATGGCTGCAGCAGGTAACCGGCCTGGCACAGCGCATCACCCGCCACATGCAACAACGCGCGGTCGATGCCCGCCAGCGCATGACCTGGCTGGAACAACGCCTGAAGCTGCGCCACCCGGGCCAGCACCTGCGCCAGCAGGCCCAGCGCCTGGACGAGCTGGAGGGCCGCATGCGGCTGGCCACACGCTCATATTTCAATAACTTGCGAGCCTCTCTTCAGGTAGCACTCGCAGCACTGAAACAGCAAACCCCGACGCATCGTATCCATCGTACCGAGCTGCAAAGACATGCACTCGAGCAACGCCTGCACACCGCCATACACACGTTGCTGCAGACCCGGCAACGCCAGCTTGCAGTCGCCTGCCGGTCACTGGATACCATCAGCCCGCTAGCGACGCTGCAACGCGGCTATGCCATTGTCAGCCGACCGGGGCAACGCAAAATCCTGCGCACGGCCGCCGACATCAAGCCCGGCGAACAGGTCGAGACACGACTTGCCGACGGTAAACTTTTATGTACGGTTGATGAGGTAAAGTCGTCCTGAAATGCACACACTAGCCTTGTCATTGCGAGCGAAGCGCAACAATCTCATAACGTGGGATCCTCATTAAGAGATTGCTTCGTCACCTTGTTCCTCGCAATGACGTAACCTTGGAACTGCCAGACACATAATCACTCAGGAACCAGATCATGCACCGCATCACGGCCCACATCCTGCTTGTTGTTCTACTGCTCACCACCTCACCTATCTTTGCCCTGCCCCCCGACACCACCCCGGTCCCCGGCGGTATCGCCATTATCAAGCTGCCTGCGGATATCGACCCTGCCAGCGCACGCTACCGGGATCGCAAAGTGCTGATCACAAACAAAGACAGTGAGAACACAGCCGTGATCGGCCTGTCACTGGGCACCAAACCGGGCCGCCATCATCTGGACGCAAAAACCGTACAGGGCAAGCCGCTCACTATCGCCTTTAGTGTCAATGCAAAAGACTACGAAGAACAACGCATCACCATCAAGGACAAGCGCAAGGTAAACCCCGAGAAGCGCGACATGGAACGTATCATCCGCGAGAAAAAATCAATCAATACCGCACTGGAGCACTGGTCGGACCAGGACAACGTCGTGGTGACATTCCGCAGGCCGGTTGATGGCGAGACCAGCAGCCCGTTTGGGCTGCGGCGCTTCTTTAACGACCAGCCACGCAAGCCACACAGTGGCCTCGATATTGCCGCCCCGGAAGGCACGCCGATCATGGCCCCTGCCCCGGGTACCATTATTAATACCGGCGACTACTTCTTCAACGGCAACACCGTGTTCATCGATCACGGCCAGGGACTGGTCACCATGTATTGCCACATGAACACCATTGACGTCGCACCTGGCGCTCGCGTCGAAACAGGCGACGTGATTGGGAAAATCGGCATGACCGGCCGCGTCACCGGCCCGCACCTGCACTGGGGCGTCAGCCTGAACGATGCACGCGTGGACCCAATGCTGTTTTTGCCCGCCCGGGAAAGCTCAAAACCTTAATCTTGCACCAGGCAACAGAAAGCACAAATACAGGCCATCAGACTCCAACAGACAATCATGGAAAAAAGATGAGTGGCACCAATGAAACAGGCTATGGCCCGCTAGGGGAACTTATCGGTGTCTGGAAGGGCGATAAAGGGCTTGACGTTGCTCCTGAACCGGACGGCGCTGAGAACAATCCTTACTATGAAACCATTACCTATAGCGCCATTGGTGATGTCACCAACGCGGAGTCGCAGGTGCTGGCGGCCGTCCACTATCGTCAAATCGTCCAACGCAAATCAAACGACAGGGTCTTTCATGACGAATCCGGTTACTGGATGTGGGATGCAGAGGCAGGGATCATCATGCATTCACTGACCATACCCCGGGCAGTCAGTGTACTTGCCGGAGGAACCTACAACGGTGAGAAAACAGGGGATGGCAGCGCAATCCTGGAAGTCTCTGCAAAACTTGATGACAAAGACTGGCAAATCATTCAATCACCCTTCATGCAGCGCAATGCGCGTACTACAGAGTTTCGCCACCGGGTCACTGCAGGAAATGGCAGGCTTTCATATTCAGAAACGACAATTGTAGAGATCTATGGAAAGCTGTTTGAGCATACCGACCAGAATGAATTGATACGTCAGTAAGTCCAGGTGCGGCACCGGTTACCGTAACATTATTTGATCACGATCAAGTTACAGAACCAGCCGCTGATCTATCCTGATAACCGGATTAATCAACCCCGTTACCGCAACATGCAACTTTCCGGCTTTCCGTATCTTGTCCTGTCCGTTCTGCTGGTGCTGATGGCTGGTGGCGCTGCCGCTTCCGAGCCTTGCACCCCTTTCGAGGGCGGGCGTGTCGATGCAAAGCTGCTGGCGGAAATGCGGGAAGCTGCAACAGAGGGTCGCCTGTACCGCATCCTTCCCGGCAACTCACGGGTCGGATTCTGTGTGCGACATTTCCCACGCCAGGAATTCCGTGGTGAATTTACCAACATCGTCGGCGGCCTCAGCCTGCCACCTGCAGTGGGTAGCCCTGGAAGGGCGCTGCTGCTGATACATACCACCAGCATGGAATCCAGCAATCCCGACCTCGACTCGCTGGTCCAGGGCCACGGCTTCATGGATATCGAACACTACCCCGAGATCCTGTTCGAAGGCCGGGAGTTCCATTGGCACAACCCGATACACGCCTACATCTACGGGGACCTGACCCTGCATGGCGTCAAGCAGCCCGTGGCATTCGATATCGAGGTTGACGTACTCGATAGTGGCCAGGACGGCCGTCCGGAACAAATTTACATACGTGGTACCGGCCAGGTTGACCGGGTGGAGTTCGACATGCGCAGTCACCGGTTCATGGTTAGCCAGACCGTACGTCTTTGCCTGTCTATCGAACTGGAACGGTGGGAGCAGTAACGCGCAGCTACAGTGCCATGACAGGTTCCTGCCGGTTGCCCGGCACGACTTGCATCACGCGCCTGGCGCTCGCATCCAGACAGCTGACGTGATCGGCAAGATCTGCATGAAACGTCATTTCCCCGGCTCGTCTGCAACATGCGAACACACCCCTGCTCCGTTTACCGGATGTAAACTTCCTCTGGTCCGGTTTGCTGGATACAGTCTCCTTAATCAGAAATACATGATCCGGTAACCGGGTTATGTATACTACTGTCACAGGGTGTTAATTGCGGAAAGACGAATTTACCTTTAACTCTCTTGGGCACCACCATCCGGGGCAGTCATGACTAAACACCACGATGCGCTTAACGACCTGAACAAACATATTCCCCTGCGTAATAAATTAGCTGCCGCACACGAATCAATTAGAGATGTTTTCCCGTTCATTGCCCGCATTGCTATTGCGATCTACGACCCCAAAACAACCCTCCTGAAAACCTTCGTGCACAGCAGCGGGGACGACAACCCGCTTGATCATTACCAGGCGCTGCTGGAAGACGCCCCATCACTCAAGGCAATACTGGACAAGGGCCTGCCACGCGTCATCAATAACCAGCTGACTTATGAGGACAGCGAGCATGAGCATACCCGAAGGATCGGCCGCCAGGGGTATGCCGCCAGCTATACACTGCCAATATTTAGTGACGGTAATTTTATTGGCTTTATATTCTTCAATTCGTATGAGAAAGACGTATTTTCAGAGAACGCCCTGAGCCAGATAGATGTATATGGCCACATGATCTCCCTGATGGTGATCAATGAATTAACCTCGATTCACACGCTGACCGCCGCAGTCAAGACAACAGGCCATATCACTCACACCCGCGACCCGGAAACGGGCAGTCACATTGATCGCATGTCACGCTATAGCCGACTCATTGCCAGCGCCCTGGCAGAAGACTATGACCTGGATGACAGTTATATCGAACATATCTTCATGTTTTCCCCCTTGCACGATATCGGCAAGATTGGCATCCCCGACAAAATACTGCTCAAGCCCGGGCAACTCGATGATGCAGAAGCAGCCATAATGAGAAC
Source organism: Gammaproteobacteria bacterium (assembly GCA_029860045.1). Taxonomy (GTDB): domain Bacteria; phylum Pseudomonadota; class Gammaproteobacteria; order UBA9214; family UBA9214; genus UBA9214. The sequence continues at coordinate 3,931 of JAOUBY010000001.1, read as the reverse complement.
GCATGCACACAAGGGGCGTGAAATCATTGACGATCTTATCAGGAACTTTGGCCTGGAGAACGTTGAATACATGAACGTACTGCGCAATATTGCAGAACACCATCATGAGGCGGTAAACGGCAGCGGCTATCCCGCCGGGATGCAGGGCGACCAGATTCCTTTGGAGGCGCGTATCGTCGCGGTCGCCGATGTCTTTGATGCGCTGACCAGCCAACGCCCCTACAAGGATGCGTGGAGCAATGAAGACGCAATTGCAACCCTGCATGAACTTGCCGGCGAGACGCTGGACAGGGACTGCGTCAAGGCGCTGATTGAAAATATCGAAGAAGTAGAGCAAATACAGAAACAGTTTGTTGAAAATAACTACGGGTGAAGCTACTCAGCTGGATACCAGCCTCAGGCGCCAATCCGCACCGGGATGCGTCGCTGCCCGAAGCCGCCCTCATAACTGCCAAACCGCCCCGCTATCGCAGCACCACAATCCGGACAGTGTCCGTGTTTGGTTAACCGATAGTCCAGGATGCGGTGCCAGTCGCGAATTATGAGTGGCTCGCTGCAATCCGGGCAGCAGGTGGTACCACCCTCATGGTCATGCACATTACCGGTATAGACATAGCGCACGCCCTCGGCCCGGGCAATATGCCGTGCTCTTGAGAGCACCTCGGGCGTCGTTCCCTGTGCCTCCAGCAACCTGAAGTCCGGATGAAAGGCCGTGAAATGCAGCGGCACATCCTGACCCAGTTCTTTCACTATCCACTTGCTCATGGCCTCGATTTCCTGGTCCGAATCGTTGTAGCCGGGAATCAGCAAGGTGGTGATTTCCGTCCACACCTGCGTTTCATGGTGCAGGTAGACCAGCGAATCGAGTACCGGCTGCAAGTGCGAACCGGTCAGCTTGTAATAAAACTCGTCCGTAAATGCCTTCAGGTCCACATTGGCGGCATCCATTGCCGCGTAAAACTCGCGCCCCGGTTCAGCATGGATATAACCCGCTGTTACCGCCACGGTCTGGATGCCCTGCGCGTGACAGGCAGTTGCCGTATCGATGGCATACTCGGCAAAGATCACCGGGTCGTTGTAGGTGAAGGCAACGCTCTTGCAGCCCGAGGTTTGCGCCGCCAGCGCGATTGCCTCCGGACTGGCCTGGTCCATCAACCGGTCCATGTCCCTGGATTTGCTGATATCCCAGTTCTGGCAGAACTTGCAGGCCAGGTTGCAGCCGGCCGTGCCAAACGACAGCACCGAGGAACCCGGATAGAAGTGATTCAACGGCTTCTTCTCGATGGGGTCGATGCAGAAACCGGACGAACGCCCGTAGGTCGTCAGCACCATCCGGTCACCTTCACGCATGCGCACAAAGCAGGCACCACGCTGACCTTCCTTCAGTTTGCAGTCGCGCGGACACAGATCACACTGAATACGCCCGTCCGGCAACGGGTGCCACCAGCGCGCAGGGAACGGCTGCATGGTTACTTCAGGGCTGTTCATGGTCCGCCTCGACCGGCTCTCTCCACTTCGTCACGCTGTAGCGTGACAGGCAGATATCCTCGTGCCAGAAATCGGCCGGCAAGCCGGCCTTGCGCTTGAGCTGTGCCAGATAGTCAGCCGGCTCTGGCAGCGACGCCCACACCTGCGGCAGGAAGGTGCCACGCGCACTGCCGTATTGCAGCACCACGCCGTCAACACCGGGGCGCAACTGCTTAAGGACATGCTGCTCGGAGTCAAACTGCATATCCCTGGCTCCGGAAAGCAACGACACCTCGATGCGCGTTCGTGACAGCTCTCGGGCATCCAGTGGCTGAAAACGCGGGTCGCGCAATGCCGCCGCAATAGCATTGGCATGCACGTCTTCTGCCAGTGAACGGTACGCTTCAAGACTGCCAATACAACCGCGCAGCGCACCCTGCTGTGTCAGGGTAACGAAACTGGCGCCCGGCTCGTGCAACCAGGATGGCGTATCGTGATCGATACCCTGTTCACCCAGCTGCCGCGCAATCGCACAACGCGCCACTGCCAGCAGGGTCTCGCCCTGTTCATGTTTAACCGCAGTCATCGTGCTGACTCATAGAAGGCAATCGCGGCATATCCCACCACGCGGGCCTTGTCACCCGCCGTGTCACCCGAGTTGCGCAAGTCCAGCAGCTCGGACTGCAGGGCATGACGACCGGCAAAGGCCAGCAGCCCGTTCACCGGCGTGGCGCCACAGGCCTGTTCATGGTCAAGGTCCGGCTGCAGGGCAAGGATATGCTCCACGGTTTGCCGGTCAACGCGCCGTGCCACGTCGTAGGACAGGAAGTGCGAGAGGTCGGAACTGATGACGATCAGTGTTTCTTCGCCGCCCCACACACGCTCCAGTACGCCGGCAACCTCCTCCGCCGTGGCGTTGCCGACAGCCAGCGGCAACAGGCGGAAGCTACCCAGCACGGTCTGCAGAAAAGGCAGGTGCACTTCCAGGGAATGTTCCGGCGCATGGGCCGCATCGCTCCGGGACACTTGCGGCAGCCCCGCCAATTCGGCCATGGCCGCGGTATCCAGCGGAATCTCGCCCAGCGGCGTAGTAAAGGCCACTGCCTGCGGCAATGCCAGACCACGCACCGGCACATGATGCACCGGCCCCAGCAGCACCACCCGCTTGATACGACCGGCCAGCGGCGCCAGCCTGGCGTACGCTTTCGCCGCGACCGGGCCCGAGTAGACATAGCCAGCATGGGGAACAATCAGTGCCTTGGGTAAACGCGTGGAGGCACCCGCATCGGCATCAGCCAGCAGCGCGCAGATCCCGGCGGATAATTCTGCCGGATTAGCTGGATAAAACATGCCAGCAACAGCGGGCGGGCGGTTAGTGCTCATTGAAAACCTCATCTTTACTATAGATTAGATGAGGGCGTGGGGACGGAATTCAATGGCCTTGTGCCAGTACCTGAATCAGCAAATATCATCCACGATCAATTTCAGAGTGCATTATCGCGCCTGCAAGGCGCTCCTGCAGGTGCATCTGATTGCTGTAGGAGCGCCTTGCAGGCGCGATATATACAGCACAGGTCGCGGATAAGACCCGCTGCTACGGGGATTCTTCGAACACGCTTCGATACAGTGCCGCATCCGCCTCACTGAAACAACAGACAAGGATTCGCTCAAAGCGGTCCTGGTACTCCAGCATGGCGGCAACAGCAATGCGCGCCGCAGCTTCCTTTGGATAACCATAGACACCGGTACTGATGGCAGGAAAGGCAATACTCCTGACGTCATTCTGCAGTGCGATTTCGAAACTGTTGCAGTAACAGGCCCTGAGCAGTGCAGCTTCATAGCGATCACCACCCTGCCACACCGGGCCCACAGTATGAATCACCCGGCGCGCCGGCAATTCGAAACCGGGGCTGATTTTCGCCTCGCCGGTGCGGCACCCGTTGAGGGTACGGCAATATTGCAACAGTAACGGCCCCGCTGCCGCATGAATGGCACCGTCTACACCGCCGCCACCCAGCAGGCTGCTGTTTGCCGCATTGACGATGGCATCGACCCCCAGGGTGGTGATATCGGCAGTGATGATTTCGATCATAGGGCATCGCGCCTGCAAGACGCTCCTGTTGCACTGAAGAATGTCCATATTATATCCCCTGCCCGATACGTTATAGTGTCTCCAATAACACGCCACCGGGGGAATAGAATGTCTCGCCTGATTACACTTTCGCGCGCAGCACGCCTGGTCGGGGTCAAGCGTGGCACGTTGCAGAAAAGAATTCAGCAGGGTGAACTGCGTACCTTCGAGGGTGAACTGTTACTATCCGATCTGTTGCACGCCTACCCGCAGACCGAGGTCGAGGACACCAGCATGCTGGACCGGGTCGAGACCATCATGGAACAGGCGGTCAACAAGATCATCAGGCCACAGGAAGACAAGCCGGACGCCGACATGCTGGCCGCACGCATC
>JAOUBY010000014.1 GCA_029860045.1 Gammaproteobacteria bacterium | reverse complement strand
ATACCGCCGAATATATCGCCGCGCGGATTACGAAAGCTTATTTCATTGAAGATTATGTTTGTCCGCATTGCTTCCAACACCTGCCTAGTGAACCGTCAATGGCGACTCTAACGTGGACTTGATTATGGAAGCGGTCGGGTTCGGCGACTAATTGTTTCTGACAATAGGAGCTATAGCCTGGCGTTGATAAGCAGGCCGGAGGGTCGTTATTTTTTCGCTGCCTTTTTCTTGCGGGCGGTTGCTCTTTTCCGGGTCTTGGTCTGCTGCATTAACAGCGGCCACATCGACATCATGTTTTCACGGATTCTGGCTTCGCTGGCAATAGCGAATTCGAGGAATGTACGGGCGACGAGGGACAACTCCTTGCCTTTGGGATAGACGATGTACCACTGCCGGTGAATCGGGAATTGTTCGACATCGAGGATAGCGACAGGTCCATCGGCACCTTCGAGCGCCAGGGTATGCAGTGAAAGCACCGACACACCCAAGCCACCGACCACGGCATGTTTGATCGCTTCGTTGCTTCCAAGTTCCATACGTACCCGCGGCCGCAAATCATGGGCAGCGAATAAGCGGAGGACGGCATCCCTGATACCTGATCCGGGCTCACGCATGATAAACGGGTGCTCGATAATCTCCGACAGCGCGATGTTTTTCTTTCCTACCAAAGGGTGATCGCGCGGCGCCATGACAACCAGTGGATTCGGCGCGAAAGGGAACGCCTCGACCTCAAGTTCGTCATCGGGTGCCTGACCCATGATATACAGGTCGTCCTCATTCCTATGCATACGCTCGATGATACGTTCACGATTCGTGACCTTGAGTGCAAGATCGATGCCCGGATAAAGGCGGCTGAACTCACCGAGAATTTCGGGTGCCAGGTATTTCGCCGTGGTGATCACCCCCATACGCAGGCGTCCGATCTTAAGGCCCTTTAAATCGGCAACCGTCATCTCCAGGTTTGCCAGGGTTTCGAACAACTCACGACTCGACTTATAAAGTGCCAGACCGGCCTCGGTCGGTTCGACATTACGCCCGACGTGTTCGAACAAGGGCAAACCCAGGACATCGGCCAGCTTTTTGATCTGCATGGACACGGTAGGCTGGCTCAGAAACAATTCCTCCGCTGCACGGGTGAAACTGCCGAGTCTGACGATAGCTTCGAATACCTGTAACTGACGCAATGTAGTGTGCCGTATCAGGTAATCCGGCATCGCTGCTGCCGGCGTGTACTCGTTGTCATCCGTTGAAACCATGTGATTGAGCCTTTGCTACACTGCACTGCAGGATGTGTCGGTCATGAAGGTATGGTTCCGGTTGCAACCACCCCGTCTTAACGCATTTCTGACTCCACCAGGGGTTTTTCAAATTTTTCCGACCCCAGAACAGCCACATCAGAAACGAAAGCAGTGATATGGTTGCCCGCCCGTAGCAGTTCCTCCAGGTCATCCAGCATACTGGACATGCGGCCCGCGGGAACGATCACATGGAATTTTATACTGGTATCCACATCCAGCTCGCCTGAAACCTCGCCACTGGAGCCGGCACCACGCGCCTCAACAATCGTGTAACCACTGGCGCCACGGCGACGAACCATCTCTGCAAGGGTATCCTCGAGTGTATCCATGGTAATGATGGTAAGTAGTTTTTGCGGAAACAACCTTTGCATCGGTCTTGCCTCCTATCAATTAGTGACGGCCTTGCCAGCCGAAAACCAGTCCAGCCAATCAGTCAGCAGGACGCTTTTAAACCGGTCTACAGACCCGGGCCTCAGAGTCGATAAATACACTCACCACTGCCCGGTTCAGGCTGGTGAAGCCTGCTCTTCCAGCGGCTCCTGATCCAGACACAGTTAGAGTATGTGCTATCAAATACATTTATACTAATAAATCTATTAAATATTAATGATAGTTTTATATCTATGCTTAACGATTCAATCCGGCCACACCCGACGGCCCGCCCGGGCCGGGTCGCGAGTTTCCGGTCGTGACCCCACTTCAACTTTAGCGGAGTGCTTTCTCCTCGCGGTCGAGGCTGCTTTTTTCGTCGTCTTCACGGTTCGTGTAGACTGCCTCGGCGTTATATTCCCGCCTTTTTTTTTGCTGGCTGCGGCAGCTTTGGTTTTGCGCATTGAATTTATCAACTGCTGGCGGCGTATAGCTATTGTCATTAAAAGTAGACATAGCCTGAATCCATTTCATCTCTCGTCTTAAGATATTTCTGGTAACTGTTTAAGCAACGATCATCAGGCTCTTTGGCTGCTTTACATTCTTGAGCTTGCTTCATGACTGCTTCTATTTTCATTTGTGTTGGAGCGGTGAAGTCAGTCGTGTATAACGAAAATAATAACTCAATGATACCCATGCCAATGTTCCTCCATCGCTATAGTTACTAAATAAGTAATGACCAGTGTGGAGCGGCTATGACTTCTATACCAATCGATATTTTAATGCTAATAGATTGATGTTTATCTATGCTTTGTGGCTTAATCCGGCCACACTCTACGTCCCGTCTGGTACGAATCCGAATTTACCGACCGGGATCCGCCCGTAGCGATAGCGGAGTGTTTTCCCGCGCTGGTCGCTGCGGCGTCTTTCACATTCTTCACCTTTCTTCTAACCGGCCGCGGCGCCTTGTTCACTGCCGCCGTTTTCCCAGCCGCGGCGGCTTTGGTTTTACGCATTGAATCCACCAGCTGCTGGCGGGTTTTGTCTGTACTGGTCATAGTCTGGTTACCTCCTGGATCAATTGATCGATCTCGGCCGCGGCATCCGCGCCACGGCGCCCCATGTCAAATACGCTCTTGCCTTGCAGCGCACTGGCGCGATAGATGGCGCGACGCCTCACTGCGGCATCTGCCACCGGGAAGGCAATCTCTGACAAGGCATCACGGACCAGGCGCGAAAGCGTGGTGCGTGGCTCCAGCTGGTTGATAACCAGAAGTGTCCGCAGCGAAGGATTGACTTTATGTGCATCTTCAATCGATTGTTCGATGTGCACATTTGCCCATAAATCCATTGGTGAGGGTTGCACGGGGATCAGGGCCAGATCGCCAAAGCCCAGCACCGCGCCGGTCTGGGGGGCATGCACGGAAGGCGGACAGTCGATCACCACGCATCGGTAGTCCTGCAAAAGTTTAAACGCCTGGCGTTGCAGGTCAGCCTCAGCTGCAGCAACAGGCGGTGCCGATGCTTCTCCGGCAATCGCGCGCCACTGCAGTGCTGAACCCTGCGGGTCGGCGTCAATCACCGCCACACTGTCGTGGCGCGCCAGGCCTGCCGCGAGGTTAACAGCCAGCGTGGTTTTGCCCGCACCACCCTTGTTGCCCACCAGCGCAATGACGGGCATTACATCACCCTCAGCCAGCTTCCTGCATGGCGAGGGCATCGAGTTCCCTGGCCAGACGATGCTGCTGATCCCCCAGTGTGTTGTCCTCTTCGGAGCCGTGAATTGTCATATTGACATAATCACGGCCAAAACCCATGTCAGGATACAGCCCCTCACGTTCCGACAACGCGGCGGCGCGATCCAGAAAATCGCGTAAACTTTCATAATCCACAAACTGGTACCGCCGCTCCAACCGCTCGGGCCTGGCCCGTTCCTGCCACTGTTGACTCATTGCTGTTCTCCTATACTGACCAGTGTTCAAGTGGAAACTGTAGTATCGACATCTTGCAGCTCCTGCAGCCAATCCAGCATATGCCGGGCATGCTCTTTTTCCTCGGCGTGCAAGGCTTCGAAAAACAGCCGGCTGTCATGATCGCCAACCCTGGCACTATGTCTGGTTGCAGCTTCGTACAGGCTGACGACTTCCGATTCGAATGCATGGTTTGCCTGCAATAATTCCTGCAGGTTGCGTCCCAGCTGCACCGGTCGTAACTGTGATGCATTCGGGGCCGCGCCAAGTGCGAGCATGCGACTGATGATACGTTCGGCATGCGCCAGTTCCTCGCCTGCTTCGGCGCTCAGCTTCCCGGCCACCTCGGCCAGCCCCCAGGCTTCAACAAGTTTTGCCTGGGTGCTGTAGAGCTGCACCGCGGAAAGCTCCAGACTCAAAGCCCTGCCGAGGTAACCGAGAACGCGCTGATCAACGTTTACAGGCAGCATGACGACATATCAATCAATCAGACTGTGCATTCAACCGCGTGACGGACGATTGCCGTTTGTATCGCTGAGCACCGGCTCCACTTCGCGATGAGGACGGGCAATGATGTGTGCCGCCACCAGTCCATCGCCAACTCGCTCACAGGCATCCGCGCCGGCACGCACAGCTGCGTTTACAGCGCCGGTTTCACCGCGTACGAGGACGGTGACATAGCCACCTCCCACGAACTCGCGTCCGATCAGCCGCACCTCCGCAGCCTTGGTCATCGCATCCGCCGCTTCAATGGCGGGCACCAGCCCGCGTGTCTCTATCATGCCCAGGGCAATACCATACTGTTCGTTGGCCATGGTCTGTATCTCCTGCTATCAGTTCAGTTATATGCGCGGCCGCTGCGATCAGGCAGCAGCTGCAGATTCGGAACTACCACCTGCGGGCAGTACCGGTTCCACCTCGCGGTGAGGACGGGCAATGATATGTGCCGCCACCAGTCCGTCACCAACGCGTTCACATGCATCCGCGCCAGCACGTACCGCGGCATTGACGGCACCGGTCTCACCACGAACCAGAACGGTTACGTAACCACCACCGACATATTCGCGGCCTATCAGACGAACCTCTGCCGCCTTGGTCATCGCGTCCGCCGCTTCAATCGCCGGCACCAGTCCACGGGTTTCGATCATACCCAGAGCTATACCATAGTTTTCGCTTGCCATCTTACTGTCTCCTGTATTGTTAATACGCCAGTGTTACCCAAACAATCGTTAAAACGAGTTACTGCTTATTGCCTCTGTACCGGTCGGCCGTTCTTTACCAGCCTCCCAATAATCAATAATGCCGCCGATAGTCAGGTCGGTGAAAACACCGTAATCACCCACCGCATAGCGCGCGGCCGAACCACTCAAAGTGAATACCCAGTTTCCCGCCCGTGCACCGACCGGGTCTACCGCAACGTGTCGGCGACCGACGGCATCGCGCAATACACGCAGACTGGCCTGTTTCAACCCATCGATGCGGCGCGTACATACCAGCGCTGATTCAACTTGCAGGATATCCATCAGCCTTGTACCTCTTCGGGCTCCCAGTGATCAATAATGCCGACGATAGTCAGATCGCTCGGGTACTCCTTGCTGCCGGCGGCTTCGCGCGCAGCAGAACTGCCCACACAGATTACCCAGTCGCCGGGAACGCAGCCGACAGCGTCGACAGCGGCCAGCAACGCACTGCCGTCGCGCACCACTTGCATGTGACGGTGTTCCAGTCCAGGTATGCGATTGGTTGCAACCAGTGGCTTTTCAACCTGACAGATTTTCATCAGTGCCCTCCTGCCGCTGCAGCCGTTTTCACAGAACAATCCAGAATCTCGATGCGCCCGGCGGCGTTAATATCGCGCACTACCTGCAGGGTGTGCAGCAATCCACGCTCGCTCAAATCACGGTAACGGTCGTGCAGTGCGGCCGATACGCGCCGGCAGTGCTGTTCGGCGCGTTCACGCGCACCCGGCACGTTGCCGTGATAGTCATAGCGCACCACGACCGGCACCGGCAGGCCGTGCGCAACATTCAGGCCGGTAAAAATGCTGATGCCGACATCCAGGTCCATGGCGGCCTCTTCCACGGTATTGAGGTAGGCGAAAAAGGTCAGGTTGCGCAACTGCACCTCCTCGAAGCCGATCCCGGCACCGATAAAGTGCTCGGCATGGCCGATATCGCTGTAGTGCCCACCGTAGTAGCTGCGGACGTACTCGACCTGTGACAGGTTATTGGTCAGCAGGTAAGCAATAAAGCGTGCCATGCCGCGTTCCAGGTTTGCGCCGCCCTTCTCTTCGATGTGCCCGGCGATCCACGTGTCTGCCTGGACCGGGCTCATGCGTGCGGTGGCGTCGTAGACCTCCAGGCTGTCAATCGGGTTTTCCAGGTCGATATCGCCGTTGGCAGATGGCATATGGATACGTATGCCATCTGTATCCGTATCCATACCGATCAACAGACAGTCAATGGATGCGCCGCAGCAGTGGGTGTTCTGCACCGCCTGCTGGAAACCCAGCAACCGCTCGCGACCGCCCTCCGCCGCCTTGCAGGTATCCGAACCGTGCGCAGCACAACCCTGGTGTTGAGGATCGATCGAACTGTGGTGATAGACAACCACCTTCAGGTAGCGTGTCGGTTCATCGGCGGTATTCGGCCTGCCCTCGCGGAAACGCAGCAGCTCGGTTTTCACCCACTTTCCAAGGCTGTCGTCGATGTCGAACATGGCACCCGCGTAGGAACGGCGCCGCACCGCCTTGTACGGCAGGCGCAGCACGTAACGGATCACGTGCGCCAGACGGCCATCCGCGCAGGGCGACACATCAAGCGTATGAAAGCCGCATTCCTGCAGTAACTTCTGAAACGCGTCATCATCGTTGTCACCCAGCGGGTCTTGGGTAAACACGTCGTTGCAAAAACGCCGATAGGTCTCGAACAGGCACCAGGCGAACAGACTGCGCATATCCAGCTGCGTCACCCAGGCGTCGTCCAGCAACGTCGCCGGCAGTTCGAAGCCAAGCCGGGCGCCTGCCAACTGCTGCGCCTGCGTTTCGAATTCCGCCTCATGCTGCAGGGCTGATACCTCTTTCAGAGTCGGCACAATGGCATCGAAAGCCGCCTTGACACTGCTTTCGTAGGCATACAGGTGTGCATTTTCCCCATTATTGGCAAGAGGATGCATGCTTGCGTGCACGGCACCCGCGATCCGCACGCCGGCAACGTCAGGCGAGCGCGCTGCGCGGTCGCCCGGACGACCGAGACGTGCCGGTGCCGGATTCGACCACTTGTGACGGTTATGCCTGTTGCGTGCGCTAAGCATGACGATTCATCCACGGACTCAACCGCGGGCACCTCCTGAGTAGGTCACCAGAGAACCCCGTTCGGTGTTGCCGCTGCCGCCGGTTACCTTGCTCACCGGCAAAGTCATGTCTTTGTTGCGCTTCAAATCAACCGGCATGGAGGCAGCCTGCGCAGCGCGCATGGTGGGATTGCGGCGCCTCGCCGAAGTGCCCTCGGTACCGGTAACGTTATTGCCACGATCCCAGTCGTCACCGGTGATTTTCAGACCGGCATCCTGACCTTCACCCGAGATTCGCGACTTGACACGCCCCTCTACCTCTCCGGTCGCTTGCGGACGCATATCAGCGGCCTGAAGTTTCTCGTGACCGAAACGCGCCTCTTCGGTACCAGTGACTTTACCGGGTGCCATACCGAACGGACCGGTTATAAGACCCTGTTCGTAACTGTTGCCGGTAACACCGGTGGATCCAAGTGCAGCCTGCGCACCCCCGGATGGCGTTGACACACTGAACTGTTGCCAGGGCGCGCGCTCCAGCGACTGTGGAAAGTCCGGACTGGCACTATCCGCCGGCGTTGCGGGACAGGCCTCTGCGAACTGGTCGGCACCGACATAAGGCGTTCCGGTCAGCGGCTCGCAGACGCCCTTGTGATCTCCGGTCATCTTGCCACCAACGCCCGGCTGAATACCGGTCATTGGCATCCCTGGCGTAGCGCGTGACTGCCTGGTGCGCATACCTGTCTGTGCTGCATCGTCGGCCGGGCAGAAATTTCCGTACGCATCGGCACCGGCATAAGGTGTACCGGTAACCGCTTTGCAGGTGCCGGGTTCATTTCCCGTCACCTTACTCTCGCGGTCAGTCATGGTACCGGTCACCGGCATACCTTTGCCGGTCGCGGACACACCGACTTTGCGGTCAGTCGGAGCCGGCGCAGTGCTGCAGAATTCGCTGTACTGCTCATGCCCGATATAGTCATCACCGGTGATGTTGCGGCAACTGCCCGGCTCATCGCCGGTCATGAGTTGACCGCGGCCAACCATGGTGCCGGTGATATTGCCACCGCGCAGTGTGGCGCTGGCACCAACTTTCGCTGGTGCCGCACCGACATCCTCGGGCTGTGTGTACTGGGTACCGGTCAATTGGCGATTCATCCCCGGCTCGTCACCGGTAACTTTCTCCGAGCGTCCGACATTGTTGCCGGTCATGGCCTTACCCTTGCGGGTTTCGGTACGTGTCACTTTACGCGGCGATTTGGCGAGAAACTCGCCGCAGTAAGCCTGCGACTGATCAGCGCTGATGTACTCGTCTCCGGTCACACGCTTGCAGGTTCCCGATTCATTACCTGTTACATTCTTACCGCGACCGATACGGTTACCACTGACGGCGTTACCGTGTGAAGTGTTGGTAACGGTGACCTTTCGCGGCGCCGAGCCCGGATCGCTCTGGCAGAAATCACGGAAGATGTCCGCACCGAGATATTCCGTTCCGGTAACACCCCGGCAGGTGCTGGGTTCGTCACCGGTGACATCGTGGCTGCGCCCGACCATGGTGCCGGTTACCGTCTGGCCATGATTGGTCTCGCTGGCACCGACCTTCCAGGGCGCATCCTTTGCTGCACCGGGCTTGCTATCCGCCGCCTTGCGACGACGGCCGGTCGGTGCGGACTTCTTCTGCCCGCTGGAACCGCGACGACTGCGTTGCTCACGCAAGGCCCTGGCCAGTTCACGGCCCGTCAATTGCGGATTGGCGGCACGCGCCGTCTGTGCCTCGGACATGCCGGCACTGTTGATGCCGGCCTTGCCACTCGACGACTGGGCACGGCGGCGAGCCAATGCGGCCGCCTTGCCCGGGTTCTGGGCAATCGCCGGGCGCGCGGGTCGACGAATGCGTGGACGAGCCACCGCGGCACCGGGGGTCGTGACCGACGCCTGGTCGCCACAATCACCTTTGCCACCACAACCACAACCGCACCCCCCCTTGGCCTGCGTGTCCGGCGTGGCAGCAGCCGCCACGCGCTTGGCGCCAGGCTTGGTCTCGGGTCCGCGGACGCGGTCCGCCGTGATTACGGCCTGCTTGCCGCAGGTCGACATGGCACGGCGACGCTCCAGCGAAGCCTTGCGCGCGCTGCTACCAGCACTGGCTGCCGCACCGGCACGCACCGGTGGGCGCGAACTCGGCGCCGGCGTCGCGGCAGGTGCTGCAGTTGCGCCCGACCGGTTGCCGAGCGCGGCCTTGCCGCCGCTTGACATTGCCTTGCGCCTTGCCAACGCAAGGGCTCTTCCACTATTTGCATTTGCCGTTGCTGCCATTGTCTTCCCCGCTTCAATCAAGCTTTATCCGCGGCCGCGATCACGCGGCCTTTGTGTACACCTCATCGATCAGGTACGCCCCTCGTGGACCACGAAACACACGCCCTGGCTTTGGGCGTAGTTGTCGTAGCCGATCAGGCGCACGTGGTGATCCGGGTAGGCGCGATGACAGGCGTCGATCTCGGCAACCACCGCATTGAGGTCCTGTTCACCGAAGAACGGCAGTTTCCACATGGTCCAGTAGTGGTTAGCGGAGCGTGACGTGTGCTCATGCTCGATCGCCGGAGTCCAGCCGTTGGCGATCAGGTACTCGATCTGGTCGTACACCTCTTGCTGGGTCAGCTTGGGCAGGAAACCGAAGGTCTCCAGGGTTTGTGCAGTTTGAAAATCACCCACTTCATGGCTTGCAGACATGGTCTTGTCTCCTGTTGAATCTGTTTACTGTGCGTTAGATGGAATGCGACCGGCTTAGGCGACGTCCAGCTTGTCCACGGTTTCGAACTCGAACTTGATCTCTTTCCAGGTTTCGAGTGCGATCGCCAGTTCCGGGCTGCTCTTGGCTGCCTCGGTGAGGATATCGCGACCCTCTTTCTCGATCTCGCGACCCTGGTTGCGCGCCTTGACCGAGGCCTCGAGTGCGACACGATTAGCAGCAGCGCCGGCAGCATTGCCCCATGGGTGCCCCTGGGTACCACCACCGAACTGCAGCACCGAGTCATCGCCGAAGATAGTGACCAGTGCCGGCATGTGCCAGACATGGATACCGCCTGACGCGACTGCAAATACACCTGGCATAGAGCCCCAGTCCTGGTCGAAGAACACACCACGCGAGCGGTCTTCGGGCACGAACGACTCACGCAGTTGGTCGACGTAACCGAGGGTCGAGGCGCGGTCGCCTTCCAGCTTGCCCACCACGGTTCCGGTGTGCAGGTGGTCGCCACCGGACAGGCGCAGACACTTGGCCAGTACGCGGAAGTGAATACCGTGCTTCGGATGACGGTCGATTACCGCGTGCATGGCGCGATGAATGTGCAGCAACATGCTGTTCTTGCGACACCAGTTGGCCAGACCCGTGTTGGCCGTGAAGCCACCGGTAAGGAAGTCGTGCATGATGATCGGCATGCCCAGTTCCTTGGCGAACTCGGCGCGCTCGTACATGTCTTCCGGGGTCGGCGCGGTAACGTTCAGGTAATGACCCTTGCGCTCGCCGGTTTCCTGCTCGGCCTTCTGGATTGCCTCGGCAACGAATTCGAAACGGTCACGCCAGCGCATGAATGGCTGCGAGTTGACGTTCTCGTCGTCCTTGGTCAGGTCGAGGCCACCACGCAGACATTCGTACACGGCACGGCCGTAGTTCTTGGCGGACAGTCCCAGCTTGGGCTTGATGGTGGCACCCAGCATCGGGCGGCCGTACTTGTTCAGGCGGTCGCGCTCCACCTGGATACCCGCCGGCGGGCCGCCGCAGGTCTTGATGTAAGCAATTGGGAAACGGATATCTTCCAGGCGCAGATGCTTGAGCGCCTTAAAGCCGAACACGTTACCAACCAGCGAGGTCAGCACGTTAACGATAGAGCCTTCTTCAAACAGGTCTATCGGATACGCAACGAAAGCGTAAAATGATTCGCTGTCGCCGGGTACGTCTTCAATTCGGTAAGCGCGCCCCTTGTAGTATTCCAGGTCGGTCAACAGTTCAGACCAAACGGTACTCCAGGTGCCGGTGGAAGATTCAGCCGCTACGGCAGCTGCAACTTCTTCACGTGGTACACCCGGTTGACCGGTACACTTGAAACATGCGAGCAAGTCGGTATCCAGCGGAACATAGTCCGGGGTCCAGTACATGTCGCGGTATTCTTTTACACCTGCATCATAAGCTTTCGAGGCCATGTTCAACTCCTGTTTCTATTGCTGATCATTTCAAGTGCTGATCAGTGAATCACTGTGAGACTTATGGGACCTGGGAAAATCATAGTCGTGGCTCTATACATAGTTCCAATCGATATTTATTTAACTATTCATATATTTTTATCTATGTTTTGTGACAACCATTTAGCACTTCGTTGTCATCGAAAATAAAAGGAACGCGCGCAGCGGCATGGCGGCCATGTCTTCAGAATCAATGGTTTGGATTGTCGTACGGATGAACAAATCGCGGCGCTTCATGCGATCTTTCTCGATGGGAATTGACTGCGCAGCTGACGGGTCTTTTCGGTCATGCGCCAGGTTGAACGGTTGTTGTTAAATGCAGACACATCGTTCAGCCTCACCCACAATACCTCGTGAGACTCATCATTTCCGGGTACAGGCAAGTTATCGTCGATCTCTACCAGGAAACGTATATCGATGTGTTCGTGATGCGGATCATGCTCACTGGCGGCAATGCTATGCACGTCGACATCGAAAACTTCCATGTGCAGCAATTTCACATGCCGCGCATCGAGTCCGGTTTCCTCGGCGGTCTCGCGCAAGGCTACCCGCAGGATGTCCGCATCCCCGTCGGCATGCCCGCCTGGCTGGAACCACTGATCCAGCTTGCGGTGATGCATCATCAATACACTGCTGCGATCAGGACTGACCACCCAGGCGGAACCGGTGACGTGCGCGGGCCAGTGATCACGATGAAAACAGTCTGCGTTAGCCTCGACAAAGGCACGTGCCCGCGCGATATAACCCGCCTCCTCCATGAAACGGGTTTTATGGCGCGCCAGCAGATCCAGTAATTCACGACGATGCATGGATCAGGTACCCGACGGATGTTGGATTGCATAAATGGCAGCTGCCGCGGCTTCCTCCACGTCGGCCTCACTACCTGACAGGGTCAAGCGTCCGTAGGCGCCGACAGCACGCACATCGATCAAAGTGATATTGGCGGCCTTCTCCGCCTGGTTCGCGGCGTACACGATGTAGCCTGCAGGCTCGGTCTCGAGGATGAACATGCTTTGGCCAGGCAGCATCATCGAACCCCGGCGATTCTGCCGGTTGATCAATACCGTGTGATCGGATGTCATACCATTGATGATTTCCTGCCACGCGATGTGGCAGTCCTGCCGTTCATCGATGTCCGCACCCAGATTCGAGAGCAGGATACGCCCGGCCTCGCGCACATCGCTCTGGTCGCGGTGATGGATGACCATGGAACCGAAGTTGCGTTCGACGACCTGTTGCGCCAGATTGACGCGCGTAGCCTTGAGGGCAATGTCCGTAAAACGATGAATCGCCATGCCCGGCGACACCTCTACCCAAAGACAGGCATGGCCGGGAACGGGCGGAAAACCCTGGGATACCGAGGCCATATACTCCGCCAGTTGCGGCTGCAGCGAATCGATGTAGACGTAGGTTCTGAGTTTTATCATATCGCTGGTTCGATTTAGCAGGGCTACTGCCACGTTTGCACCGATCGCAGGTTACCGCCAACACTACTTGGTCGGGCGCCCCTGTTTCCGGGGTATCGTCTACCTGTCAGCCTGGCCATTTGGGTAAAAAATCTTATAAATACCGAACCTTTTATTCAAATCGATAATATTTTTAATATAGATAGATCTTTATCTATGTTTTATCGGGCATCAGCCCGACCACTACAGCCTGTATGATTGGCTGCGAAGTTTTACAACCACACACGACCGACATGTTGCACATCGACCGGGGATATAAAACGTTATGGGGCAGGAATTAAAAGCGGCAGTGGCACGCCAGCGCGTGCTGCTGGGCGGCATGCTTAATATTCACATGGAACGGCTTGCACTACACTGCGCCGAGCTCTGGCCCGACCGCGATGCGCTGGAAAATCTTTTGACCCGGGAAATGCAGACATTGCCCTCCTGCAAATATCTGTACGCGCTCGATGCGCAGGCGCACCAGATCACCGCCAATGTGACTGCAGGGGGGCTATTGCCGGAACAGTTCGGCCGCGACCGCAGCCAACGCCCTTATCTGGCCGCCGCGCTCGCTGGTGAATGGTTCACCATGTCCGACGCATACTTGAGCCGTAATGCAAGACGCCCGTCGCTGACTGCGGTACAACGGGTCGAGAATGAGGATGGCAGCTTGAAGGGCTATCTCGGAGCGGATTTCGATCTGCGCGAACTTCCCCTGACACGCGAGATCTGTCAACAACCCGAGAAATGGGTGCAGATCAAGGGCGACCCGGCGATACGCAGTGGGCTGTTTAATCAGCAACGCATCGAAAGCACCATGGATCAGCGTATCGATGAGGTACTTGACTTGCTCACCGAGCTGGTCGCGGAACACGGCGTTTTTCATGGCAAACTGCATTTTTCCAGCTCCCGAGCCACACTCTGGTTCATCAATGACCCGCTCCGCTATCGTATCCTGGACATTGAAGACCTTACCGATCCGGGCATTGTTCTCACATATCCCAGAGCCCCCTATCCGGAAGATGCAGTGATTCCGCTGGAAAAAGTCGGCGAAGTCTTCAGAACCTTTCGCGAATTGCGCTTCATGGATGAAACCATCTACCTGCGCGCAGGCTCACTCAATATTTTCAATGGAATGGTCGGCCTGAACTTTTCCTGCGATGGGTCTCACTACATGCCCTGGGATGAATTCCTGGAGAATAGTCTGGGCTTCTGGCTGGGAACCGGCGAGTCTATCATCACCCGGGAAAACCAGCGAAACGCACTGTGCTAGGCGAATTTCTAATCCATACATCCGCGAGCATCGTGAAGCCTTGAAGGCAAAAGACCGACGGTTCTCGGTCCGGCAGGTGGCCCAACGCATCAGCGTGGAGCCAGCCTACCTCAGCAAAATCGAGCGCGGCGACGTTGCCCCACCATCGGAGGTAAAAATCCGGGCGCTGGCCGAGGAGTTCGGCGAGGATGCGGACATGCTTTTGGCAATGGCAGGCAAGGTGTCATCGGACCTGCAGGAGATCATCCGAAAACGCCCGCAGCTGTTCGCGGGCCTGATACGCCAACTCAAATCCACGCCGGACCACGCCATCCTGCGTATCGCCCGGGATATCCGTGATGGCGACTGGTGATCCAAGGAGTTAAAACAATGATCGAACTACTCAGCAATGCAACTGGCATTCCAGTTTCCGGAGGTCCATAAGAAGGCCGTGTGCCACATCGATTTTCAACGCACCTTGCGAATACCGGATGACAATCGGGAGTATCCCCTACCCCCTGGGCTGGGTCGCTTCCCAGTGGAACACGTGGACGACTTTGCAGACAAATTGCCTGGTACCTGGCAAGCACATGGTGGCGTCTTCATCCCCATGTATCAATCGGAAGCCCTGTGGATCACATCTTTCCGGTGACTATCCTTGTGCTGTCAAGATCGCCGCCGGCAAGATCAATGCGGTTTCCGGGGAACCCTAGAGCAATGGTCTTTCAGATGACCCTCAGGACTATGCGGTCATACCGGAACAGCCTTGGCTGGATGGTTTCAATGTCTCAGAAGATTATATTCGACAGTTTGTTGCCATGCCCTTGGGCGAAGGTTTCACTGCCGAAGAGCAGATCACAGGGAAGGCAGAGCATGACGGTCTTCAGATCATCGTCTATCCGATGAAAAAAGAGATGTACATCGAGCATTTCGAGCGGGCCACGGCAGCAGACATGGATTACCTGGAGATACCGATGTTCAGCCGTAAAGTCTGCGAATCGGCTACTCCAGAAATGGGACTGGCACCGGGCGGCCTCATGCGGCAGGAGATCTATGAAGACGAATACGTTATTGATTCCTGGGACCAGGACAATAGCTATCGGTGCTTCATTCACCTTGCCAACAGCGAGCAGTATTTGGCTATCACAGGGCACCAACCGCCACATGAGCCACCGACTGCTCGTGATTACACGAGTGCCGGGCTGCCCTGGTTTGACTACTATGATGACAGCAAAGCACTATCTGGCTCTGACACCTTGAGCAAACTGACCAGCGTCGCTGCCAAGGCAATCGAGAAAGGTAAGGGGCTTCTGCCGGACAACGATCTGGTTCAACCCAAGAACGTTAAGGTAATCAGCAAAGGTAATGAGGTTCGGGATGGGGAGTTTTAAGAAATTAAGCCAGCAATAGATTCCATCGAAAAATGACCGATGCGAATATCGATGCGAGTTGTAATCGCACCCACTATGGTTCTAACTGGGTGGTTTGCGTGGTTATATCCATTTCGACGAATTATAACTGACTGTTAACAATGATAAATACCAGGATAACCCCTTGAATCACCGTCCACGGAAAAGGTTCGGCCAGAACTTCCTGCATGACCCCGGCATCATTGGGAAAATCGTTGCCGCTGTCGATCCACGCCCGGACGAGACATTGGTAGAAATCGGTCCCGGCCAGGGCGCCATCACCCTGCCCCTGCTCAAGGCCGCGGGAAAACTGACCGTTGTCGAGCTGGACCGCGACCTGATCCTGCCGCTACAGACACGTTGCCGTGAGGCAGGCGAACTGACAGTACACAACGCCGACGCACTGCGGCTGGATTTCTGCGGCCTGGCCGACAACGCCCCGCTGCGCGTGGTCGGCAACCTGCCCTATAACATCTCCACGCCACTGCTGTTCCACCTGCTGGACCAGCACCACTGCATCCAGGACATGCATTTCATGCTGCAGAAGGAAGTGGTGGATCGCATGTCGGCACAACCAGGCTCCAGGCAGTACGGCCGCCTGAGCGTCATGCTGCAGTACCGCTGCCGCGTCACGCCACTCTTCGCCATCGGCCCCGGCGCGTTCAATCCACCACCTAAAGTAGACTCCGCCTTCGTACGCCTGGACCCGTACGCACAGCCCCCGATCAGCGTCGATAACGAGTCCGTATTTGCGACACTGGTACGGCAGGCATTTGCCCAGCGACGCAAGACACTGCGCAACACCCTGCGCGAGATACTGGATGCCAATGAGATTAAAGAAGCAGGCGTCGATCCGACCGCACGCGCGGAAACCCTGTCGCTAAACGCATTCGCCGCGCTGGCCAACCGGGCAGCGCGGCGAAGTTAGATCAAGCTTTATTGGCGCAGCGCTCGCTGCACCATGAATTACCAGGGCATCTGGACAGACAGGTGCACACCGTGGTCCTTGCTGGAGTAATTGTCGGCGTGGCTGACGTACACGGCCTTGTTCTCACGGGACGGTGACTTGAAGGTCATGTGCAGGCCGGCGCCCTGAGCGCCAACCCGGGCCAGCTTCATATCACCATCCATCATCCGGGAGAAACCTGCCTTGTCGAACAGGGTATCGGCTGCAGTTACACCGGTGGACATAAACACGCCAAGACTCACGATCAACGCCAGCAGAAACAGTGTATCCGGCTTACGGTTGGTGTATTTGATCTTCATGGTGGCTGCCCCTTCTTCTTGGTTAGTGCTGTGGCGTCCATTCGACGTGACCCACGGCATTTGCGTTGAATCTAATCATCGGCAATTTCGGTGCCGGGATCTGGGAAGCAGGTCACATTTCCGACAATCGCCCACACCTGGACGGTTCGCCTAAAACTGGCCGGGATAACGGTATTTATTTATATATTACATGTAGTTATGATCCATCAAACCACCAGGGGAAACACTGCGGCCGACAACGGCCGCGCAGATACACTTATATATGAGTAAGGAACCGACCGTGGTGATAGCGGCCGGAGCAGCCGTTTTTTTGTCACGCACTGCGGGGGAAGGTATGCTATTCCTGAAACCAGAGAATATGGAAAATGAGCAGCGAAAGTCAGCACAATATTACCGTCGAAGTGGAAACCAGCTACATTGAAGGCCAGTCAGAGCCTAATGATGAGCGCTACGTGTTTTCCTACACCATTACCATCCGCAACGAAGGTGGTGTCCCGGCACAACTGATCTCGCGCCACTGGCTGATTACCGACGCCAATGGCCATACCCAGGAAGTCCGCGGTGAAGGCGTCGTGGGCGAACAGCCAAACCTGAAACCAGGCGAGGGCTTCCAGTACACCAGCGGCACCATGATCGCCACGCCGGTCGGCAGCATGCGCGGTGAATACCAGATGGTTGACGAGAACGGTGACGAGTTCGACGCGGTGATCCCCGCCTTCACGCTCGCCATTCCACGCACCCTGCACTGAGTCCGCATACAGGCTAGTCAAGCGTGGCCGTCTACGCCATCGGCGATATCCAGGGTTGTTACGACGAACTGCAAGCACTGCTGGACCGGCTTGACTTCAATCCGGCACAGGATCACCTCTGGTTTGTCGGCGACCTCGTCAACCGCGGCCCCAAATCACTGGAGACCCTGCGCTATATACGCGGACTGGGCGACGCAGCAATTACCGTGCTCGGTAATCATGACCTGCACCTGATCGCCGCCGCGTACGGGCACGCACCGAACCACGGCGACCATACCCTGGATGCCACCCTGGCAGCACCGGACCGGGATGAACTCATTAACTGGTTATGCCATCGGCCACTGTTGCATCACGACGCCACACTGGGATTTACCCTGCTGCATGCCGGCCTGCCACCGCAATGGGATCTTGCGCAGGCACAGGGCTGTGCCCGCGAAGTCGAGGCGGTGCTGCAAGGTCCGCAACTGGCGGAGTTCCTCGCACACATGTACGGCAACCGTCCGGATCAGTGGTCCGCCAGGCTGTCGGGATTCGAGCGCCTGCGTTTCAGCATCAATTGCTTTACGCGCCTGCGCTTCTGCGATGCAGATGGACGCCTGGACCTGAACAGCAAGGGCCCGCCCGGCAGCCAGCCGCCCGGCCAGATGCCCTGGTTCAGCGTGCCTGGCCGCGCCAGTCGCGACCTGAACATTGTGTTCGGTCACTGGTCAACTCTCGTTGAGTGTAACGAACCTGGCGTATACCCGACTGATACCGGCTGCCTGTGGGGTGGAGCCATGACGGCCCTGCGTATTGATGGCGCGCCGCAGCGCGTCAGCCTGCCATGTACGGGTCGACGCAAACCGGGATAACCTTTCCGGACAGATGCGACCAGAACCCTTCAATTGCTGTTACTGGCTGCTGTCGCATTTACTACCTATGTACTAGTCAGTATGGCTGATTTGACCTTCCGGGAAAGCAGGCTATGCTGAACCCGTTGCAGCAGAAACATCGGGGGTACTTCTAATGAAAACGAATCCCATAGTCCGTATGGGGGAAAGGCGGCACACAAGAAAGATCGCGCAATTCCCATTCAAGGACAGTCAAGGCGCGACCGTCAGGTGCTGCCGGCGGCAGGGCAGTGACAGCAAGCACCCGCATGGCAATCACCTGTCCATTGCCGAATTTCTCGGCCTTGATGAATTCACCTGAGAATATGCCGCGTAACCAGTAACCGGGGTCAATGCGTGCTCAGGTCCTGGTTTATTCGACACCACTTTCATTCGCGCCTGCAAGGCGCTCCTACAGCATTACTTCAGGCCGGGCCCCCGCCAGCTCGGGGACAACAAAGGCATTTCCTTGCGGCTTAGCGTGAGAAATTTTACAGAACTAGCTGCGCACCCGATCCATACGAACAAAACTGTACGCATGTGGATTCTTTTCGTCGGAACCGAAATCTGAACGCTCGACCTCACGCCATTCGTCCTCATTGATCTCGGGGAAAAACGCGTCACCCTCGAATTCACCCTCGACAAGGGTAAGATACAGGACGTCGGCTTGTGGCAATACCTGTTGGTAGAACTCGGCGCCGCCGATCACCATGACCTCATCGCTATCACCCGCGGCCTGCATGGCCTCCTCCATGGAGTGCACCACCATACAACCTTCCGCGGTGTAACTTTCATCGCGTGTAATCACGATGTTGGTGCGCCCGGGCAACGGCCGACCAATTGACTCGTAGGTCTTGCGGCCCATCAGGATGGGCTTGCCCATGGTGATCTGCTTGAAGTGCTGGAGATCAGCGGGTAAATGCCACGGCAGGCGGTTTTCATGGCCGATGACACGATTCGCCGCCATCGCGACGATGATGGAGATTTTCATACCGCGACCGGTGCCTTTATGTGCGGGTGCGGGTCATAACCGGCAAGCTCGAAGTCATCAAAGGTAAACGCGAACAGGTCCTTCACATCCGGGTTGATACACATCTGCGGCAGTGTGTGCGGCGTACGCGCAAGTTGCAGTTCGGTCTGCTCCAGGTGATTGAGGTACAGGTGCGCATCGCCGAAGGTATGCACGAAATCACCGGCCTCAAGGCCGGTGACCTGCGCCATCATCTGCAGTAGCAGTGCGTAGGAGGCAATATTGAACGGTACGCCCAGGAAGATATCGGCACTGCGCTGGTACAGCTGGCAGGACAACCGCCCGTTCGCCACGTAAAACTGAAAAAAGGCGTGACAGGGCGGCAACGCCATGTTGTCGATCTCGCCCACATTCCAGGCGCTGACGATAATGCGGCGTGAATCCGGGTTGTTGCTGATCTGGTCAATGACCTGGCTGACCTGGTCGATGTGGCGTCCGTCGGCGGCCGGCCAGGAACGCCATTGGGAACCGTACACCGGGCCAAGATCTCCGTTCTCGTCGGCCCACTCGTCCCAGATGCTGACCTTGTTGTCATGCAGGTAACGGATATTGGTGTCACCTTTCAGGAACCAGAGCAGCTCGTGAATAATGGAGCGCAGGTGCACTTTTTTTGTGGTCACCAGCGGGAAGCCGTCAGCGAGATCAAACCGCATCTGGTAACCGAACACGCTGACGGTACCAGTGCCGGTGCGATCTTCCTTGCGGGCGCCGTTATCGCGCACGTGGCGCATCAAGTCCAGGTATTGTTTCATCTCGATCCTAAAGTTGTTATCACCAGCTGACTTTCCCGTCGGTGCGCCGCAGGGCCCAGGCGAGGAATGCAATGCCGATAACGATCATGGGCAGTGACAGAATGTGCCCCATGGTCAGCCAGTCCAGTGCCAGGTAGCCGATGTGGGCATCCGGGACACGCACGAACTCCACCGCAAAGCGGAACACACCATAGCAAATCAGGTACAGGCCCGACACTGCCATGGTCGGGCGTGGTTTGCGCGAGAACAGCCACAGGATAATGAAGAACAGCACGCCTTCCAGCAACAGTTCATAGAGCATGGAAGGGTGACGCGGTTGTGCATCGACGAAGGGGAACACCATACCCCAGGGCAGGTCTGTCGGCCGCCCCCACAGTTCACCGTTGATAAAGTTGCCCAGCCGGCCGGCACCCAGGCCAAGCGGCACCAGCGGCGCCATGAAGTCGGTGACAAGAAAGAAGGTGCGCCCGGTATGCCGTGCATACAGCCACATGGCCACGAACACCCCGAGCATGCCGCCGTGGTAGGACATGCCGCCCTGCCAGATACGGAAAATCACCAGCGGGTCTTCCAGGAAGGCGCCAAGATTATAAAACAGCGTATAGCCGATACGCCCGCCCAGCACGGCACCGAGCGCGAAATAAAACACCAGGTCACTGATCTCGGCGGCACGCCATGTCGTCCCCGGGCGCCGGGTACGCACCAGCCCCAGCCACCAGCCGGCGATGAACGCAACCAGGTACATCAGGCCATACCAGTGCACCTCCAGCGGACCGATGGAAATGGCAACGGGATCGATATACGGGTAGGTCAGCATTATCGTGTTATTTTCCTGTAGCAATCACGCCGGAACGCGGCAGAACAACGCCTTGAGATAGGCCGTTTCCGCTATGGCCGGGTGCACCGGGTGGTCCATGCACTGGAAACCGCGCTCCAGTATCTGTAACTGGCGGCCCTGCCTGACGGCTGCCTGCAGCAGGATGTGTTGCAGCCGTGATTCCGCCAGGTGCATGGAACAGGAGCATGATACCAAGATACCCCCCGGCGCCAACAGTTCCAGTGCCAGGTTGTTGAGACGGGCATAGCCCTGCTCGCCCTTGCGAATATCCTTGCGACGCTTGATAAATGCCGGCGGGTCAACGATGACCACGTCGAACTGGCGGCGCTCGCTACGCAGCACCTGCATGACGTCAAAGGCATCACCCGCCCGCACAGTGAGCGCGGACTGCAGGTCATTATCACGTGCCGTCTGCTCAAGCACGTCCAGCGCCGGCTGTGAGGCATCCACACAGGTCACCTGTGTTGCACCGGCCTGCGCCGCCTGCAAACCCCAGGCGCCAACATAGCTGAACACGTCCAGCACCTGCTTGTCCCGGACATACTTGTGCAGCGCCAGCCGGTTGCTGCGCTGGTCAAAAAACCAGCCGGTCTTCTGCCCTCTACCCAGCGGCACGTGGAAACGCACCCCGCCCTCCTCCAGCAGCACGCTATCCGGTACCGTGCCGATCACTTCTGTATTCTGCGGCAGCCCTTCCAGCACACGTACCGGGCTGTCGTTGCGCAGCAGGATACCGGCCGGCCCGATCACCTGTTGCAGTACATCTATAATCTCGACACTAACCCGCTCCATGCCCGCGGTGGTGATCTGTACCACCAGCACATCGCCATAGCGGTCAACCACCAGCCCCGGCAGGCCATCGCTTTCACCGAACACCAGCCGGTAGTATGGCTCGGCGAATAATTGCGTGCGCAGCTCAAGCGCCGCGCGCAGGCGCCGCTCCAGCAGCGCGGCATCCAGCCGTGCGTTGGCGCGGCGACTGAACAGGCGCGCACAGATCAGCGAGTGCGGGTTCACGTAGGCCGTACCCAGTGACTTGCCTGAAGCGGCCTGGACAATAACGAGTTCACCGGGCTGCAGGCCGGTCAACGGCGTCTTGCGTGTGTCGACTTCATTGCTGTAGACCCACAGGTGCCCTGCCTGCAGGCGGCGTTGTTCATTCTTTTTCAGGACCAGCGGTGGAAGTCGGTCAGTCGTCATGATCTTTTCTCACAGGATGATGTCGCTGCCATCAGGGCAGCGGCGGGCCATTCTCCGCCACGGCGGCGGCATCGAGGATGGCAAGATACCCTCCCTGGTAGGGCTGGGCAAACCGGGCCGACACCGGTGCTGTCGCTGACTTCCGATTCGTGATGACCAGGTAGCCGCGTGGATGCTGCCGTGCCCAGGCATGCGCCTGCCCCGGATGCAGCTGTATGAGGGGCTCTGTCAGTCGCCCGTAAAAACCGAATTGCCCGTGGTAGCGGTCCAGCACCGCCACCGGCCTGCCCTCTGCCTGCGCCAGTGCCAGCAAGTGGCTGGCCTGCTTGAGGTCATAGGCCGGCGCCCCGATACGCAGCACGCCGAGTTCCCCGATGCAGACTACACACACCGACAGCGCCAGCATGCGCAACGGGTACTGGTCCGGCCTGGCGGGCGGCAGGTACAGCAACAGTGCAGCCAGCAATACCAGCAACCCGCCCCACAGCGGATGTACATCGTTCAACCACGGCGCATTGTCGAGAACAAACGGTGCCACCATGCCGATGACACCCAGCCCCGCCAGTAAACCGGCCAGCAGCCAGGGCCTGTTTGTCAACGGACGCTGCGGCATGCGGCTAATCACATGCGCCACCAGCAGGGCAAATACGGGCGATAGCGGCAACAGGTATTTCAGCTGCTTGCCACTGACCAGGCTCAGCAGGAAGAACACACTCACCAGCCAGCTGAGGCAGAAGCGCATGCCGCTGTCGCGTTGTTGCCAGGACTGCCGGGCCGCACGCCACAACCAGGGCAACCAGATCCAGGGGGCAAACAGCAGCAGCAGCCAGGGCAGGTACCACCAGACCGGGTGTGCATGGGCAAACGAGTCAACCACGCGCGCGGCGGTCTGCCCCCAGAAAATGGCTTCACGGTAGGTCTCACCGCCGGCCTGTGCCGCCGGCAATGCCCAGGCCAGTGCCATCGCCGCACCCATGAGCACACTGGCCACGATAGCGGCATACCACGACCAGCCGTGGCGCACAGCAGCCGGCAACCAGAGCGGCGCCAGCAATGCCACCGGCAGCAGGTGCAGCAGGATAACCGGGCCCTTGGCAAGCAGCCCCAGGCCAATCGCAACACCGGTCAACAACCAGCCGGAACCATGCTGCCGGGCCGCGAAGACAATACCCAGCATGCCCAGCAGCACACACAACACCAGCAACAGGTCGATCTGCACCCAGGTGAAAAAGGCCACCAGGAAGACACTTGAAAACAGCACCGCAGGGACCTGGCGGGCAATAACGGCCTCCTGCGGCCACAACTGTCGCGCCAGCAACGCGCTCACCAGCAGGATCAACAGGGCCAGAACCGGCGCAACGGCACGCACGACCCATTCGCTGACGCCAAACAGCCACCAGCCGACGTGGATCAGCCAGAAGAACAGCGGGGGCTTGTGACTGTAGGGCTCACCATTGAGGTACGGCACCAGAAAGTCGCCACGTGCCCACATCTCCCAGGCCACCGCGGCATAACGCAATTCGTCCGCCGGGATCAACGGCCGGGTCAGCAGGCCGGTCAGGGTCGCCAGCAGCCACAGTCCGACTACTGTCATCCATGCAGCCACTC
Source organism: Gammaproteobacteria bacterium (assembly GCA_029860045.1). Taxonomy (GTDB): domain Bacteria; phylum Pseudomonadota; class Gammaproteobacteria; order UBA9214; family UBA9214; genus UBA9214. Next base: position 18,102 of record JAOUBY010000014.1, on the reverse strand, counting down.
CCTCTTGTATATCTTTATTCTGTGCCACTGCTGTTCATTAACCTTGGATATCCCCCTGGCAAGACCATGAATGAGAAAAATGTCGTCGTTCCCGCGCAGGCGGGAACCCAGCCCGAAAAAGTGTAATTATGGCTGGATTCCCGCCTGCGCGGGAACGACAGTGTGCTTCTCTCTGTGTGCCCTGTGGATTTGTTTTTATATTTTCTATACGCCTCCTGGCAACTGCGTCCTGCGTTGCCCGGAGGGAGAGGGAATTTATGGGACAGCAACAGGTCTGCACGATAATGAAAAGACCATACCTGACTGTCAGGTAGCTGGTGCCGGACTTTCAGCCGATTGCTCCGGGCCCTGCTGTTGCCGGTAACGCCCGAACAACCAGCCCCCCAGTACGGCGGCAGCAACAAACATCGCCATGGCAATGGCGATTTGCCAGAACTGTTGCAACTGACTGCCACTGCCGACCAGCGCAAAGATCATCATTTGCGGAATATAACCAAGCGCGGAACCGAGAAAGAACTGCAGGCTGCGCACGGATGACGCACCGGCGGCAATATTCACCAGCCAGTTACTACCCACCGGCAACAGCCGGAACAGCAGCGTGGTGGCAAACGTGTTGTTATGGATAAAGTGGTCGATTTTTCGCAGGCGCGGCGTCCGGTGCCTGCGCACAAAATCGCGCAACAACAGACGCGTGATATAAAAGGTGGTAATACAACCGGCAATCACGGCCACCATGGCCAGCACCAGGCCGGCCGTAAACCCGAAGCCGTAACCGGCAAGAAAGGCCACCAGCTGGCGTGACAGACCGATGCTGATCAGCAGGCCGGCGACGCACACGAACAACAGTTCACCGGCAATGCCCTGCTCGCGCACATAGACATCGATCCAGTGCCGGTCCAGTACATCACCGAGCAGCCAGGCAACCAGTACCAGCATGGCAATCACGATCAGTCCGCGGAAAATCAACGGTAACGGGTTCATGGTCCATTGACCTCGTCAACAATGGGCCGTAACGCACGTCGTTTCAGCCACCAGACGCCAAACAGATCAATAATGCCGACCCAGAGCCGGTTCATCACGCCGTACTTGGAGCTGCCAAGCTGGCGCGGGCGGTGATTGACATCGACGCTCTTTACCTCACCCCCCTGGCGTTGAACCAGCGCCGGCAGAAAACGGTGCATGTGACTGAATTGCGGCAGGGAAAGAAACACCGCGCGCGGCAACAGTTTCAACCCGCAACCGGTGTCGAAGGTATCATCACCCAGCAGCGCGGCACGCACGCGGTTCGCAACCCGCGACGAGACACGGCGCAACCAGCTGTCATGGCGCTGCCGGCGTGCCCCGGCAATCATCATCACATCACCAGGGCTCTGTTCCATTGCCTGGTAGAGTTTCATGATATCGGCAGGATCGTTCTGACCATCCCCGTCCAGTGTGGCAACCCAGGGCGCACGGGCAGCGTTAATGCCACTGGCAAGTGCCGCACTCTGTCCATAACACTGCCGATGGTGTAACACCCGCAGCCGTGGCAGTTCGCGACGGCAATCGGCAAGCACCGCGGCGGTACTGTCAGTACTGCCGTCATCCACAACGATGACCTCGTAGTGGACCTGGCCTTCGAGCTGCGCGCGTGTTTCATCCAGCAATTGCCTGATGCAGGCCGCCTCGTTAAACACCGGTATGACAACACTCAATTCCACTGAATACCCTACGTCCGGTGGGTGTAAAACAGCCCTTCGCGCGACACCCGGATACGCTTCGTCTATAGTACATCGCCCCTGCAGATATCACTGTTCAAAGACGTTATGAACGAGCACAGCGACTATACCAACCATCTCGCCGGCGAGACCAGCCCCTATCTGCTGCAACACGTGCACAACCCGGTGGACTGGTATCCATGGAACCCGAAGGCACTGGAGAAGGCGCGCCGGGAGAACAAGCCTATCCTGTTATCCGTGGGTTATTCCGCCTGCCACTGGTGCCACGTAATGGCACACGAGTCCTTTGAAGACCCGCAGACCGCGGAACTGATGAATGAACTGTTCATCAACGTCAAGGTGGACCGCGAGGAGCGACCCGATATCGACAGGATCTACCAGACGGCCCACTCGCTGCTGACGCGGCGCCCCGGCGGCTGGCCACTGACGGTGTTTCTGACGCCCGACGACCAGGTGCCGTTTTTTGCCGGCACCTATTTCCCCGACCAGCCACGCCATGGCATGCCCGCATTCAGTGACCTGCTAAAACGCATCCGCGACTTCCTGGATGCAAATGAAGACGAAATTCGCGAACAGAACAGTTCACTGCTGGATGCCCTGCACAACATGAACAGCGGCACTGTAGCCACGTCACTCAATGCCCTGCCGCTGGACAGTGCACGACAACTGCTGGAAAAGAGTTTTGATGCCAGCGACGGCGGTTTTGGCCGCGCACCAAAATTTCCGCACCCGACCAACATCGAGCGCCTGCTGCGTCACTGGGCCGGTGGACGCACCAGCTCCGGGAAACCGGACCAGCGCGCATTGCACATGGCCGTGTTCAGCCTGGAGAAAATGGCACGTGGCGGCATGTTCGACCAGCTGGGTGGCGGTTTCTGCCGCTACTCGGTGGATGATCACTGGATGATCCCGCACTTCGAGAAGATGCTGTATGACAACGGGCCGTTGCTGGCACTGTATGCCGAGGCCTGGGCAACCACCGGAAATCCGCTGTTCAAGCGCATCTGCCGCCAGACGGCCGGGTGGGTCATGCGCGAAATGCAGGCCCCGCAGGGCGGCTACTACTCCAGCCTGGATGCCGACTCGGAAGGCATGGAGGGAAAATTCTACGTATGGTCACCGGAACAGGTACGCACACTACTTGGTGATGAAGACTACCCGCTGTTTGCCCGGCGTTACGGACTGGATCGTGCCGCCAACTTTGAAGGGCACTGGCACCTGCATATATACCGCAGCGTCGATGAGCTGGCCGCGGAATTCTCCCGCCCGCCTGAAGCGGTACGGGAAAGCATTGAACGTGCCGGCGAGATACTGTTCCACGCACGCGAGCAACGTGTGCGCCCCGGCCGTGACGACAAGGTGCTGACGTCCTGGAACGGGCTCATGATTCGCGGCATGGCCATTGCCGCGCGCCACCTGGCTGAACCCGACTGGCTTGATTCGGCACAACGTGCACTGGACTTCATCAGGCAGACGCTCTGGAAAGACGGTCGCCTGCTTGCAACCAGCAAGGACGGCCATGCGCATCTGAACGCCTATCTCGATGACTACGTGTACCTGATCGATGCCATCCTGGAGATGCTACAGGTACGCTGGCGCGATGGTGACCTCGACTTTGCCATCGAACTGGCGGAAGTCGTACTGGCACACTTTCAGGACCCGAACGGCGGCTTTTTCTTTACCTCGGACGATCACGAGGCACTGATCCAGCGCTCACGACCTGACCACGACGATGCCATGCCATCCGGAAACGGCATAGCCGCACGGGTGTTCGGCAGGCTCGGTCACCTGCTCGGCGAGACCCGTTACCTTGAGGCAGCCGAGCAAACCCTGAAGAGCACCTGGTCGGGCATCGAGTCGATGCCACACGGTCACACCAGCCTGCTGGTAGCACTGGAAGAATCGCTGTTTCCCTTCCAGACCGTTATTATTCGCGGGCCGGAAACCGCGCTCGATACATGGAGTAACGCGGTATCACGTAACTACGCACCGGCACGCCTGACGCTGGCTATACCGGCTACGGCAACCAGGCTACCCGGGCAACTGGCATTGCGTGAGGCACGCGGCGATGGCGTAGCGTACCTGTGCAGCGGCACGAGTTGCAGCGAGCCAGTCGCCGACCTGGATGCGCTGAAAAACCTTCTGGCCTGAACCGATAAAGAGAACAAACCCATGAGCGATACAACCCAGACCCTGCAACTGCCCGGCGCCCGGCTGGAGTCCATCGACCGGGATGGCGACGACTCCATTACGCTGCACTTCTCGAAGGTGTTCCTGGTCCAGGATATGGAAGGTGCGATCGAGGACTCGCTATGGACCCAGGCCGTCTCCCTGACCATCCGGGACATCGAGCTGGATGGCGAACTCCCCGATTGCCCGTGTGAGATCAGCGGGGGCGACCTGACCAATAACATCTACACCTACCGCGACCACGCACCGTTGCCGATTGACTGGCGTGGCGAAGTATATTGCAAGCTGGCAATTGACGGGAAAGCCGGGAAGGTAACAATCAGTGGCGAGTCCATGCAGCTGGAACAGCTCGACCACCCGCGCTACATCAAGCACACCAGAAAATAGCCCAGGGGGCCGCAACAGGCTGGAAAGATAAGGAACACGTCCCTGTGTTCGGGTGCACATCCCTGTTTCCGTTTAACGTCCCTGTCCTGATAACCCTAAACAATCTGTGGCAACAGCGCACTAATACAATCGTACTAGTACATTCTTACTAGAGTGGCTCTGATGTGTCGTCATTGCGACAACTGCATAGACGATGCACATGGAGGTTCCAGTGCCGCGGCAGACAGGGATGCCGTAAGCGACCGTAGGAGGTAGAGTTACGCATGGAGCAGTTACCGGGGAACAAAGTAACAAGGCAATCTCCAGGAGACTAACTCTAAACATGAGATTGCCGCGCTGGACGCCCCCGGCATGACCCAGGCCAGCCTCTCGGCCGGTTCCCGACCTCACCTTCTCCTGCCTCCCGCGGCACTGGAACCTCCATGTACATGGCGCTCGCGATGACGAGCAAGTCAAAGCTCCCCTGGTTGTTTCCCGCCACCCGTACTACCCAGATAACATCGTCTCCAAACATAAAAACCGGTAAGCTGCGTTTCCGATTATTGATTATGTATTGCCACCCCACGTTGTGAGGCGGTAATCTGGTTGCCAACAGGTATATAAAAGGAAACAGGGGGAATTTTGGAAGACAGCCTGAAGATTCTGATTGCTGATGATCATGGCCTGGTGCGTGACGGGCTCAAGATCGCGCTAACCGGACTGCCGGCACAGACTGAAACTTTCGAGGCAGCCGATGCCAATGAAGTACAACAGGCAATGGCCGGGCACCCGGAAATCAACCTGGTCATACTTGACCTGCATATGCCGGGCGCAAATGAACTCGGGCTACTCAAGTCGCTCTGCAATACGCATCCCGATATTCCCGTGGTGGTACTTTCGGCTACCGAGAACCAGCACACCATGCAACGCGCCATCGAACACGGTGCCGCAGGTTTTATTCCCAAGAGTTGCGCCAACAGTGTTCTGCTCAGCGCATTGCAACTGGTACTCTCCGGGGCTGTTTATATTCCCTCGGAAATGCTTGCCAGTTCGGCGAACGACAAGGCCGGCGCGACCCAGGGTACAGGAAGTAACAAAACCGGGCTGACCCAGGGCAACATTACGCGCGAGGCATTCACCGGACGCCAGATGGATGTTCTCGAATTGCTGGCCAGCGGCCATTCCAACAAGGTCATCGCCAGGGAGCTGGATGTGTCGGAGCACACCGTAAAAATTCACCTGTCAGCCATATTCAGGATACTTGGCGTCAACAACCGTACCGAGGCAGCCATTGCCTGCCGCGAACTGGGATTCTTTTCCATCGGGTAAGTCCATCAGCAGCTGATACAGGGGAGCACCCGGGCTCCCTGCCGCCATGTGTCATCCAGGACCACCGGGGAAGGAACCCACGCGGATCATCACAGGGACAACTGAAAACACGAGAGGAGAAAATAATGCACGAGCCCTGTGCAAGCAAGTTCATAACCAGACTTCCGCTGCTATTCGCAGTACTTTGCTGGGCCAGCTGGTCGACCGGCGCACTGGCAGCGCCACCCCGGACCACTGCCGACCTGCTGGAAACCGAGGAAGATTTCATCGGGGATATCGACACGGTCATTTCGGCAACCCGGATCCGCCAGCCACTGACGGAGTCACCCTCTTCCATCACCATCATAGACCGCGACATGATTGCCGCCTCGGGTGCCATCGAGGTCGCCGACGTACTGCGGCAGGTACCAGGCCTCGTGGTCGGCTACCCGCAGGGCAACCAGATCGCGGTCACCTACCATGGTCTGGGTGACGCCTGGCCGCGTAGCATGCAGGTATTGATCGATGGCCGCTCGATCTACCAGCCCTCGTTCGCCGATATCGACTGGATGATGCTGGGCCTGGTGCTGGAGGATATCGAACGTATCGAGGTGATCCGTGGCCCCAACAGCCCCCTGTACGGCTCCAACGCGGTTTCCGGGGTCATCAATATCATTACCCGCCTGCCCTACCAGGACAGGGGCACCACGGCACGCATCACTGCAGGTGACCTGGGAACACGCAACGGTGTTATCCGCCACGGTGGAACGGCCGGGGCACTCGATTATCGCGTCACCCTCAACTACCAGGAATCGGACGGTTTTGATGGAGACCTGAACTCCACCAACGATAACCGCAAGCTTTCCGCGGCCTCGTTCCGCGGCAACTGGCACCCAAGACCGAGCGATGAAGTGGATATCCAGCTCGGCTATGCAGGCGGAGATCTGGGTGGTGGTGCTGAACCACGAGAGGACCCGGTACCGCATGACAAGCAGGTATCAAGCAGCTATCAATTCCTCAGCTGGCAACGCACACAGGAAGACGACGCGGACCTGCGAATACAGTTCTATCACAACACCTACGATTCTAACGATCGCTACCGTGACTTGCTGTCGCATGCCTATGGTATTCCTCCGGAGTTCGTCCCCGCCCTGCTTGACGGAACCCCTGACCAGGTTGCCAACTTTGGCCTGTATGACTATAAAGGCGAGCGCTATGATATGGCGCTGCAATATACCTCGCCACAGTCCGGCAAGCTGCGCACCGTGGCCGGTGCCGGCATCCGGCTCAACCGGTTGAAGTCCCAGATAATGGCCAACCGCGGTGACTGGATCGATGAGTTCAGCCAGCGCGCGTTTGTCAACATCAGCTACCGTGCAACAGACCAGTTGCTGCTGAACTTCGGCGCCATGGCAGAGAACAGTAATGAATTCGGCGCCCACCTGTCACCGCGCCTTGCCATCAACTGGCTATTCGACAAACAGCACTCGATGCGCGCCAGCTACACCCGTTCTATCCGTAATCCATCGCTTATCGAAAACAACTTCAACAACGTCTACAAACTGGACGACGGCACCCCCTACTTTATTGATTTTGCCTCCAAAGACCCGGGGCATGAAACACTGACCTCGGTCGAACTCGGTTATGTCGGTTACTGGCTGGACCGTCGCCTGATGCTTGACGCCAAGTTGTTTTACGAAAAGATCGAGGATCGCATACGGTTTGTCGACGACCCGACGATCCCGCAGCCGTTCCCTGCCATACCCTTTCTGGTTGATGCGTTGGTGAATGACAACTTTGTCAAGATTTATGGTGGAGAGTTTCAGCTCAAATACCAGGCCGGCCCACGCGATTTCCTCAGCCTGCAATTTTCCACACTGGATACCGACATCGTGTGGCGCGACCAGATCAACCCGGACGTCTTTGACAACCCCAAAGAGAATGTTGTCCCACGCTACATCACCAGCGCCCTGCTGAGCAAATCACTGCCGCACGGATTTGAGGTCAGTGCGGCCTACTACCACATATCAAAAATGGTCTGGCTGGGTGACGGCGACCGCATCCCTGGATACGACCGTGTCGATCTGCGCGCGGCAAAGCGCTGGCGCACGGCGGGAAGCAACATGATGCTGGAAGCGATCGTGCAAAACGTCGGTGACGACTATCTCACCTTCCGCGACGAGAACTTCTTCGAGACACGCGCCTACCTGCGCTTCAGTCTGGATTTCAACTAGCCGGGGAAACGGCTGAGCCCACACGGGAATATTTTCTTGAAACGCGGCAGATTCACATACAGGCTGACAGTCCCGATGTCGAGGTTTCGACGCGCCTGCTGCCTCCTGCTGCTCGGCGCACTGTACTGTGCAGCTTCGCCACGCGTGCAGGCTATGGACATCATGATGGTCGCAAGCTCCAGGGGGGAGCTCTATGAACGTTTTCTGGATACCATCAGGGACAGGTACGGCACTCAAAACGATGTGCACCTCAGCACTATTTACCTGGACAGGGAAGCACGCACGCTAACAGAGATTGATGAAACAACGGACCTGCTGCTGACTGTAGGCACCCGTGCAGCAAGCACCGTGGCAGAACTGGGCCTGCCAATACCGGCAATCAACGCCATTATCCCCGAGAGCAGCTACCGCACACTGATCGGCAGTGAGACTGGCTGCAGCAAACGCTCCGCCATTTTCATCGACCAGCCCCTCCGGCGGCAGGCATTGCTGGCCAGTCATATCTTCCCCAACGCGCGCAACTATGGCGTATTGCTTGGGCCAGTCTCCCGGCAGCGCCGTGTGGAGATCGATACTATGGAACTGCCAGCCGATCGTAGACTGATTGTGCGAAACGTGACGCAGGAAGAAAACACCGTTGCCACTACCCGCAAACTGTTAAAGGAAACCGATCTGTTGCTGGCCGTCAACGATCCGCTGGTGCTGAACCGCGAGAATGCCAAGTTGCTGCTGTATGCAGCCTACCAGAAGCAGATCCCCATCATCGGCTTCTCCCGCGCCTACGTAAGGGCGGGAGCCGCCGCCGCGGTATTCTCAGAGCCGGAGCAGATGGCAAAACAGGCGATGGAAATGATTAAGCACTGGCGGAGTAGAAACAGCAGCTGTCTGCCTGGACCGGAATACACACGTTACTTCAGGGTGGCCATCAATACAGGTGTCGCTCGCTCACTGGGGGGCGATGATAAAGACGAAGACACCCTGATCAAGATGATCCTGAAACAGGAGCAACGCCAGTGAACAAGCTCCTGCAACGAAGTGATATCGGTCACCGCATCCTACTGCTTTTCACCGCCCCGCTGTTCCTCATCATCCTGTCGCTGGGTTACTACGCTACGGATATGCAAATGAACGATGCCCGAACGGCATTGCTTGAGCGTGGCGAACTGATTGCAAAACACCTGGCCGATCTGAGCGAGCTTGGCCTGTACTCTACTGATATCAGAGAACTCCACAGGCAGGCCGGGACCGTCATGCGCGAACCCGACACCCTGCATGTAAAGATCAGCAACAACAGTGGCAGGCTGCTGCTTCATATCAACAAGGCGGGTACAGAACCCAGGGCTGACCAGATCGTGACATTTACCGCGCCGGTCCTGCGCGCCGGTGTCGAGATACTCGACTTCGACATCGAATCCGGAGAGGCACCGGCTACCGACACTTCACAGCCTATCGGCAGTGTACAGATCAGCCTCTCTACTGCCGCGATGGAACATCGCCGTAACTCCATCCTGCTGACCGGCATTGTATTGACCTGCAGCGGTCTGCTGCTAAGCATACTACTGGCCTATCTTGTCGCCCACAGCGTGAGTGGGCCCATCATCCAGCTAACCGGCATTGTCAATGAACTAACCGGCGGCAGACTGTCGGCACGCTCGGCGGGTAGATCGCCGGGTGAACTCGGCACCCTGGAACAGGGCATCAACCAGATGGCCGGGACGCTGGAAGATACGCAGAAACAGTTGCGGAAGGAGGTCGAGGAAGCCACGGAAGCCCTGCAGGAGACCGTAAGGAAACTGGAAAGCAGAAATGCTGAACTTGACCAGGCGAGGTCGGATGCCGTCAATGCCGGCGCGGCCAAATCGGATTTCCTGGCACGCATGAGCCACGAGATACGTACACCGCTGAGCGCCGTCATCGGGTTCTCCGGACTGCTGGAAAAGACCGGGCTGTCAGAGAACCAGCAGGAATATATCCACACTATCACGCAAGCCGCCTCGCAACTGCTGCTGATTATCGACGACATCCTGGGCTATAGCCGACTGGATTCAAACACGCTTGACCTTGAGTCGATTTCTTTCGATCTGCACGAGGCGCTGGAAAACGCTATCAGCATATTCAGCAAACAGGCGCACGAGAAGCGCCTTGAGCTGGTCCTGTATATCCATTCGGATGTGCCGCAGTACATCACCAGCGACCCGAACCGCATCAGCCAGCTACTGACAAACCTCATCAACAACGCCATCAAGTTCACCAATGACGGGCACGTGATTGTCGAGGTATCAGCGGAAACCCCTGACAACGGCGTGGCCACGATAAATTTCTCGGTAACCGATACCGGTATCGGTCTGAGTGAGGCAGAGCAGGCACACATCTTTGATCCTTTTATCCAGGGGGATATTTCCACCAGCCGGAAATACGGTGGCACGGGACTGGGGCTTTCCATTTGCAAGAAACTGGCCGATCTGCTGGGCGGCGAGATACACGTTAACAGCTTCCCCGGCACAGGCTCGACCTTCAGTTTCACTGTCCATGTACCGAATGAAGTCACCGCCAGGAAGAACGCCATCAAGCCGCTTGTTGGCAGAAAGGTGCTGGTTTATGACCGCAACCCGTTTGCCCTGCGCGCACTCCGCAACCGCTTCTTCACCTGGGGCGCAACGGTATTCAACACCGCTGATCGCGACAGGCTGATGGAAATTCTTGCCGCCGACGCACAGCAGGACTCCCCCTGCGAATTGCTGATCATGGGCCTGTCCCAGGATGAATATAACGGCATCCCGCACGATGCCTGGCTGGAGGATGTAAGACGCATCTGCAGTGCACCGGCAATAGTGCTGATCGGTGACGAACTGCACGACCTGCCAACCTGTATTGCCGATACACAGATGTGCATCCTGTCCAAGCCTCCGCGCAGTGACCGGCTGTTGCGCGTAATAAGAAAAGTCCTGTCACTGGATGACGAAACCGGCGCCGAAAACATCGCTACAGCAGTTAACCCAGACCAGAAAAAAACATTTGCTCGCCTTAATGTGCTGGTCGTCGAGGACAACAGCTTTAATCAGCGACTGTTCGACCAGTTACTGAGCAGCCACGGGGCCCATGTTGCCCTGGCGGAGAATGGCGAGGAGGCCTGCAAACTGGCAGCACACAGGCTGTTCGATCTTATCCTCATGGACATACACATGCCGGTCATGGGTGGAATCAGGGCAACACAACTAATCCGCGAGGGGACAAACCGCCTGACGCCGATCATCGCACTGACTGCAGATGTGTTTGCCGACAGCGATCAGTACCTCGAATCACTCGGGCTGGATGACGTCCTGTACAAGCCGGTCGCCGAACAGAAGCTGGTCAATATTCTGCACAAGTGGTGCCAGCTACCAGCGCAGGAGGCGGATACCGGCGAGCGGGATGCCATGACACGGCCGGCCGGATTTCAAAAGCGCCTGCAGCGGGAACTGGGCAGACAGTTAAATGCCCTGCGCAAGGCGCTCGACTCGGGTGACCAGGCGCATTTCGCAGATCATATGCACCAGTTGAAGGGGCTGGTGCAGTATTTCGGACTGACCGAGTTTACCGACAGATTCAGATCGCTTGAGGAAGCCCGCGACACAGGCTCTGTGCAATCAATGCAGGAAGTACTGGATACGCTGGAGACATTGCTCGCAGGGATAACCCCGGATAACCAGGCAAGATAACCACGCTGCGCGAGGGTACTACCTTTGTACTAACCGTTCTGGCTGATTCTGCCTTCACCCGTTACATGACATGCTTACCCTGAAAGCTCAATGAGATCAGGGAAAGCAAGGCGCCATGGACGGCACTTTTTACCTGCACCCTGCCGGTAATGCCCTAGTCCAGCTCAACCCCGAAACTGTCCTGGTAACGCGCACGGAATTCTTCATTCGTGAAGCGATGATTCTGGGTGCCATGCTGTTCGATCTTGATGGCGCCCATCAATGCGGCAATACGCCCGGTTGTTTCCCAGTCCAGCCCGTTCATCAAGCCGTATAACAGGCCACCGCGATAGGCGTCACCACAACCGGTCGGGTCGTTCAGTGCGCTCACTTGCGCAGCCGGGATGTCGATGCGCCGGCCGTCGGTATAGATATGGGAACCCTCCCCACCCAGCGTAACCACCAGCGCCTCCACACGGTCCGCTATCTCGTGCGGCGACAGGCCGGTACGCTCCTGCAAGAGTTGCAGTTCATAATCGTTGACACTCACCCAGCTGGCCTGGTCGATGAAGGTACCCAGTTCCTCACCACCAAACATCGGCAGCCCCTGGCCCGGGTCAAATACAAAGGGAATACCATTCTCGGCAAACTGGTCGGCGTGCTCCAGCATCGCCTGGCGGCCGTCCGGCGAGACGATACCAATGGTAATACCCTGTGCATCGTGGGTCCGGTTGACGTGCGCGCCATTCATCGCGCCCGGGTGAAAGGCGGTGATCTGGTTGTCGTCCATGTCGGTGGTGATGAAGGCCTGCGCAGTATAGGTGTTTTCCAGCAACGTGACATGGCGCCGGTCAATGCCATTCAGATCCATCCACTCGGCATACGGAGCAAAGTCGCTGCCCACCGTACCCATCGGCACCGGCTCACCACCCAGCAACTTCAGGTTGTAGGCAATATTTCCGGCACAGCCACCGAACTCGCGTCGCATATCCGGCACCAGGAACGAGACGTTCAGAATATGCACCTTGTCCGGCAGGATGTGATTCTTGAACTGGTCATGGAACACCATGATGGTGTCATAGGCAAATGAACCACAGATCAGCGCAGACATAAGGCGTATTCCTGTCAGTTGGACTAAATAGATTTACCGTGATTCCGATCTGCCCCCACGGCCACCTGATACATCCACAGGCATGGAGCAAACCTGCCGACAACTTTATTCCGCTGCCGGACTCCAGGCTAGATCGAGCTGCTTGGCAGCACGCACCTCATCAAGTCGTCGCACCGGCTGGGTATGTGGCGCTTCCTTGAGCAGTTCCGGACTGTTCTCCGCTTCCTGCTGGATACGAATCATGGCTTCGACAAAACCGTCGAGCTCCTCTTTTGTCTCGGTCTCGGTCGGCTCGATCAACAGACACTCGGGCACCAGTAACGGAAAGTAGGTGGTCGGTGCATGAAAATTGTAATCCAGCAGGCGCTTGGCAAAGTCCATCGCGGTAATGCCCAGCTCCTTCTGCTGGCGCTTCAGGGTCACGATGAATTCGTGTGTCGCACGACGGCCCGGAAAGGCCAAGTCAAAACCGGCATCGGTGAGCCGCGCCATGAGGTAATTGGCATTCAGCGTGGCGTAGTCGGCGACGCGATGCATGCCCTCGCTACCGAGCATGCGCGCATAGATATAGGCACGCATCAGCACACCGGCATTGCCCATGAAGGCCGACAGGCGGCCGATACTCTGCGGCCGAACGTCCTCGGTAATCCAGTAGTACTCGTCGCCGTCGAAACCCACCACCGGCACCGGCAGGAACGGCTCCAGTCGCTTGCTGACACCGACCGGGCCGGCACCCGGACCACCGCCGCCATGTGGCGTTGAGAAGGTCTTGTGCAGGTTCATGTGAATAACATCAAAGCCCATGTCACCCGGACGCACCTTGCCAAGAATGGCATTCAGGTTTGCGCCATCGTAGTACAGCAGGCCACCGGCCTCGTGGATGATGCCGGCAATTTCCTCGATACGACGTTCAAACACGCCCAGCGTGGACGGATTGGTCAGCATGATACCTGCGGTATGCGGACCTACCGCCTCACGCAGCGCTTCCATATCCACGTCACCATTTCGATCGGTGGGAATCTCGTGCACCTTGTACCCGCACATGACAGCGGTAGCCGGATTGGTCCCGTGCGCTGCATCCGGCACCAGGATTTCATTGCGCGCGGTATCCCCATTGGCATCGTGATAGGCACGGATCATGGCCACGCCAGTAAATTCGCCCTGCGCGCCAGCGGCTGGCGAGAGTGATACTGCCGGCATGCCGGTCACGTGCTTGAGCATCTCCTGCAGTTCATACATACAGGCGAGAAAGCCCTGCCCCATCGATACCGGCGCCAGCGGATGACGGGCGAGGAATCCCGGCAGCATGGCAAGCCTGTTGCAAGCGCGCGGGTTGTACTTCATGGTGCAGGAACCCAGCGGGTAGAACTGGGTGTCAATGGAGAAATTTTTCTGCGACAGGCGCGTGTAGTGACGGACCACCTGCATTTCCGAGGCGGCCGGCAGCAACGGCGGTTCTTCACGCAGTAATTCATCCGGGATATCCGGTGTTTCCGCAGGCTGGTGCGGTGCCTGTGCCAGGGCCCGGCGACCAGGGTGTGATTGTTCAAATATCAACATAACTGCTAAACCATTGTGTAGGAGCGCCTTGCAGGCGCGATTAACAATCAAATAACGCTCGCGGCATCACACTGCCGCCAGTGCCGCCTCGTAATCCGGCTCGTCGGCAATTTCCGGCACCAGCTGCGTGTAGCTCACCATACCTTCGGCATCCACCACCACGACCGCGCGCGCGGTAATACCGGCCAGCGGGCCGTCGGTAATCAACACGCCATAATCCTTGGCAAAGCCACGCGTACGCATCAGTGACAGCGGGATGACGTTCTCTATGCCTTCCGCACCGCAAAAACGCCCCTGTGCAAACGGCAGATCGGCCGAAATCACCAGCATGACCACGTCATCACGACCAGCCGCATGCTGGTTGAACTTGCTGGTCGAGGTCGCACAGGTCGGGGTGTCCAGACTGGGCACAATATTCATCAGGATTTTTTTGCCCTGGTAGTCCGCCAGCCGCACATCGTTCAGCTTGCCGTCGACCAGGTGGAAATCCGGCGCCTTGCTGCCCACGGCCGGCAACTCGCCATTGGTGTTACATGCTGTTCCCTGCAGGGTTACTGTCGCCATTTTATCTCTCCCTCTTCCTGGTGTATTTACGCCATCTTCGGTTTAACCGGACACCCCGCCTTCGTCTGCGCATCAATGGTGCGATTCAGGTGGCTGGCATAGGTCTCGATATCCGCATCGGTACGTGTCTCGGTGGCACACACCAGCAGTGCATCACCCAGCTCCGGGTATGCCTGTGCCATGAGGTAACCCGGCAGGATGTTGTGTGCATGCAGTGAGCGCGCCACACCCTCGACCGGCACAGACAGGCGCAGCGGTGTCTCGTGGAAATACGGCCGGTTGAACACCGGCTCGACACAGTCATTCGCCGTCAGCGCAGACACCAGCTTGCGGGTATTCTCGTGACAGGCCTGTGCCACGCGCCGCAGCCCTTCCGCCCCCAGCAGGGACATATATATAGTTGCGGCCGTCACCAGTAGTCCCTGGTTGGTGCAGATATTCGAGGTCGCCTTGGAGCGGCGTATGTGCTGCTCGCGTGCC
This sequence comes from Gammaproteobacteria bacterium, assembly GCA_029860045.1. Classification (GTDB taxonomy): domain Bacteria; phylum Pseudomonadota; class Gammaproteobacteria; order UBA9214; family UBA9214; genus UBA9214. The sequence goes on along the minus strand of JAOUBY010000014.1, from coordinate 2,894 downwards.
TGCAGTGTCAGGGTGAAACCTTCACGCTCGTCACGGTCGATGGTACGCCCGACAATACGGCCCGGCATCTGGCGCACCAGTGCTTGCTTGCAGCACATGTAACCGAAATACGGGCCGCCAGCCATCATCGGCACACCCAGCGGCTGGCCCTCGCCACAGGCGATATCGGCACCTTTTTCACCCCAGCGACCCGGCGGTTTGAGCAGCGCCATCGAGGTCGGGTTGGCAATGGCAATCACCAGCGCACCCTGCGCATGCGCCCAGTCGGTCAGCACGTCCACGTCTTCCAGGATGCCGAAGAAATTCGGATGCTGGATCACCAGCGCGGCTATATCCTGCCCTTCATACTCTGCAAGCGAGTCGACCAGTGTATTGCCGCCTTCAGGACAGTAAGGCAACTCGACCAGTTCGATGTCCTGGTTCTTCACGATCGTGTGTGTGGTCTTGCGGTATTCCGGATGCACGGTAGTCGGCACCAGGATACGGCCGGATTTTGACTTGCGGTTACCACGAACCGCCATCAGCACTGCCTCCGCCAGGCCCGATGCCCCGTCGTACAGGGAGGCATTGGAAACATCCAGCCCGGTCAGACCGGTCATCATGGTCTGGAATTCGTAGATCAGCTGCAGCGTGCCCTGGCTGGCCTCTGCCTGGTAGGGCGTATAGGCACTGTAGAACTCCCCGCGCGTGGTGATTTCCCATACCGCGGCCGGGATGTGATGATCGTAGGCACCGGCGCCCATGAAACACAGCGGCCGGCCATCCTGCTCGGCGCGCTCCATCATGAGCCGGGTAACTTCCTGCTCGTTCATCCCGTCCGGAACGCCGGTCAGTTTACCCATGCGCAGCTTGTCGGGTATTTCGTCGAACAGGGTTTCGATATCGCTGGCACCGATGGCAGCAAGCATGTCCTTCACATCGGACTCAGTGTGTGGAATGAATGGCATAGTCGTAACAGATCCAGGTAATACTTACTGACAGTAGCGGTAAGGCAACTGCGTTATCAATGTGCATCGTCTTCGAGAAATGCGGAATAGGCATCGCCATCCATCAGCGCATCCAGTTCTGCCGCCTCGGAAGGCTGTACGCGGAACAGCCAGCCGGCGCCATAGGCGTCCTGGTTTACTGCTTCCGGACTGTCCACCAGGCTCTCGTTGACTTCCACCACCTCACCGGAGACCGGCGCATAGACATCAGAGGCCGCCTTCACCGATTCGACCACGGCACATGCCTCTTCAGCGGTAACGGTCTGCCCGACTTCCGGCACCTCGATAAAGACCATGTCGCCCAGCTGATCCTGGGCACTATCGGAAATACCCACGGTCACTGAACCATCGTCATTGTGACGTACCCATTCATGTGATTTTGAATATTTCAGTTCAACAGGGATATTGCTCATGCTTGCCTCACTTTGTATGTGCTGTAGATTGTCTGACAAATACGCTATTCAGAGTTCGATCTGTGCGGCACCGTTACGTACGAACGGCGGCTTGACGACACGGGCGTTCAGCAGCTTGCCGCGAACATCCACCTGGCAGCTGTCGCCGGTATCTTTTGGCACCCGGGCAAAGGCAATGGCACGCTGCAGGGTCGGCGAGAAGCTGCCGCTGGTAATCTCGCCCTCGCCATTACCGGCCACCACCTTCTGGTGGTTGCGCAGAACGCCCTTGTCTTCCAGTAACAGACCAACAAGTTTCTGGCGTGTCCCGGCCTCGCGCTGCTGCTGCAGCGCCTTGCGCCCGATAAAGTCACGCTCGGCCGGCTCCCAGGCAATTGTCCAGCCCAGCGCCGATTCCAGCGGACTGACTGTTTCGTCCATGTCGGTACCGTACAGGTTCATGCCGGCCTCCAGGCGCAGCGTGTCTCGCGCACCCAGCCCGGTCGGCCGCACCCCGGCAGCACGCAGACGACTCCAGAAGTCTGCTGCCACGGCAGCGGGCAGCACGATCTCGAAACCGTCCTCGCCGGTGTAACCGGTGCGCGCGATAAACCAGTCGCCATCGAACACACCAAAGAAAGGTTTCAGTTCGGCAGCCGGGCCGCGCACCGAGTCACTCAGCAACGGCAGCGCCTTGTCACGCGCATTCGGCCCCTGTACTGCGATCATGGCCAGTTCCGGGCGTTCGGTCACTGTCACGTCAAAGGCTGCGGACTGCTTTTGCAGCCAGGCCAGGTCCTTGTCGTGGGTCCCGGCGTTTACCACCATGCGGAAAAAGTCATCACGGATAAAATAGACAATCAGGTCATCGATGACACCACCGTCCTCGTTCAGCATGCAGCTGTACAGGGCCTTGCCGCTGTCTTTAAGGCGATCGACATTATTGGCCAGCAGGTAACGCAGAAACTCGCGCGTGCGTGCCCCGGTCAGATCCACCACGGTCATGTGCGAAACATCGAACATACCCGCATCCTGGCGCACATTATTGTGCTCCTCGATCTGCGAACCATAATTGATTGGCATCTGCCAACCGGCGAAATCAACCATCTTGCCGCCATCGGCAAGATGCTCGTCGAACAATGGAGTCTTGTTGGCCATGATTTTCCCGTTTAATTTTCCGGTTCAAAAAAGCAAAAGGGGCGACGGACAGCGCCTGCTGCCGTCGCCCCTCTGTCCGGCAACCTGAGAGAGTAGATGCGGATACTACGGCACCTGTCCCCTTCGGTGGGCCGCGCAGCGGCCGCTCTCCAGAGTCAACTTCTGCTACGGTCCTGTTTGCCTGAGCGTTTCCTGGCGTGTTGCGCCTTCGGCGGTGTCAGGCCCACAAGCCCGCACTCTCTCCCGCAGCAGCATTTAGTCGAGGCGCAAATATACTCCTGCGCGCGCCCGAGTTCCAGATTTCACCCCCCGTTTCGCAGTGAAAACCCCACGGGATACAGGGAAGAAATTCAGGATA
>JAOUBY010000075.1 GCA_029860045.1 Gammaproteobacteria bacterium | reverse complement strand
CGGCACCTGCGCTGGTGTTTACCTGGGACGGCGTCGGCTATGGGGCAGATGCCACGTTGTGGGGTGGCGAGGCACTGCTGGGACACCCCGGCCACTGGCAGCGTTTTGCCAGCCTGCGGCCATTTTTTCTTCCCGGCGGCGAACGTGCCGGGCGTGAACCGTGGCGCAGCGCTGCGGCGCTGTGCTGGGAAACCGGCACATCATGCAATTGCCTGCCCGACAACGCGACACTGGCACAACAGGCCTGGCAACAACGTGTCAACACACCACAAAGCAGTGCGGCCGGACGACTGTTCGATGCCGCCGCCGCACTGACCGGACTGTGCAACTTTGCCAGTTTCGAGGGCCAGGGTCCGATGCTGCTTGAGGCCGCCTGCGAGGGAATGACCAGGGCAATTGAACTGACACTCGCGCAAAATGACGCTGGCCTCTGGATCAGCGACTGGGCACCGCTGCTGACAATGCTGCAGGACAACAGGCGCAGCGTCGCTGAACGGGCCGGCGTGTTTCATGCCAGCCTGGCCGCTGCCATTGCGCAGCAGGCACGCTGCGCCTACGAACAGCACGGTGTGCAGCGCATCGGCCTGTCTGGTGGCGTATTCCAGAACCGGGTACTGACCGAGCAGGTATTTACCCTGCTGCAACAGGACGGATTTGATGTCACCTTACCAGATGATATTCCGGTGAATGACGCCGGCCTGTGTTACGGGCAGGTAATTGAATACGGCGCGGAGGCCACGAACGGATAATGACCATGCAGGATACCCATATCTCGCTGGCACACGGTAATGGCGGTCGCTACATGCGCGAGCTGATTGACGAGATCTTTGCGCGCCACCTGTCCAATCCCGATCTGGACGTACAGGCCGACGCCGTGCCACTCGCTCTGAACGGCAGCGAGGTACTGTTTACCACCGACGGTTTCACCGTGCAGCCACTGGAATTCCCGGGTGGCAACATAGGAACGCTCGCGGTACACGGCACCACCAACGACCTCGCCGTGGCCGGCGCGACACCACGCTACCTGAGTCTTAACGCCTTCATCGAGGAAGGCATGGAAATCGCAACACTGGATCGCATTATCAGCAGCCTGGCTGCCGCCGCACGTGATATTGGCGTAACGGTTGTCGCCGGTGACACCAAGGTATTACGTCGCGGTGAAGGTGGCGGCCTGTACCTGGCTACTACCGGCATCGGGATCCGGCACCCGCACCCGGTCGGGCTCGATCGCATCAAGGACGGCGACGTGCTGCTGGCAAGCGGGCCGGTCGGCGACCACGGCATCTCGGTAATGCTGGCACGCGAGGCTTTTGGATTGCATGGCGATGTACAGTCCGATGCGGCGAGCGTGTTACCACTGACCCGGGCCGCGCTTGATATTGAAGGCCTGCACTTCATGCGCGACCCGACCCGCGGCGGACTCGCTACCGTGTGCCACGAGCTGCAACGCGCAACGGGAATGGGCGTCACACTCAGGCAGCCGGACATCCCGGTACGCGATGCCGTGCAGTCGGTTTGCGACATGCTCGGCTATGACCCGCTCTACCTCGCCTGCGAGGGCCGGGTTGTTGCCGTGGTTGAGCCCGGGCAGGCAGAAAGACTTTTACAAAGCTGGCGCGCGTTACCGGAAGGGGCTGATGCCGCCATCATCGGAAGTATTGATGCGCAACACAGGCATGTATTAATGAAGACCGCGCTCGGTGGCGAACGCATTCTGGAAGAGCTTGAGGACGACCCACTACCAAGAATCTGCTGACCTGGCCGCCTGCTGCTTTAACTACCCACAATTGCCGCAGTCTTTCCACTCCACCGCTTGTGTACCTCGTCCACCACGATGAGGACCAGCGCAATCATCAGCAGCTGCATCCACTGGTGCAGTGTAACCGGCGCAACCTGCAGGATGTCACGCAGGCCCGGTGTGTACATGGCAGCAATATGAATACCCTGCGCACCCAGCATGCCGAACAGCAGCAGGGGATTTCCGAAAAAGTACTGTTTGAAAATCGAGGTGACTTCAGAGCGGCTGTTTAGCACATGCACGTTTTCAAACAACACCATAAGCAGCAGTGTTATGTTGCGCGCACCCTCCACCGTCGCACCATTGCCGATTTGCCAGCTGAACACGGCAAACGCGAGACAGCCCATTACCAGCGCATTGACGATAACGCGTTCCAGCATCAGGCGGTTGAAGATCGGCTCGCTGGGCGCACGCGGAGGGCGCTGCAGCTCGTGACCTTCCTCCGGCTCGAACGCAAGCGCCACATCCTGTATGCCATTGGTCACCAGGTTGAGCCACAGTAACTGGATCGGCAGCAATGGCAACGGCATACCGGACAGTAGTGACAACATAACCAGCGCCATCTCCGCCGCACCGGTGGAAATCAACAGGAAGATGACCTTGCGAATGTTGTTGTAGACGATGCGTCCCTGGGTAATACCGGCCACGATAGAGGCAAAGTTATCATCTGCGAGGATGATATCTGCGCTCTCGCGAGCAACGTCAGTCCCGCGCCTGCCCATGGCCACGCCGACATGCGCCTGGCGCAGTGCCGGCGCGTCATTCACACCGTCGCCGGTCACCGCGACGAACTCGCCATCCGCTACCAACTGCTCGACAATCAGCTTTTTCTGATGCGGCTCGATACGCGCAAAAACGCGTGAATTTTCGACCAGCACATGCAGCGCATCGGCTCCACTATTCGCCGCCTCGCGAATCTGCTGACCGGTAACCGGCTCCATCTCCGCATCGGCAATACCGAGTTGCAGTGCGATCGCACAGGCAGTCTGCGGGTGATCGCCGGTGATCATCGCCACCTTGATACTGGCATCATGGCATTGCTGCACAGCAGCCAGTGCCTCCGGGCGTAACGGATCCATCATGCCAACGATACCGATGAATTCCATATCACTCAGAAACTCCTCCGGTTCGGCCGGAACAATGTTTACACTGCGGCGCGCCAGACCAAGTACGCGGTAACCTGCCTGCGCCAGTGCGCTGGCCTGTTGTTCGATCTTCGCCCGGTCAAGCCCGTCCACGCCACGGGCATGGGCACACATTTCCAGCAGACGCTCGACACTGCCCTTGACGAAAATCTCGTAACCCCCCTCGTACTGGTTTACGCTGGCGGCAAAAGCATGGATGGACTCATAGGGCACCTTGCCCTGTTCCTGGCAGCGCGTGCGCACTGCGCGATAATCCATCCCGAGCTTGTCGGCCAGCACCAGGAAGGCCACGTCGACGACATCACCGCGTGGCACGCGCCCATCGGGCCCATCGTCCAGTTCAGCCTCGTTGGCGAGCAGGCCGGCGTGCGCCAGCAGCTGCAGGCGACTGCTATCTGCACCTTCTGTGCCTGGTGTGACAAGCCCGTGCAGATCAAGTCCTTCGCCACTGACGTCAAACGATGCATTGTCCGGCAACACGATGCGACGAATGGTCATTTCGTTGACTGTCAGCGTCCCGGTCTTGTCAGATGCGATATAGGTACAGGAACCAAGGGACTCGACAGCGAGCAGGCGGCGGATGATGACGTGGCGGCGCGCCATGCGCCGCATGCCAATAGCGAGTGCGACTGTCATGGCGGCAGGCAGGCCTTCCGGAATCGCGGAAACCGCCAGCGCCACACCGAGCAGGAACACAGAGGCGAGGTCATCTCCACGCAGCACGGTAACAAGAAAGATCAGTGCAACCAGTACCAGGATGGCATAGGTAATGCGCAGCGTGAAACGTTCGATACGCTGCATGAGGGGCGGAGCGATATCGAGTTCCGCGCCAATATCGGCCGCAATCTGCCCGATCTCGGTCGCACTGCCGGTCGCAATCACCTCCCCCGCCCCGCGCCCGCGCAGCACGACCGTGCCGGCGAAGCTGATGTCGGCACGATCACCAAGCGGCGCGTCTTCGACGGTTTCCACCCCGGTGTCCTTGAGGGTCGCGACGGACTCGCCCGTCAACATGGATTCATCCACCTGTAATTCATGCGCCTCAACAAGGCGCATGTCCGCCGGCACACGGTCGCCGCTGACCAACTGCACGTAGTCACCGGGTACGATATCGGTGGTGTTGATGGTGATGGCACGACCGTCACGAATGACCGTGGCACGGTATGGCACCATTTGACGCAATGCAGCAGCGGCGCGTGCGGCAGAATATTCCTGGATGGTCCCGATCAGCGCGTTAAGCAGCAGAACGAGAAAAATGAACAGTGCATTAACCCGCTGGCCGAGCCCGAACGAGGCTATGGCGGCGACAAACAATACGTATATGAACGGGCTTCTGAATTGACTTATAAATATTTTCAGCAAGCCGGTTGTCTCCGGCTCGGGCAGGCGATTCGCCCCGTATTGCACCAGGCGTTCGGCTGCAAGTGCAGAGGTAATCCCGGAAGAGCGAATCATCGTGTTATTACAACACCCTGTTGGCAACGGGTAACCACCGGATAACAATATAGGATACATGGGGGTTAAGGGAACATAAAAGCAGTCACGCGCCATTCCATTACTATTAACAATTCAGGAAGATTCTTGACACGGATCAAGCGACAGTCCGGACAAGATGGAATGATTGGCCAGGCGGGGAAACCGTCTTGATCGCATTTCGCGCTGTTTTCGGTCGCCACCGACAACAGACCATGAATCACGCCCCTGAAAAGAGGGGCCAGGGACCATTATGGCTACAGGCAGATGACAGACTACAGATACATAAAAATGTTCTCCGAACTTGGTATCGGTGATGTCGATATCGTCGGCGGCAAGAACGCATCACTGGGTGAAATGTTCAGCGCACTGGACGCACACGGCATCAGGGTGCCCGACGGCTTTGCGGTGACCGCCGAAGGCTACCGTAGCTACCTGCGGCACAACGGACTTGTACAACGCATAACCGATGCACTGGCCATGCTGGATGTCGAGGACGTACAGTCACTGGCGCAGACCGGCGCCCAGATCCGCTCATGGATCAGCGGCGGCAGCTTCCCGGATGACATCGCCGACGAGATAAGTGCTGCCTACCGCGCCCTGGAAGACGAATATGGCAGTCACCTCGATGTAGCCGTGCGCAGCTCCGCCACTGCCGAGGACCTGCCGAACGCCTCGTTTGCCGGCCAGCAGGAGACCTACCTGAATATACACGGCATCGACAACCTGCTGCAGATCTGCAAGCGCGTGCTGGCCTCGCTGTTTACCGACCGCGCAATTTCCTACCGCGTGCACCAGGGCTTCGACCACATGAGCGTGGCGTTGTCCATCGGTGTGCAGAAGATGGTGCGCTCTGACCGGGGCACATCCGGGGTCATGTTCACCCTTGACACCGAAAGCGGTTTCCGCGACGTGGTACTGGTAACGGCATCATGGGGTCTTGGCGAGAACGTGGTCGGTGGCACGGTGAACCCGGACGAATTCCTGGTATTCAAGCCGACACTGACCGGGGGGCATGCGCCGATCCTGCGCCGACGACTGGGCGAGAAAAAAATCAAGATGGTCTATGCAAGCGACAGCGTTACCGGTCCGTCCACGCGCAACGTCGAGGTGCATCCCAGGGAACAGCAACGTTTTTGCATAACGGACAATGAGGTATTGCAGCTGGCGCGCATGGCGATCACCATCGAACAGCACTATTCAGAGCGTCATGGCAGGCCACAACCTATGGATATAGAGTGGGCGCGTGATGGCGATGATGGCAAGCTGTATATCGTGCAGGCACGCCCCGAAACAGTGCACGCGACCCGCACAGGCTTGCAACTGGTCAGCTACGAACTGAAGACACGGGGCAAGGTGATCACGCGCGGGCGCAGTGTCGGCAAGCAGGTTGCCAGCGGCACGGCACGCATCATTCTCGACTCCACTCATATGAGCGAACTCCAGCCCGGCGAGGTCCTGGTAACTGATATCACCGACCCGGACTGGGAGCCGATCATGAAAAAGGCCGCGGCAATAGTCACCAACCGTGGCGGTCGCGTGTGTCACGCGGCCATCATTGCGCGCGAACTCGGCATCCCCGCTGTGGTCGGCACCAATAACGCCACCGGGATCATTCCCGACGGCAGCAAGATCACCGTATCCTGCGCCAGCGGGGACGAAGGCCTCATCCTGGAAGGCGAACTGCCATTTACCGTCGAACAGCAGGACATTGGCGAGATCGCCACGCCGAAGACGCAAATCCTGCTCAATATCAGCAATCCGGGCACGGCACTGGAACGCGCCAGCCTGCCCTGCGCTGGAGTCGGGCTGGCACGACTGGAATTCATCATCGCCGATACCATCGGCGTTCATCCACGCGCATTGCTGGAATACGATCAGCTGGATACTGAACTGCAGCAGCAAATTGCCGCACGCACGCACGGCTATGCAGGCCCGGTCGACTTCTACGTCAACCGTCTCAGCGAGGGTATCGCCACCATTGCCGCGGCATTTTACCCGCGCCCGGTGAATGTGCGCCTGAGTGACTTCAAGTCCAACGAATATGCCACGCTGCTCGGTGGCGAGCGCTATGAGCCACAGGAAGAAAACCCCATGCTGGGTCTGCGTGGTGCGTCGCGTTACTACTCGGAGGAATTCCGGGAATGTTTTGCACTGGAATGCCGCGCGTTACACAAGGTACGCACCGAAATGGGGCTCGACAACGTGCGGCTGGTCATCCCGTTCGTACGCAGCGTGCATGAACTCACCCATGTGCTGGAATTGATGTCCGGATACGGACTGGCGCGCGGCGAGCATGGGCTGCAGGTCTACATCATGTGTGAATTGCCGGCCAACGTGTTGCTGGCAGAGGATTTTCTCGCGCAGTGCGACGGATACTCCATCGGCTCCAATGACCTCACGCAGCTCACCCTGGGCGTGGACCGGGATTCATCACTGCTGGAGCGTTTCGATGAGCGCGATCCTGCCGTCATGGCAATGATTTCCCTGGCAATTAAGGCCGGCAAGCGTGCGGGCAAACCGGTCAGTATCTGCGGACAGGCACCGTCCGATTTTCCCGAACTGGCCGGCTGGCTGGTGCAGCTGGGAATCGACGCAATATCGGTCAATCATGATTCGCTAATACCTGTGTTGCGGCATGTACTGCAGGTGGAAGCACAAACACACGACACTAACTCGGAATGAGTTGATATATGTCAAGTTGGACAGCGCCTGATAAGTGGAAAATTTCCGTTCAGCAGAAATGTTGTCACATAACTATACGGGAATGAAACAGAACATTATCTTTGATGCCGACCTGATCCGACGCTATGACCTGAGTGGTCCGCGTTATACCTCCTACCCAACGGTTGCCCGCTTCCACACCGACGTAACCGAGGAGGACTACCAGCGCTGGGCGCAACACAGCAACGAGGACCCGATCCCGCGCAGTCTGTCGCTGTATTTTCATATTCCGTTCTGCGACACCGCCTGCTTCTACTGCGCCTGCACCAAGGTGGTAACGAAGGATCACACGCAGGCTGACGAATACCTGAAATACCTGCATACGGAGATTGCGCTGCAGGCACGCATGTTTGATCGTGACCGCATAGTGGAGCAACTGCACTGGGGCGGCGGCACACCGACCTTTCTGGATAACGAACAGATCCTTGAATTAATGGAAATCACGCGCCGTAATTTTACGCTGCGTGACGATGATATGGGCGAATACTCGATTGAGATCGACCCGCGTTCGGTCGACCCGGAGAAGCTGTCCGTGCTGCGCAAGTGTGGCTTCAACCGCGTCAGCTTCGGGGTGCAGGACTTCAACCCGGACATTCAACGCGCGATCAATCGCCCGCAGAGCCAGGAAATCACACAGGCCGCGATCGAGTCGGTGCGCATGCTGGGTTTCAAGTCGGTCAACATCGACCTGATGTACGGCCTGCCCCTGCAGACAATTGAAACCTTTACCGGCACGCTCGAGCAAACCATCGCACTGTCACCGGACCGTATTGCAGTATATAACTACGCACACCTGCCGGCGCGCTTCAATCCGCAACGTCTCATCGAATCGAGTGAGCTGCCGTCACCGGACGAGAAACTTGACCTCCTGCAACTGACTATCAAACTGCTGACCAGCGCAGGCTACGTGTACCTCGGCATGGATCAATTCGCCAGGTCGGATGATGAGCTGGCCATCGCGCAACAGAATGGCAGACTGCAGCGCAATTTCCAGGGCTATTCCACATGCGGGAACTGCGACGTCATCGGCATGGGCATGTCTGCGATCGGCCAGGTATGTGACAATTACAACCAGAATGTAAGTGACCTGGAGCAGTATTACGCAAGACTGGACGAGAACCATCTGCCGCTGGAGCGCGGCATCGAGCTGGAACCGGATGACCTGTTGCGACGTGAGATAATTCTGCAGCTGATGTGCAACTTCCAGGTTGATATCCGCGCACTGGAGTCAGAATGGTGCTTCAGTTTCAGTTATCACTTCGGAGACGAACTGGAAGAGCTGAAACTCTTGCAGGCAGATGGCCTGCTCAGTATCGACAGCGAGATGTTGCAGGTATTGCCGGCCGGACGCCTGCTGGTACGCAACATCTGCATGGTGTTTGACTATTACCTGCACAGAAACGGCGGCGGCAAGCAGTTCTCGAAGGTGATCTGAAGGCAGTACGTGGTACGCCAGCAGCCGTCTACATAGAGCCGGCGTCCTGCTGTCTCATGCAGGGCTCGACCATTCCCCTTACACCGTCAAGATCGAGTATCTTTACCTGGCGGCGGCGCACTTCCAGCAGCCCCCTGTCCTGAAATTGCGCAAACAGGCGGCTGACCGTCTCAATCGCCATCCCCAGATAGTTACCGATGTCCTGGCGCGACATGGGCAGGTTGAACTCTGTCGCCGACAAATCGCGCAGGTGATAGCGTGTCGACAGGCTGAGCAGGAATGACGCCAGCCGCTCTTCAGCAGTACGCTTGCCCAGCAGCATAAGCATGTGCTGGTCCGAGGTGATCTCGCGCCCCACCACACTCATCATCTGCCTGTGCAGACCCGGCAGCTCATGGCACAGGCCTTCCAGCCGGTTGAAGGGCAATTCGCAAACACTCGACGTTTCCAGCACCACCGCGGCACTGGCATAACTGCCGCCGCTCAGCCCATCCATGCCGGTTAACTCACCCGGCAGGGTAAATCCCAGCACCTGCTCATCGCCGTCCTCGGTAATGCAGTAGGATTTCAGCGCGCCCGAACGTACGGCATACAGTGCATGGCTGCTGTCACCGGGCCGGAACAGGTGCTGTCCTGGCTGGTAGGGGTTATGGCGCACCACGATGCTGTCCAGCTCCACCAGTGCTGCCTTCTCCATACCGTGCGGCAGGCACAGGTCAGCCAGCGTACAGTTCTGACAGGAGACCTTCAGCTCTTCCAGATCGAGCTTCTTGCGCTTGTTTGGCATCCACTGCTCCCACCGGCCTTTTTTGTCGGCCTTTTACATGGCCATTTTCTTGCCCTGGCCATTTTATATTGCCTACCATATCGCTGCAGTTACCACTGCGGCCTGTGAATGAGTCTAGCTTACAACGGACCGTTGCGGCAGGACAACAACCCGGAATCTATACTTTTGTACAATAACTACTTATTTATCTTGTATTTATACAACACAAACCCGAAGAATAAAACTAAAATGATAGCTGCAATCCTGCCCCATCACGCCAGCCCCGGAGACCCGCGGCCTTGAATACCAGCGCCACAGAGAAACTGTCCCGGCTTGTCAGCGAAC
>JAOUBY010000120.1 GCA_029860045.1 Gammaproteobacteria bacterium | reverse complement strand
CAGATACTGAAAGAGATGGGCGTCGATCGAGCGCAGGGCAATTACATCGGACGCCCGGATGCCGTGCCGACGACCATCGCAACACAGCCTGTCGCCGAAACCAATGGCAGCGTGTCACTGCCGCACTAGTACAAATCGAGGACGATGTCCGCTCCTACAGGAGCGTCAATTACCGTAGGAGCGCCTTGCAGGCGCGATATGCACCGAACAAGAAAAACACGCGGCTGTTATTCGCCCTTGCAGAATTTTCTATTTGAGTAGGAGCGCTTCGCAAGCGCGATCTTTTTTCCGATAAAACCATCACGCTTGCGAAGCGCTCCTGCAACAATAGATACAACGGTGCCTAAGCGACCACCGATTCGAGATTTGCATAGGCCAGCACCAGCCACTTGGTGCCGGCGCGCGAGAAGTTGACCTGCACGCGCGCGCTGCTGCCCTGTCCTTCGCAGTTCATGATTACGCCGTCTCCGAATTTCGCATGACGTACCTGCTGGCCAAGCTGCAAACCACCGGCCGATGTTTCGCGGAAATCCGTACTGCGTACTGCAGCTTGTTGCGTACGCGGCTTGCTTACGCCGGGTCTAGGGCGCACCTCATCGACCAGCTCTTTGGGTATCTCGTCAATGAACCGCGACGGCATGCAATAGGTCTCCGTACCGAATACGCGGCGGCGTTCAGCACAGGTAATCACCAGTTGCTGGCGTGCGCGCGTGATGCCCACGTAACAAAGCCGACGCTCTTCCTCCAGGCGACCCGGCTCCTCGACCGAGCGCTGATGCGGAAACAGGCCTTCCTCCAGCCCGCATAAAAACACCAGCGGGAATTCCAGCCCCTTGGCCGAATGCAAAGTCATTAACTGCACGCAGTCTTCCCAGGCATCTGCCTGCCCCTCGCCGGCTTCCAGCGCGGCATGGGACAGGAACTCGGACAGCGGATCCATATCGGCATCCGGATCCGGTTCGAACTCACGTGCTGCATTGACCAGCTCCTGCAGGTTCTCCAGCCGCGCCTCGCCCTTCTCACCCTTGTCTTTAGCGAAGTGATCGACCAGCCCGCTCGGGTGCATGACCTGCTCGACCTGTTCACCCAGAGGCAGCTTGCCGATCCCTTCGGCCATGGCATCGACCAGTTTCAGAAACGCAATGACCGCGTTGCACGCGCGCGCCGGCAACAGCTTTTCATTTGCGATAGTAATTGCCGCCTGCCACAACGAGGTACTGTCAGCCTTTGACTGCTGGCGCACCGCGTCCATGGTACGCCCGCCGATCCCGCGTGGCGGGTGATTCACCACGCGCTCAAACGAGGCATCGTCATTGCGGTTGCTGGTCAAGCGCAGGTAAGCCAGCGCATCCTTGATCTCGGCGCGCTCGAAGAAACGCAGCCCGCCATACACCCGGTACGGCATACCGCACTGCATCAGGCGCTCTTCAAACACACGCGATTGTGCGTTGGAACGGTACAGTATGGCGACATCGCTGCGTCGCTTGCCGTTATCAACGTGATCCTCGATGCGGTCGACCACGAAGCGCGCCTCGTCCTGTTCGTTGTAGGCAGTGTACAACTGGATGCGCTCGCCATCGTTGCCATCGGTCCACAACTGCTTGCCCATGCGCTCGGTATTGTTGTCGATTACAGCATTGGCTGCTTTCAGAATGGTCGCCGTGGAACGGTAGTTCTGTTCCAGTCGTACCACGCGGGTATTTTTGAAATGTTTTTGAAAGCGCTGGATATTTTCCACGCGCGCGCCGCGCCAGCCATAGATTGACTGATCGTCATCGCCCACCACGGTAATGCGTGCCGTGTCACCGGCCAGCATACGTAACCAGGCGTACTGTATGGCATTGGTGTCCTGGAACTCGTCCACCAGGATATGGTGAAAGCGTTGCCGGTAATGATCCAGCAGCTCCGGATTCTTCAGCCACAACTCGTGCGAACGCAACAGGATCTCGGCGAAATCGATCAGCCCGGAACGCTGACACAGCTCTTCGTAGGCCTGGTAGATATCCAGCTGGCGTTTCAGGTACGGATCATTGCGGTGTTCGATATGTTGAGGACGGCGACCCTCGTCCTTGCAGCTGTTGATGAACCACTGCATCTGCCGCGGCGGCCATTTTGCCTCGTCGAGGTCCATGGCCTTGAGGATGCGGCGGATCAGGCGGTACTGATCCTGGGCATCAAGAATCTGGAAGCCCTGCGGCAGACCGGCCTCCTGCCAGTGCGCACGCAACAGGCGGTGTGCGAGACCATGAAAGGTGCCAACCCACATGCCGGTCGCCGGCGCCTGGATCATCTGCTCGATACGCCCGCGCATCTCACCGGCCGCCTTGTTGGTAAAGGTCACCGACAGGATCGAGTACGGCGACAGCCCCTCGACGTCGATCAGCCAGGCAATGCGGTGGACCAGCACCCGCGTCTTGCCGCTACCGGCGCCGGCCAGCACCAGCAGCGGGTCGGCTGGCGCACACACCGCCTCGCGCTGTGCGTCATTCAGTGATTCAATAATCCGGGAGACATCCATAGCCGGCCATTCTAGCAATATCGCGGTTCCATATCCGGCACCCGGAGGCCCGGTTTACGCGGCCTGCACACGCGGATTTCATAAAAACCGTCAGCGTCCGATAACAAGGTGACAAGCCGGGTTTTCCGGTGCAGTTGACTGGGCTGCAAGGAACAAATCGCTATGGCAACGTTTCTGATTTTACTGGTAATTATCGTGCTGATCGCAGGCATGGTCTGGTTGCTGCGCAACCAGCAAGGCGCCAAACCTCGCCGCGGACACCCGATAGCGGCATCGGCCGCAACGGCAAAGCCGGGTGGCCTCGAAAAACTGAAGAGCAGCAATTTTTTCTGGGGCGTGAAAATCGACCACGCCGGCTGCCCCGCCGCCCAGGCACTGCAGGATCAGCACTACACCTTCGACGAAGCCCCCGAGCTGCCGGTTCCCGGTTGTGATTCGGCGCACTGCACTTGCCAATTCAAGGGCTTACGCGACAGACGCTCACGCGTGCGGCGGACCCATGAGGACCGCCGCAACGAGGTACGTTTTGACAAGGAACATCCGGAGCGTCGTTCGCCCGATGGCCGGCGACGCAGCGACAAGTGGGGCAATCACTCCTATTGAGTGATAGCGCTGATCAGGCCACTTCGGCCAGTAACTTCTTGTTTTTCGGTGAGTTCAGGTTGGCTGTCCTGGGCTTGGAGCCGCTCAGGTAGGCGTCCAGCGACACGGTCGGGATCTGGGCCATGTCAACCAGCGGGTGCATGGTGCACTTTTCGCAGGCAATCAGCTTGGGTGGTGCGCCAGCCGGTGCCTTGCCAACCGGGCGCTCACGCAGATTCTTGCAGGTGGTAACACTCAGGTAGGCCTGTTGGGGGATGCAGTAAAACATTGAATCCATATCCAATTTGCTTCTCCTTTAGCCCGTCGCATGACAGGCGATCTTGCTTGATAAAGCCGGGCATTTTAGCAGAATTTTGCGGAGAAAACACGTCTAAAGTTTTACTTTCAATGACTTAGCGCAAAAAAAGGGGGTTGTGCTGCTATTCGACGGT
>JAOUBY010000074.1 GCA_029860045.1 Gammaproteobacteria bacterium | reverse complement strand
AGGGCGTGCTGGTCAAGGGCGAGGACCTGGAAAACACCACCTACGAATTCACGCTGGAGGATGGTTCGAAGGTTAGCCTGAAGGGCAACGAGGAGGTGGAGTATGACGGCGAGATACATACCGCGGCCAACTTGTACGATGCCTTGAAAGAAGGCTACTACGGCAAGTTCTGAGTGGTGCCTCTTGATGCATCCGTCGCTGTGCTCGCAATGACGGGAAACAGGTTTCAGGACAGTAAATCATGTCGGGGTGCACAGCGTATCCGGCAAGAGATCAGAAAGCAGGAGTAAACATGTCAATTCATATAGAAAAGAAAATCGTGGGTTACAAGGTTGCCGACAGGGATGAGCCGGAAACGCCGGCACCGGTCGAAAAGAAAGCAACGCAGGAGCAGGGCGAGGGCAACATCGTGCGTATGCACGAAAAGCTGGAGCGTCCCGAGATGCTCATCGGCTCGACCTACAAGGTCAAGACGCCGTTGTCCGAGCATGCGCTGTACGTGACTATCAACGATATCGTGCTCAATCACGGCACCGAAAACGAAAAGCGCCGTCCGTTCGAGATTTTTATTAATTCGAAAAACATGGATCACTTCCAGTGGATTGTTGCACTGACACGGATTATTTCTGCCGTGTTCCGGAAGGGCGGTGACGTGACCTTCCTGGTGGAAGAGTTGCGCTCGGTGTTCGATCCGCGCGGCGGTTATTTCAAGAAGGGTGGCAAGTACATGCCTTCACTGGTTGCCGAGATCGGTGATGCCATCGAGTGTCACATGCGCATGATCGGCCTGCTAAAGGATGACGGCCTGGATGAGCACCAGATGAAACTGCTGGCAGAAAAGCGTGCCCAGTTCGAAGCCGCCAGCAGCAAGGGTGAGAGTGCGGATAATGGTGATTTCCCGGAGGGGTCGCAGCTCTGTAACAAGTGCCAGACCAAGGCGGCGATCCAGATGGATGGCTGCCTCACCTGCCTGAATTGCGGCGAATCCAAGTGCGGTTAGTACCTTTGGCCGATTGTCCGGTGGTTGCGGATTGACTATAAAGTACACAAGGTATCGATATAACTCACCAATGTACTGAACAACAATAACAGTTCGCCAATAAGAAGAGACTTGGGCGAAGGAGGCAGAATGTTTCTGCAACACAAGCCAATCCCCGGTTACTGGTACAGTAATCTATCCGGTCAACTGATCCAGGTTCGGGCTATTGTGCTTGTCTCGGGGCATAACAATCGCATCATAGTGGAAGATATTCATGGCAAGCGCCAGTCGGTTGACATGGAAAGCTGGCGTGCAATGGACCTGGTGCTGCATTCACCCGTGGGCGACAATTTGCGGGATGATGCGGCGGGTGATTCTGGCGACTGAATAGCTCGTAACGTTGTTGTTCCCGTGCCGGGTGTACCTGGCACGGGTTTTCTTTGGTTCTCCGCTTTATCCTGTTCCGTTCCTGGCATGCACCGGGTGCAGGCTCTGGTAATATGTCGTTCCAGGGGCGCATCCTGATGCCGGTTTGAATATCCGGGATATTGTCTTTCCCGTGACTCACCCCGGCGTCACGGCCAGACAGGAACTTGCTATCATTCACTGACCATGTACCTTGACCACTTCGAACTGACCGAACGGCCGTTCTCGATCACGCCCGATCCACGCTTTCTATACATGAGCGCACGGCACCGCGAGGCACTTGCGCACCTGTTGTACGGGTTGGGCGAGGGGGGTGGATTTGTGCAGCTCACTGGCGAGGTCGGTACCGGCAAGACCACGATCTGCCGCTGCCTGCTGGAACAGGTGCCGGAGAATGTTCACATTGCCATGGTGCTCAATCCCAAGGTCACGGCGACAGAACTGATTGCCACGGTATGTGATGAACTTGGCATCAGTTACCCGGCCGAGACGAGCAGCATCAAGACACTGATCGATATCCTGAACCGCTACCTGCTGGATGCCCATGCGCATGGTCGCCGCACCGTGCTGGTCATCGATGAGGCGCAGAACCTGTCTGCGGATGTGCTGGAGCAGGTTCGCCTGCTGACCAACCTGGAAACGTCGACACAGAAGTTGCTGCAGATCATCCTGATCGGGCAACCCGAGTTGCGTGACATGCTGGCGCGCGAGGACTTGCGGCAGTTGTCCCAGCGCGTCACTGCCCGTTACCACCTTGAGCCGATCAGTCGTGACGAGGCAGATGCGTATATTCGTCATCGCCTGCAGGTCTGCGGCAGCTCGCAACACCTGTTCAACAAGGGCGCGGTCGACCGGATACAGCATCTGTCCGGTGGTATCCCGCGCCTGATCAACGTGCTGTGCGACCGCTCCATGCTGGGGGCTTACGTCGAGGGCAAGTCACAGGTAGACAAGAAAGTGGTCCGCAGGGCGGCAAAGGAAGTGCTTGCTGAACAACGGGCTGCCGGGCAAGCCGGCAGCAGTCGCTTGTCGCAGGTGCTGGCCGGACTGCTGTTTCTGTGCCTGGCACTGGCGGTGCTCGCGTATATTTATCAACCCTGGCAAAGGCCGGAAGGTGTTGTGCAGGCACCTGTAGTGGTGCCGGAGACAGCACCGGTAGAAATACCTGCGGCTGTCGTCGTTCCCGATACGCCGCCGGAACAACCGCTGGACACAGTCCCGGCAGGGCAGCAGGCTGCCGCGCCGGTAGCGATGGCAGAGTCGGAAGCGCCTGCCGCTGTCCCCCTGGAATCATTGCTGACGGGGGCAGACGATGCCTGGCATCGTACGGCCTGGACCGGGTTGTTTGCGCTGTGGTCGGTGGACCTGCCGCTGGACGTGAAACCGGGTTTCTGTAATTACGCCCTGGAGTACGGGCTGTTGTGTTCTCATGGGCAGGGCAACTGGAACACCGTGCGTCAATTCGACCGGCCAGCCATTCTCAAGCTGGTAGCACCGGACGGGACGCGTGTGCCGGTGCTGCTGCAGCAGCTGGATGGTCAGGCGCTGGAGCTGTTGATCGACAATGCACCATACCGCACCACCATCGGAGAGGTAGAGCCGTTCTGGTACGGGGAGTACACGCTGATGTTGCAGGCTCCGCCGGGTGGCCGCTTGTTCCTGAGAGCGGGTGACCGAGGCCCGGACGTGGCCTGGTTACGTGAGCAGCTGGAGCGGGTACAGGGCGTGAAAGTGCTGTCAGCGGATGTGCAGCTGTATGGGTACCCGCTACAGAAACAGGTGCTGGAGTTCCAGCGCAGCCGCGGGCTGATGGCCGATGGCGTGGTCGGCAAGCACACACTGATTCATCTGAATACCAGTTCGGGGCGTGAAGGCGTCCCGACGCTGCGGCCGGCAGTCGCGGAGTAGCGTATGTCATATATCCTGGAAGCGCTGAGAAAAGCCGATCGCGAGCGCACCCTGGGAGATGTGCCGGACCTGGAGTCTGCGCACTGGGGCGTGCGGCGGCCGGGGCGTTCCTGGCGCTGGTTGTGGATCGTGGTTGCGCTGCTGTTATTCAATGCGGCCTTGCTGGGGTACCTGCTGAATCGGGACGGGGCGGATGTCGAGCGGGTTGTCGACAAGGCGCCAGCGATTCCCCCCATTGTGCTGTCGCCACCCGTGCCACCCGCTCAGCTACCAGCCCCGGTCGAGCAGCCTTTGCTTGACGTGCGTCCAGAGGTTGTCGCACCGCCGTCTATTGAGCCGAAAGCGATGATAGAGGCCCCGCCTGTACCCGTCACGGTCGAGAAGCCTCCTGTTACCGTGCGCCCGAAGGTTGCCGTGCAGCCACATGTTGCCCCGAAACCGGTCATCGATTCACCGCAAGTCACGGTACCGGCAGCGCGCGTGGTGCAGGCGCAGCAGCCGCTCACCGAGACGGCAGACACAGCAGAGACCGGAGTGCCGGAATGGGGCGAGTTGTCGCTTGAGTTTCGCAGCCGGTTTGCCCTGCCGCACATCGATGTGCACGTGTATGCAGAGGAGCCGCGCCGCCGCTTTATCCTGGTCGATCTTAAGAAGTACCGTGAGGGTGAAACGCTGCAAAGCGGCGCGGTGCTGGAAGAGATCCAGCCGAACAGTATCCAGTTGTATTACCAGGGGACCCGGTTCCGGGTTGACCGTTGATTACCGGAAGGTCCTGCCCCGGATTATGACTGGCCGGGATCGCCAGTCCTGCCATTGCTGAGTTCCTCGGGTGTGGCGTCACGAATGCCCTGTATCTCAACCTCGAACACCAGTGTCTGGCCGGCAAGCGGATGATTGCCGTCAAGGTATGCAATGTCGTCGCGGATGTCGGTGATGGTAAACAGGATCTCCTTGCCGTCTTCATCGGTACCGACGATCTGCCCGCCGGGTTCGATCTTTTCTCCGGCCGGAAATTCGCTGACGGGCATCTCGTGCAGCAACTCGACGTCGCGCTTGCCAAAGGCATCCTCCGGCAACAGTCGTGCACGCACAATGTCGCCGACTGCATGATTCTCCAGTTCGCTTTCCAGCCTGGGTGGGATGGAACTGCTGCCATGCAGGTAACTGACCGGGTTGCCGGCTGCCTCGCGCACGACCAGTCCGTCTGCGTTGGTCAGCGAGTATTGCATGGTAATAACCTTGTTTAGACTAACCTTCTGATTGTTTGTCATTAAAACCCTTTGCCTGCAGCCAGGTGCGATGAAAGGGGTTATTATACGGGAGCGCAAGGGGCGCGCGAACTTGTCATGGGTTTGCCTGTCTTAATTGTGCAACAACTTGATACCTGGCAGGTACAGTGGCATGAAACAGGCAAGATTCTCAATTGGTCAGTGTATACAGCACCGGTTATTCGATTACCGGGGTGTGATTGTGGATGTTGACCCGGAGTTTCTCGGTACGGATGAGTGGTACGAGCAGGTTGCCCGGAGCCGGCCACCCAGGGACGAGCCCTGGTACCATGTGCTGGTGCATGACAGCGGGCATGAGACCTATGTGGCAGAATGCAACCTGAGGCAGGACGACAGTAATGAGCCTGTTAATCATCCATTACTGCATGAATTCCTGCACGGGTTTGAGCGCGGGCACTACCAGAGTAACCGGCATATCAATTAGAGTTGATGCTGTATGCAATGGTATCCAGCCGGCGCGGTGCCGCCGCCATTCGAAATATAACCAGGAAGCACACGACAACGATGATTGGCGCTATTCACGGTTTGCTGAAGAAACACCTTGCCCCCGAAACGGCCGTACAGGCTGATAACGGACAAGCACTGCAACTTGCTACCGCGGCACTGTTAATGGAGGTTGCCGGAGCGGATGACCATATTGGTGATGATGAGCGCCGCGTGATCAGGCGTATTGTTACCGATGCTTTCGGATTGTCGGATGAGCAGACCGCGACGATTTTACGCGAGGCGGAAAAAAGGGCCAATGACCTGACCTGCCTGTATCCGTTTACGAAATTACTGAACCGCGAGTGCAGCCTGAAAGAGCGTATAGAGATTGTGCGCCAGCTATGGGAAGTGGCATTCGTGGACGGGCGGGTAGATGCCCACGAGGAACACCTGGTGAGAAGAGTGGCTGATCTGCTGTATGTGCCGCATAGTTACTTCATTCGCGGCAAACTGCACCATGCTGCCGGTACAGAATAACTACCTGTAAGTCATAAAGAGACGGGGCTGCCAGGCAGCCCCGTTTCAGTTTCAGACCATGTCTTTCAGGTTCTTCAGTGCCAGTACCTTGACCACGTTGCGTGCCGGCTTGGCCTTGAACATCATCTCTTCACCGGTGAACGGGTTGGTACCCTTGCGCGCCTTGGTGGCGGGCTTGCGGACGACCTTGACCTTCATCAGGCCGGGAACGGTATAGACGCCCGGACCCCTTTTCAGGTCACGTTTCATAAGTACAGCCAGGCTGTCAAAAACCGCACCGACATCCTTCTTGGTCAGGCCGGTCTTGTCAGACAGGTAATTCAGTGTTTCAGACTTGGTGGTTGGCTTTGCAGCCTTGCCGGCTGTCTTCTTCTTGGTCGTAGCTTTCTTTTTCGCCATTCGATGTAACTCCTCGTTGGATGAGAGATAAAACAGCACGCGTAAGATAGCACATAAAATAAAATGTGAAAGCACTTTGAGCTGATAAAACACCTTTTTTTGCAGTACTTGCCGACACCCGGCTGTTTGATGACGGGTGCCGCACAGTGACGATTTCCTGCTCCCGGTCCCAATGTCGGCAACCGACTGAGCATCGTTCGCCATCGAGCATTAGCCCTGGTCGGAAATGCCCGCCGCAACGAATTGCGGTTTGCTTATGACGCCCGCTAGCTGGTGCCGGACGGTGCGTGATTGTAACTATATGAAAAACAATATTATGTGTTTGTTTGTGAACCCGTTCCGAAAGTTCTCACCGGTGTTGCCGATAACCGGACAGGGGCGAAAGTCTGCCCTGATATGTGGCCACGTGGGTAATTGTTACCCCTGTCTGGCCACGCCAACCAGTGCTGTTTCCTCCTCTAAATTACATGCGTTTCCAGCCGATAAGCTGGGAGTGTCATGTCGCACAGGGCCCTTGTTGCGGCGGCGATACTGACAGAACCGGGATCACTGGCCAGAGTGGATATGCGCGCAGCAAAGAAGAAGACCGAAAACAGAGAGATTCTCCAGGAACTCATCCCCCTGAATGCGCTGTCCAGCGAGCGTTTTGACGCGCTTGTTGAGAAGATCGTTATCGAGGATGTCAGGTCCGGACGCTACCTGTTCCGCAAGGGGGATCGGGACGGCCAGACTATCTACCTGCTGGCCGGCAAGGTCAGCCTGATGGACGGCTTTCGTAAGGTGGTAGGCGAGGTCGAGGCAGGTACCGAGGCAAGCCGTCACCCGCTAGCCGCAGATCAACCCCGCCCGGTCTCGGCAAAGGTGGCCAAGAAGGCCGTCATTGCCCGTATCGATTCCAGCCTGCTCGACGCATTCCTGAGCTGGGACCATTCAAACGCTGCCGAGGTGGTTGATATCGGGGCGGATGATGATGGTGACTGGATGACGCGGCTGCTGCAGTCCGAGACATTCAGTAAATTATCCCCTTCCAAGCTGCAGGGGCTGCTGATGAAAATGAAGCCCATCACAGCCAAGATGGGCGAAGTCATTATTGCCGAGGGCAGTGAAGGCGACTATTTCTATTGCATACATGAGGGTCGCTGCGCTGTTACCCGCCAGAGGGAGGCGGGTGGTGAGCCCCAGCTGCTGGCCGAACTTGGTGTTGGTGATTCTTTTGGTGAAGATTCGCTGGTTTCCGACAGGCGTCGAAATGCCACGGTAACCATGCTGACTGATGGCGAGTTGATGCGGCTTGCCAAGGACGATTTTGTAGACCTGTTGAAAACAGAACTGGTCAGGTATGTCACTCTCAAACAGGCAGAGCAGTTGGTCAGCGAAGGCGCGGTCTGGGCAGATGTCCGCTCGCGTGAAGAGTACGAACATGGTTCCATTGCAGACAGTGTAAATATTCCTCTCACCACGCTCAGGGAAGAGACACACGAGCTGGTATACAACTCCAAATACATTATATGTTGCGATACCGGTTCCCGCAGTGAATCTGCTGCCTTTCTGCTTAGCCACAAGGGATTTGATGTCTGTGTGCTTAAAGGGGGCATGCAGGACTTGCCGCAGGCAGAGGCCGCTCCCGGGACGGAACAGTTGGCCGAGATTATCGATCTGGCTGAAGTTGCAGATGCAGATGCGGAAGGAGTGTCGGCTGTTGAGGCAGCTGCGGCTGAGCAGGCTGCCCGATTGCAGTCGGACTACGACGAGCTGCGCAATCGTCATGACGCACTGCTGGCTGAACAGGAACAGCAGCGTGAAGCGGAAGCACACCTTGAGGAACAGCTCGAACAGCTACGCGGCGAACTTGGCGGATCAGCGGGAAGGCTGGACGAACTTCATGAGCAGGCCAACACGCATGCCGGTGAAAAGCAGTCACTACTGGAGCAGTACGAAGCCCTGCAACACGAGCATGCCAGGCAACTGCAGTCAATGCAGCTTGAGCTGGAGCAGGAGCGCGCTAATGCGCAGAAACTGGCGAGCCAGGTCGACGTCACCGCGGGAGAATGCGCCGCGCTGGAAGAAAGAGCGGCAGCCGGCGAACAGGGTGCGCAGGCAGAGCTGACACGTTTGCAGGAAAGTCTGCGGGAGGCGCGTGGTCGGGTAACCGAGCTGGAGTCTGTGCTTGAATCGTCCACTGTTGCGCAGACAACATTACAGGAACAGTCAAGCGCCAGCAGCGAGCAGAGTCGCAGGGAGCTGCAGTCATTACAGGGCGAGCTGGATACAGCTCGTAACGACGCTGATCGACTATCCACCGACCTTGCTGCCGTAACAGACGAACGCCAGGCACTGGTCAATGAAATTGAGTCACTCAACGGGGAAATGCGGGTCCTGCAGCAAGCGGCCACGGCAAACAGTGGCAAGCTGGTCGAGGAAGGAGAGGTCGCTGCGACCCTGACAGCACAGAATGACGAGTTGAACCGGCAGGTCAAGCAACTGCGGGCTGAGCTGGCCGAGCGAAAATCGTTGCTGGACAGCAGCGCTGCAGATCATGAGAGCCGTACCCGGGAACTGCAACAACAGCTGGAGAAGTTGCAGGGCGAGCTGTCCGAGCGTGAGTCGCGCTTGGAAATCAGTGTGGCCGAGCATGAGGCTCAGGCACAGGAGTTACAGCAGCAGCTGGAACAACTGCAGGGTGCGTTGGCCGAGCGTGAATCGCTGCTTGAAGGCAGTGCGGACGAGCATGAAACCCGGACGCAGGAGCTGCAACAGCAACTGGAGCAACTCAAGGTCGATCTATCTGATCGCCAGGCGCAACTGGACAGTAGCAAGGCAGATCATGAAGACCGGCAACAACAGCAACAGCAACAGCTGGAGCAGTTGCAGGATGAGTTGGCCGAGCGTGAGTCGAAACTGGACAGCAGTGACGCAGAAAACGCGCGCTCGCAATCGACTATCGATGATCTGCAGGAAGAACTCCGGCAACTGCATGCTGAAGAAAGCAAGAAAAACAACGAATACCGGGTGCAACTGGAACGCGCGGAAGGCCTGCTTGAGGAGCGTAACGCAGCGGCTTCTGTGTATGCGAAACAACAGAAGGAATGGGACGAGCAGCGCTCGGCCCTGCAGAAACGGGCTGACGCAGAGCAGGAGGAGGCCAGTAAGCTTCATAACAAGCTGGATCAATTGACGGCCGCGATGACAGAGACCAGCGAGGCCTCTGAGCAAAAGCAGCAACAGATTGAGGATGCCAGGACGGCACTGGAACTGCAGGAACAGCGTTTTTCCGAACTGGAGCAGTCCGCCTCTGCAACTGCCGATGAATTCAAGCTGCTTCAGCAGCAGCATGACGAGTTGCAACAGCAGGCGGAACAATCCGCAAGCAACAATACTGGCCTGGAACAGAAAGTCAGCGACTTAAGTGAGCAGCTTGCAGAGCTGACCGGTTCCAGCGAGGAACAGATTACCGGGTTGCAGGCGCAGCTGGAAGCCGGGCAGCAGCTGCTTTCACGTGCAGAGCAGGAAATTTCTGACAAGGATGCGCAGATCGAGACGTCGCGCCTGGAACTCAGTCAGCATGAGGTTGACAAGACCGTGCTGGGCCAGGAACTTGAGCTGTCACGCCAGCAGGCACAGGAGCTGCAGCAGGTACTTGAACAGCATGAAGTCCAGATAAAGTCACTTGAGCAGGAACTGCAGGAATCGGCACGCAAGGCGCATGATGATCTAAAGCGCAAGAATGATATTGAGAAGGAGCTGCAGGACCAGATAGAGCAACAGC
>JAOUBY010000013.1 GCA_029860045.1 Gammaproteobacteria bacterium | reverse complement strand
GATCCAGTCGCCACGCACACTCGACAACCCCGCCAGCAGGTCAATCGTTGCATCGGGGTCCGTGTAGGGTCCGGAGGTGTCGTAGACAGTGATCGGCGGATTCTTTTCCACGCCAAAGCTGGCAGCGGTATCGGCCTGGTGGATTTCGCGCATGGGCACACGGATGTCCGGGCGTGAACCCTGCACGTAGATGCGACTGGAATTCGGGAATGGCCGGGTGACGTCGGCCGACAGTTGTGCGGTCTTTCTGATGAAATCTTCCGGGATTGCACTCATGTGGCCGTCCTCGTGTGTGTTGTCATTGGGCCGGCGAGTGCTTGAGCTTCCCTACGCCGGTATCAACCGGATCAGGTTCCAAGGGTAATTCTCAGCCCGTCGCGGGCACCCCCAGCTGGGCCTGTACGGTAACGAATGGACCATGCCATTGCAAGAAAAACTCCGCGCACGCATAAATAACCATATGATTTACATAGGAAAGACAGCCCCTACCCGGTCAGATTATTGCCAGCGAAGGACAAACGCCGTACCCTTGGCGACCTTTCATTATTGCGAGCGACACAGGCTGATGAACCCGGCAGAAATCGAACAGGCACGTTTCAACATGATCGAGCAGCAGGTCCGCCCCTGGGATGTACTGGATCCACAGGTGCTGCAAACCATGCAGCAGGTTCCGCGCGAGGCATTTGTTCCGGAAAACTATCAAGCGCTCGCCTTTGCCGACACCAATATCCCAATCGGCCACGAACAGGTCATGATGAATCCGAATGTCGAGGGTCGCCTGCTACAGGCACTGGCCATCCAGCCGGACGATTCGGTGCTGGAAATCGGCACCGGCAGTGGCTACCTGACGGCTTGCCTGGCACGCCTCGGCCGGCATGTGACCAGCATTGATATCTTCCCCGACCTGGTAGAAACGGCCGCGGCAAAACTGGCCGCGCATGATATCGGCAACATTACCCTTAACAGCGGCGACGCGTTCAAGGCGCTCGACCCTGCCCTGCGTTACGATGTGATTGCCGTGACCGGCTCGCTGCCCGTGCTTGCGCAGGAGTTTCATCACAACCTGGAAAATGGCGGACGCCTGTTTATCATCACCGGCCAGCTGCCGATCATGGAAGCCCGCCTGATCACCCGTATCAATGAAAACAACTGGTCCAGCGAAAGCCTGTTTGAGACCTGTCTCCCGCCACTGCTGAACGCCGCAACACCCACTGACTTCAGCCTCTAGCAATATGCGCGAGATCACACCGGACGAGTGCAAACTCTACCTTGAAACCACCCCGGTAAAACCGCTGTTACTGGACGTGCGGGAACCCTGGGAGTACAACATTGTCAATCTGCAGGACTCCCGGTTGCTGCCGATGCGCCAGGTACCCACTGAACTGGACTCGCTTGATGAAGACCAGGAAATCATCGTAATCTGCCACCATGGCATTCGCAGCCGGCAGGTGGCCCTGTTTCTCGTCAGCCGTGGCTTCAGCAACGTGGTCAACCTGCGTGGCGGCCTCGATGCATGGGCACGCGACACGGATAACAACCTGGCAACCTATTGATACATGCGATGGCACCTAGCAAACTCCTTTACCGCCTGACAGGTCTTGTCTACCTCATACTGGTCGCGCTGCCACTGCATGCCGATGACCTTGCCTCCGTGTATCAAAAGGCGCTTGCTGCCGACCCGGCCTTCAATGCAGCGCTCGCCGAACATACGGCTGCACTGGAGGCACTCCCGCAAAGCCGCGCAGGCCTGTTGCCCGACATAACCCTGAGCGGCGCCGTCTCGCGCGATCGCTTCGATCCGCGCAATGGGGGCGCGACCAGCTACGCGACCAACGAGACCTATACCATCGGCTTACGCCAGCCGGTTTACCGACGCGACCGTTTTATACAATTACAGCAGGCGGACAGCCGCATTGCACAGGCCGATGCGCAGTTCGCCGCGGCCCGGCAGGACCTGGCCCTGCGCGTGGCAACACGCTATTTCCTGGTACTGGGCGCGCTCGATAACCTCGCCTTTGTGCGCGCCGACAAGGCCGCCCTGACGCGTACGCTGGACCAGGCAACACAGCGTTTCGAGGTCGGGCTCGCCGCGATTACCGACACCCTCAAGGCACAGGCTGCCTATGACATTGCCATCAGCGATGAAATCAGTGCCGAACAGCAACTTGCCGACGCACACGAGGCATTGCGCGAGCTCACCGGCGAACTGCCCTCGACACTGGAAGTGCTCAAGGCCGATATCCCGCTGCTGGTGCCGGACCCGGCCGACCAGGACCAGTGGGTAGCGGCGGCAATTGAACAGAACCCGCTGATGCTGGCCGCACAGGCCGCGACCGAGACCGCGAAACAGGAAATCCGGGTGCAGCGCTCCGGCCATTACCCGAGCATCGACGTCACCGCCGACTACAGCTACCGCGACAACCGTTTTGGCGGCTTCCAGGATCTGGAACGAAACGACAGCGCCATTGGCGTGGAGATGAGCCTGCCGCTTTACCAGGGCGGCCTGACTGCCTCGCGCACGCGCGAACAGCGTTCCCTGTACAACCAGGCACAGGAGCAACAGGAGCAGCAGTACCGCGCGACCGAACGCCAGACGCGTGACAACTATCGCGGCGTCGTCAGCGGCATCAGCAAGGTAAACGCGCTGAAGCGTGCCATTGAGTCGAACGAAAAGGCCTATGAGGCGGCCAGAGCCGGCTTCGATGTCGGTACGCGCGATATCGTTGATGTACTGGATGCCCAGCGTGAACTGTTGCGTGCACGGCGCGATCACGCACGCTCCCGCTACGACTACCTGCTCGACACACTGCGCCTGAAGCAGGCCGCCGGCATCATCGAGGAAAGCGACCTGGCCGAAATCAACGCCTGGCTGGTCGAGGGTGAGATAAAATAACGAATCGCGCCTGCAAGGCGCTCCTACAGGCCTAATTTATGCATGTAGGAGCGCCTTGCAGGCGCGATAAAAAAGGTGAATGGAAAACAAAATGAACGACACCGGCCTGCCGGCAGAACTCCCCGGCTTTGATGACCCGATCGGCCTGTTGCGTGCCTGCCATGAAAAAATGCTGGCGCACCTCGACCTGCTGGAAGGGCTTACCACCACGCCTGACGCAACCACGGCACGGCAGGTGGTACGTTACTTCACGACCAGCGCCCCGCTGCACCATCGTGACGAGGAAGAAGACCTGTTCCCGCGTCTGAACGGGCAATCGATGAAGATTGCGGAACTGGTTTTCTCACTGAAAAAGGAACATGAACAGCTTGACCAGCTATGGGAGCAGCTGGTCCCCGGGCTGAAGCAGTTGCCTGCCGACGGTTTTGATGCGGCCTTTATTGAACAGGCGAACGCCTTCTGCACATTGTGCCGGGAGCATATCCAGCGCGAGAACCGGGAGTTCCTGCCGCTGACGGCCAGCAGCCTGAGCCAACAGGAACTGGGCGCGGTTGGCGAGGCAATGGCATCGCGCCGCGGTGTACCCTATTCAGCGCTCTAGCTGCTTGTTGACCATCGCCAGCACCGCTGCCAGCGCACCACGATTCTTTTCCACCACCTTGCGACCCTGTTCGCCAACCCGGTGACGGGCATTGGCATCGCCCAGCCACTCCCTGACGGTACGCTCCAGTCCGGTCACGCTATCCACCTGTTCACAGGCACCTGCCAAGATCAGCAGGCGGGATATCTCGGTGAAATTAAACAGCTGCGTCCCGGTCACCACCGGAATACCCAGGGCTGCCGGCTCCAGCAGGTTGTGGCCACCATGGTGCACCAGGCTGCCGCCCACAAAGGCCACGTCGGATGCCGCATAAAACAGTAACAGCTCCCCCATCGTGTCACCGACGAATACCTGTGTATCCATCGTGCAGGGCTGGCGTTCACTACGCAAACGTGTACCCAAACCGCGCTGCCGACACAGCTCGGCAACGTCCTCGAAACGTTCCGGGTGACGCGGCACAATGACCAGCAGACAATCAGGAAACGCCTTGCGCACCTGGCGGAAGGCGTCCAGCACCAGCTCATCCTCACCCTCGTGGGTACTGGCGGCAATCCACACCGGTCGACTGGCTCCCCACTCCCGGCGCAACACCTCGGCACGCTCCAGCAGGCTGGGCGGGATGCGCTGTTCGAACTTGAGGTTGCCGGTAACGGTCACGCGCCCGGGATCGGCACCCAGGGCAATAAAACGCTCCGCATCCTGTTCACCCTGCGCCGCAACCTGCGTCACCGTTGCCAGCGTCTGGCCAACCAGGCGGCTAATCCGCCGGTATCCACGGCTTGACCGTTCCGATAAACGTGCATTAACCAGCAACAGTGGAACCTGCCGGCTCTGGCAGGCATGAAACAGGTTAGGCCACAACTCGGTTTCCATGACGATGGCCAGCTCCGGGCGCACCCGCTCGAAGAACCGCACCACGGCATCCGGCAGATCGTACGGTGCATAGATATGCGCCACGTCATTGCCGAATATCTCCACGACCCGGGCCGACCCGGTCGGCGTCACCGTGGTGACCAGTATCGAAAACTCGGGATGCTGCTCCAGCAGGGCACGCAGCAGTGGCTCGGCTGCCTGCACCTCGCCCACTGAAACGGCATGCACCCAGATCACCCGCTCACCCAGCGGCGGCTCGATAAAACTGAAACGTTCCGGCCAGCGCCTCAGGTAATCGGGCGCACGCAGTCCGCGCCAGGCCAGCCGCAGCAACACGACAGGGGACAACAGGTACAACAGCAGGGTATAGAGAATTCTCAAGGCAGGTACGGGTTACCGTCAGCCACGGCAACAAAATTCTGGATCATGTTATCGATACCGGCAAGAACAGCTTGCGCGCCGCAAGGATAACACACACCACGCGGCACAGAAGGCCCCGGCAGCGTGTGAAAAAAGGGGCAAGACGTTACAATGAAAACTCACGCACCCGCCTGGAAGACATGGACAAACCGCCAAACCGTGGCAGACACAATCTGTACGCACCCCGCTACTGGCCAACCTGGCTGGGCGTAGGCGCGCTGTGGTGCCTGACCCGGCTGCCTTATGCCTTGCAGGTGAGGATCGGTCGCCAGCTCGGACACCTGGTGCGCCTGGTTGCAGCGCGCCGCCGCCACATTACCCGGGTCAACCTGGCCCTGTGCTTCCCGGAGCGCAGTGACACCGAACGGCAACGCATGCTGGTGGAAAATTTCGCTTCCATGGGTATTGGCCTGCTCGAGATGGGTATGAGCTGGTGGGGTTCTGACAGGCGTCTGAAAAAACTGTGCTCCATCGAGGGACTGGAACACCTGCACAAGGCACTGGAAGGCGGTAACGGCGCCATCCTGCTGAGCGCTCACTTCACCACCATGGAAATCGGCGGGCGCCTGCTGTCGATATACACCCCCTTCCAGGTCCTGTATCGAGAACACAAGAATGCCGCCATGGAGCATGTGATCAGCCGCGGACGCGAAAGCTTCACCCACAATGCCATTCTGCGTGACAACCTGCTTGGTATGCGTCGCAGCCTGAAACAGAATATTCCGGTCTGGTATGCACCCGACCAGGACTTCGGTATTGGCAAGGGTATGTTCGTACCGTTCTTCGGCATACCGGCCGCGACAATTACCGCCACCTCGACACTGGCCAGAATGGCTCACTCGCCGGTGGTCCCGTTCGTGCAGACCCGCCTGCCCGGGTCACGCGGCTACCGGCTGACGCTGCTGCCGGCAATGGAGAATTTTCCGGGTAATGACATCGAGGAAGACACCCGACGTATCAATGCGACTATCGAGGGCTGCGTGCGCAAGCAACCCGAGCAGTACCTGTGGGCACACCGCCGCTTCAAGACGCGGCCGGAAGGCGAACGTTCATTCTACTGAGTCAATCCACTACAATGACAAAACAACGGCCACTTGCGATCATGACCGGCGTTAACCCGAGAATCATGAATAGATGAAAACCAGGGTAAACATGATTGGGAACGCGCCGCACAATCATTGCCTTGCAAAGCCCCCGTACAGGCAGGTCGCCTCCTGCACAGGCGTCCGGGAGTGCAGCTTTGCGAACAAGGGAACAGTTTGTCTGTATCCCCTGTCAGTACTGCAGTGAATACATCAGCTGCAAGCAAAGATATGCCCCCAGACAACCACGCTCATGTCCGCGTCAAATTCATCAGTCGGGTGCAGACACGCACCTGGTTGCGACAGTTCCCGGGACTCAAGCCTGTCTGGAACAATTGTGAGTTCATTTTCGACCTCGACGCAAGAGACTATGACTGGTTGGTGGTTTACGACGACATGCCACCGGATGGCCGGGAACGTTTCTCGGGACGATGCGAAGCATTGTCCTGCCCGCCACAGCACACGCTGCTAGTCACCGGAGAACCATCCTCGATCAAGACCTACGGTGATGCCTTTACCCGGCAGTTCGGCCATGTGCTCACCAGTCACGTAGACTGGGCGTTACCTCATCCCGACCGAATCTGGTCGCAACCCGCGCTGCAATGGTTCTACGGACTCGGCAGCAACCACGAAGTGTCATACGACACACTGCATGACACACCGCCCTGGGAAAAGACCCGGGAAGTATCGACGGTTTGCTCTATCAAGCAGCAGACCCATACGCTGCACAACCGGCGTTACCGGTTCACTCAGGCGCTCAAGACACTGCTGCCCGGCATGGATATCTACGGCCACGGGGTTCAGGAAATGGATGACAAGGCGGAAGCACTGCACGACTACCGCTACCACGTGGCAATCGAGAACTACCGGGGCCCGCATCACTGGACTGAAAAACTTGCCGACCCTTTCCTGGGACTCGCACTGCCTTTCTATTATGGCTGCACCAATGCAGCCGACTATTTCCCCGAACAGAGTTTCATCCAAATCGACATGGATGACGTGGAGGCGACTGCGGCGATAATCGAGGCCGCCATCCGTGACAACGAGTACGAGAAGCGCCTGCCGGCCATTGTCGAGGCACGCCGCCGTGTGCTGGAAGAATACAACCTGTTCGCGGTCCTGAGCAGAATCATAGATCAGCAGCACCAGGCACGACCGGTCAGCAGTGGACACGGCATGCTGTACTCACGCCGTGCCATCAACAGGTTTCCTCCCGTGAACGCCCTGAAATATCTCTACCAGAAAGGTCGAAACCGGTTACTGCACCGAATCAGATCTCTCTGATCCGGCGGCAGCCAACGCGCGCCGAAAATACAGCATCACGTCACTGACCGGGATGTCGGCGATATTGTTGCTCGCCAGGCAGTTGAAATTACGTCGCTTCATGTTGTTCATGTAACGCTGGATCGGCCCATATAAAGCCAGCCCATGGATGCCCAGATGCGCGGCCAGGTGTGTTTGCCCGGAATCATTACCGACCGCGAAGGCTGCACCGCTCAGAACCCCTGCAAGCTTGAAGAAATCAAGATATTCGCCTTCACCGGTCAGCATGGTCCCGGGCATGCTGCCACACAATTCCAGCTCATCCGGGCCTGGTACAGTCACTACGTCCACTCCCTCAGCGAGCACTGCACGGGCAAGGTCGGCATAGTAAGGCCAGCGCCGGTGAGCATGGCGAAGCGACGAACTGGGCATCAGTACCACGTAGGGCCGTTTCACACCTGCCATCTCGAGCACATCTGACACATCATCCACGAACCACGACAGATCGGGTTCGATGGTGTATTTCACGGACACACCGGCCACCTGCAGCTGCAATGCAAATTCATCCTGCGCCGTCATTGTGCCGAATGGTGGCACCTCGTAGAGGTGTGAACATCCCGGCGCAGATCCGCTCCACTGTCCACCTCTTGCGAACCAGCGATGGTAGAACGCATTACGCTTTGTCTTCTGCAGGTCGTAGATCATGTCGAAGCTGCTGAACCTGACCCGCCGGTAAAGGCTGAACATGAGGTCCAGTCGCCAGCGTGGCTCCCGTGCATCAGGCAGGGTATGGTCAATTCCATGTATGCGCTCGAATATCTTGCGGTAAGCAGGGGCAGTCAGCACCGTGATCTCATCACCGGCGTGATGGCGGCAGATATCCTGAACGGCACCGGAGGCAACGATGATGTCGCCGAAAGAACCCTGCTTGATAACAAGAACCCGCTTGCCCATGCCGGCGGGTCAGGTATAGGACTCGTAGGACTTCTCTTCCACCAGCGCCGAGTCAAGCAACTGGTTAAGCTTGCGCTTCAGCTCTGCCCGCCGGTCGTTTGTGTAGTATACCGAGCGTGCCAGACGGATAAATTCCTCGTCAAAACGCTTTTCACGCTCGCATGTACGGATGTTGTCCTCGATATCCCAGAGCGCGGTGTTGGCCTCCCGCAATTCGTCCATGAGCGCCTGAACCCCGCTGGAAAGCGGGCCGTTTCTTTCGATCACCGCGGTCAGTTCCGCCAGTTCTCGATTGACATTGGCAAGCTTGTCAGCGTCGACGATTCTCTCGGCCTTTATCTGCAGGATGGTGACCTTGTCGAGCAGTTCGCCCCACGATACCGGCACTGTTACAGCCATCCCGACCTCCTCCTTTTACACGCAGATAGCGGTATCATGAACGTTCTTCCTCTACCATTGCCTTTACAACATCACTCATTTTATAAGCGGGTTTCCAGCCCAGCTTTGTAATTGCCTTGCCCGGATTACCGACATTAGCGGCGATCTCGGACGGCCGCACCAGTGCCGAATCAATCTCGACATGGTCCTTCCAGTCCAGCCCGACCTCTTTAAACGCCTGTTCGACGAAGCTTTCCAGGCTGTTGGACTCACCGGTTGCAATCACGTAGTCATCGGCGGCTTCCTTCTGCATCATCAGCCACATAGCTTCCACATACTCGGGCGCCCACCCCCAGTCGCGCTTAATGCTGATATCGCCAAGATAGAGTTTTTCATCGCTGCCATTCGCAATACGGCAGGCGGCTGCGACTATCTTTCTCGTCACGAAACGCTCCGGGCGCAGCGGTGACTCATGATTGAACAGGATGCCCGTGCAGGCGTGAATATCATAGGCCTCACGGTAGTTTGCAACTTCCCAGAATGCGGCAGACTTGGCAACCGCATACGGGCTGCGCGGCCTGAACGGCGTGCGCTCCGTCGCGCCCTCGTCGCCGGTATAGCCGAAACAATCCCCTGACCCTGCATTGTACAGTCTGACCGGACTGTTAATGAAACGGATACCTTCAAGCAGGTTCAGGGTACCGATGGTAATACTCTCCATGGTCTCTACTGGCTGCTCGAATGACAGCCCGACCGAACTCTGCCCGGCAAGATTGTAGATTTCATCCGGTTCGATCTTCATCAGCGCCTGCAGCACACTGCGGAAATCGTTCAGGGTTACCGAGGTCAGTGTCACCTTGTCCTGTATACCCAGCCGGGACAGATTGGCAAACGAATTGACCTGGGCATCACGCGACGCACCGACCACCTCGTAACCCTTGTCCAGCAGCAGTTTGGCCAGTAGCGCGCCATCCTGTCCGGACACTCCATAAATCAGGGCCTTCTTCATTTTAGTCTGTCGGTATCGGTTGAGAGGACGGTAAAACGCACATACAGATTGTATCCTGTCTATTCCCTGGAAGAACGATATGCCACATGGCGATATGATGCCACAAAACAGGCACAGGTACCCGGCCAGTCACCTGCGTTACCCTCCTGAGGCACCCGCCAGCCCGGCAAGAGTCACGAGGCTGAAATTAAAATGTGCTAGCATGACTGTCACTGACGGCCCTTCCAGCGAAGCACCCCGTGCAATCCGGTAAACATTCAATTTCAACGCAGTCCTCAATGACAACACCTATCAGAGTATGTCATTTCACCGCATCCAGGGGCCTGGGAAGAGGTGAAGTATACGTGGACCTGGCCAATGCAATGGTCGAATCCGGCCTACCGGTCGAGATCGGCATCCTCGCTCCCGCCGGATCAAATTACAGGGAAAGGATAGCGCCCGAAATCGACCTTATTGAATATCGCTCCAGCAACACCCGTAACAATCCTTTTCTGTGGCTGGAACTTGCTGGTCATATCCGCCGGTTCGCTCCGGATATAGTCCATACGCATTATGCAAAGGCAACTGAAATATACAGAATCCTGAACCGATTCCTGCGTAAACCATCCGTTGCTACAAAACACAATCCCAGGAAAGGTGCTGTTTACGAGAAAACTGATAATGTGATTGCGGTCTCTAAAGTCGTTCAGGCAAGCGTCAAGACCGGCAAGGCTGTAGTGATCTACAACGGCATCGCACCAGTCACCGTAACCAGGGAGCCATCGGCAGAGTCAGACAGAATCAAGCTTCTTTGTGTAGGCCGCCTGGACCCGATCAAGGGGTATGACAAACTGATTGTCCTGCTTTCCGGTATCGATCTGCCCTGGGAGCTGACTATCCTGGGTGACGGCGCGCAGCGTGATGCACTGGAAACACTTGTCAGCAAGAACGGCCTTTCCGGTCGCGTTCATCTGCCGGGATTCCGCACAGATATCCCGCAACAAATGGCAAACTGTGACATCTTCATATCGTCATCGCTCAGCGAAGGATTTGGCATCGCCATACTGGAGGCCATGAATTATGCCCCACTGGTTTTATCGACCAGGACCGGAATTGCCATGGAGATCTGTCCCGACTGGCTGTTGCTGGACCTGGATAGTCCGAAGTCACTCGAAACAGCAATGCGGGAATACAGGGAAAGACAGGACCGTTTCCGTGAATGGGTAACACCGGTTCTGCCGGACTTTCTTATCGAAAATACAGCCAGACAGCACCTGGCTCTTTACCGGAAGATAATTTCCGAGGCCAGCCCGGGTTAGTCAACCCGCGCTAGTTAAGCCAGGCTTCGTCCTCGAGGAACCCCGTCCTCAGGATAGTCTCAACAGTCACATCGGCGATAACCTTTGAACCCTGCTCCGTATAATGCAATGTGTCGTATATCAGCGGCGAAACATCCTGCCGGGTAAAGAGGGCATCCAGATCAACCAGCAGGGCATTGCCTTCTCTGGCCGCCTCTCTTGTATTATTGCTTATCAGATCCTGCATGCGCCTGGCCTGATCGAAACTCATGAGTTCTCCGTTCAGGGTAGTCGGGAACACCCTAACCTCCTCACCGGAATACGACTTATACGAATCGGTATAGCTCGCCGGTTGCGTAAATAAAACAACTCTTGCGCCGCTATCCTTCGCTGCCTTTATAAAGCCTGCATATGTCTTCTTACGATTTTCCAGGAATGTTCTGAACGGCGACGAATCGATATAGGCCTGGAAACCCTCTTCTGACAGCGGCTCAAGTTTGCGCTGTGCACGCGCATCTTTTGCAAGGTTCTCAAGATAACTGTCGGCAAAGATCGCCTTCATTGCAATGTAAATATGCGCAACCACATATGACTTGCGTATGTACGCATTGAATCTCTTTTTAATGAATTCCTGGTTTGCAGAGCCTTTTCTTGCGTCAAGCAATGTACCAACATCCGATATTCCATCCGGCGACCGGGTTTTCAGGAAGATGCCGTAATCATTCAAACCATGAAGCAGAAATATAATTCTTGGCCTGAAGTCGTACCTCTCAAGCAGATGAACCAGATTGATATGGCTTTCAATACTGGCGTTGCCGCTCTTGCCATAGTTCATCGGATAATAATCCAGCGCCTTTCCAATCAAGTCCGCAAATCGGCGACCTTCCCTGACCATTGAATTCTCGGTGGTAGATCCTCCGAAGAACAGGATCAGCTCCTTCCCGTCATTTTCATAGCCGGGATATATATTCCTCATCTCTGTAACCTGGAAATCAACCATTCCTCCAGCCTCATAGAGGCCGGTTGCATCCATACTGTTATTCATCGGCCAGGTCAGGCGAATCCCTCTCGGAACCTCATCGACAATAACATCCATGTCCGAATAGATATTGCCGGTAACCATGCGCAGCATCACCTCTGCAAGGACGAAGGCCAGCACAAGCCCAATCAACAATGCAAGCAGGTTACTTTTTACTGAATTTTTATGAGCATTCATTTCATCAACTCAGATTTAATCTGACGTTACAAGCTCGTCATAAAGATGAAGGGTTTTATCCAGCATTTCCTGCCTGGTAAATATTGTCGTCCTGGATACCGGTTCGCGTCCTTCCAGTATCTGTAAAATCTTTTCGGTCAGCTGCGCCAGATCACCGGTCGGTACGCAACCAAAAGGATAGTATCTGCCAAGACTTTCACCGACGCCTCCATGACCATAGCCCACTGCCGGCACACCCAGTGACAATGCCTCGACTATCGTCCTGCCAAATGATTCCGGTTTGTCGGACAACGACAGCACGATATCGGAACAGGCATAGATTTCCCTGATGTCTGATCGCTGACCGGTGAAGATTATCCTGCTTTCAAGCTTCCTGTCAGCAATCATCTGCCTGAGCTCATCGATGTATTTACTGCGATTCGGATCAAGGTGTCCGACGATAAGGCCGTATACCTCTATACCCTTATCAGCAAGCTCGCCAATCAGACTGATAAACTCTTCGTGGCCCTTGAGCCGGGTCAGTCTGCCCGGCAGTGTCAGGACCCGACTGTCCTTCAACACCGGATAGGTCTCATACCAGCTCCGGAGCCAGTCCGGCTCCGGCCGGTATCCAAACGGGAAGTCATCCGGACTCACGCCACGAAAGATCGTCACGACACGCCCCGGGCTGACCTCGCTGTAATTATCCAGAATGTACTGCCGCGCCGTATCGGAAACCGCGATCACGCGTTCACCGCGCGTCATGATCGCACTGTAGCGGTTGACCGTGTACAGGCCATGCACCGTGGTCACAAAATGTGGCCGCTCCTGCGGCGGCATGCCGCGCCAGGCCAGCCAGGCGATCCAGGCCGGAAGGCGAGAGCGCACGTGCAGGATATCGACATGTTCCTGCTTGAGAATCTTTCGCAGGCGCCGTACCTGCAGCAGTGTCAACAGTGACTTTCTGCCAACCGGCAGACTGATATGTTCCGAGCCGCCAGCTACCAGCTCCCTGACCAGGCTCCCGCCAGCGGAAATGACGATCGAGCGGTGACCGGCCGCAACCAGCGCCGCTGCCACTTCCAGCGTGCCGCGCTCCACGCCGCCACTCTCCAGCGCCGGCAGCACCTGTACTAGGGTCAGCGGTCTGTTAGCCATTGTTTATGGATCCAGTCGGCACAGCGTGCCGCTTCATCAAATGGAATGGAAGGCGACTGCAATGTCTTGCCCTTCCGCCAGTCGGCATAGGTTGTTACCAGCCCCTGTGCAACAAGTTGTTTCATGCCTTGAGCCAGACGATCATTGCTGCTGCGATACGGCACATCCAGCAGGCCAACCGCGGCGCCTGCGGTAAGCGCCTCGTACACCATGGAGACACTGTCAGCACTCACCCATGCACAGCCGGCACCTGCCAGTTGCTCTACCAGCCAGTCCGGCCCGGCATCTGTAACCGGCACGACATTCAGGTGCTGCTGCGGCAAGGCCCCGAGTTTTTGGAGAAAACTGTCCGGCGTGCGCCGCGAGGTAGTCAGCGTCCAGTGTATGACTTCGTCCTGCTCCAGTACCGTGCGCAATTGCGCGAGCACAGCTTCATCAGACCAGTTGACATGCGCGGACGGCCCGCCGATCAGGAGCAGTCCGGTACTGGCATCCTTGCTGGTCGAGGGTTGCAAGCGATTCAGCACACCCTGTGTCACCAGGATGTTGTCTGCAACCCGCGGGTTGTCGTGCGCCGGGATGATACACAGGTCAAACCAGGTGCCGGGCAGACTGGGCTTCATCAGTACGATGGCCCGTCCACCACGCGCACGGCGCGCGGCCAGCATGGGCAAATGAGTTGCATGACCGGCGCCGATAATCAGGTCCGGGTCAGGCAGGTCCTGTCCAAACGGGATGCGGCGGGTAACAAATGCTGCTAACGAAGACCTGCAGGATGCGGTCTGCAGTTGATAGTCATCAATGGACACGCAATCACGGAGCGCCGCAAGCAAACCGGCGGTTTGATTTTCATGGCCTGCCTTGCCATCGGTAAAGCGCCAGACAACGATCGGCTCAGCCATGCAGGGATCGACAGGGAGGCGTATTAATCAACCAGCGTGTAGTCAGCACCGCAGTAGGGGCATTTCGCCTTCCCGGATGCCTCGATAGACAGGTAGACGCGCGGATGCGAGTTCCACAGGCTCATGCCGTCCAGCGGACAGTGCAGCGGCAGATTGTCACGACTGACCTCGTAATGGTTCTCGGCATTAGGCTGTATCAGATCCCGATGTTCCGGGTTCTCGGCAGTATGTGGGTTTGGCACGGGTTTCTCCTGTTACCCCTCGTGATTGGCACGCATTATACAGAATGCGGCCGCGCTGGAACCCACCCCGGAGACGACTAGTACAGGATCCGGCAAATGCTGTAACGCCGCGTGATACATAAACAATGCGCTGTATAATCCCGTAACCGGGGTATCATGACCCGACTCTCAAGACCGACCGACGCAGCCAGGAACCCCTGCCCCGAATGGACAGACCGACAACCACCAGAGAGCTGTATTTTAGCCTGTTGCGCTACGTCGTGCCCTACTGGAAGGTGTTTGCCGGGGCACTGGCCAGCATCATCGTGCTGGCCATGACCGAACCGGCAATCCCGGCCCTGATGAAACCGTTACTGGACGGCAGCTTCATCGAGAAAGACCCGGGCACCATCCGGCTGATTCCGCTCCTGCTGATCCTGCTGTTCCTGGTACGCGGCCTGTCAAATTACGCCAGCCAGGTTGCACTCGGCTGGGTATCCGGCAAGGTCATCAAGGATCTGCGCTCGGAAATGTTCAACCGGCTACTTACCCTGCCCTGCAGTTACTATGATGCCAACCCGACCGGGACCATCATCTCGCGAATTACCTTCAACGTGGAACAGGTAGCGTCCGCGGCAACCAATGCCTTGCTGATACTGGTGCGGGACAGCCTGTCCGTCATCGGCCTGCTTGCCTGGATGATCTATCTCAACTGGAAACTGTCGATGATCTTTATCATCGTGGTGCCGGCCATCGGCATCGTCATCAAGCTGGTCAGTGGTCGCCTGCGGCGCCTGAGCACCTTCCTGCAACAGGCCATGGGAGATATGACGCATATCATCGACGAGGCCATCAAGGGTAATCGCGTCGTCAAGCTGTTCAGCGGACAGGACTATGAAGGCAAACGCTTCGATACCATGGCCAACCGGGTGCGGCATATGAATATCAAGATTATTGCTACATCAGCTGCCAACGTACCGATCGTGCAGATGATCGCGGTGCTGGCACTTGCCTTCATCATCTACATTGCCTCGTCCCCGTCCATGGGCGATGAATTCACGGTTGGCGGCTTCATCTCCTTCTTTGGTGCAATGGGACTGCTGTTTTCCCCCATCAAGCGGCTGACCAAGGTCAACGAGCAGATTCAGCGCGGATTGGCTGCATCCGAATCAATATTCGAGCTACTGGCCGAACCACAGGAACGGGACAAGGGCACGACACGACTCAGACAGGCGCAGGGAAACATCGAATTCAATAACGTCTCGATGCATTACGACAGTGCTAAAGTCCCTGCACTGAATGATATCAACCTGCAGGTCAGGCCGGGCGAGACCGTGGCACTGGTGGGCCGCTCCGGCAGTGGAAAGTCCAGCCTTGCCGCACTGGTGCCACGCTTTTACCAGCCAAGCAGTGGCCAGGTATTACTGGATGGCATCGACCTGCAGCAGTTGTCGCTCGGTGACCTGCGCGCCAATATTGCGCTGGTCAACCAGGACATCGTGCTGTTCAACGACAGCGTTGCCGCCAATATCGCCTATGGCGCCATGCGCGAAGCCGGCCGTGATGACATCATCGCCGCCGCCGAGGCCGCACACGCCATGGAGTTTATTAACGGACTGCCCGAGGGGCTGGACACCCTGATCGGAGAGAACGGCGCACGCCTGTCCGGCGGACAACGCCAGCGCCTGGCAATCGCACGCGCGCTGCTGAAAAATGCACCGGTGCTGGTGCTGGACGAGGCCACCTCGGCGCTGGACACGGAATCCGAACGCCATGTGCACACCGCACTGGAAACTCTCAAGAGCGGGCGCACCTCGATCATCATCGCGCACCGTTTATCAACCATCGAACACGCCGACCGCATCGTGGTACTGGAAGACGGCTGTATCGTGGAAACCGGCACACACCAGGAATTATTGGATAAGGGTGGCGTCTACCAGCGGCTGCATAGTACGCAGTTGCAGACCTGAGCCAATCGCGCCTGCAAGGCGCTCCTACAATAATGAGATGAGCCTGTAGGAGCGCCTTGCAGGCGCGAACGATGGTTAAGTTGTGCGAACGGTGTCCGCTTCTACACCACCGTGAGCCAGTCCTGGTATTTGTCCAGCCGTCCGTGGACCGCATCGAAGTACAGTGATTGCAGGCGCGTGGTAACCGGACCGCGCGTGCCGTCGCCGATAGCGCGGTTATCCACCTCCCGGATCGGGGTGACTTCCGCCGCGGTGCCGGTGAAAAATGCCTCGTCGGAAAGGTACACCTCGTCGCGCGTGATGCGCTTCTCGCGCAGCTCGATACCCTCATCTGCGGCCAGCCGCCCGATGGTGTCGCGCGTGATGCCTTCCAGTGCCGAGGTCAGGTCCGGCGTGTAGATCACGCCGTCACGCACGATGAAGATATTCTCGCCGCTGCCCTCGGCCACGAAGCCGTCGACATCCAGCAGCATGGCCTCGTCGTAACCATTGGTGAGCGCCTCGTTCAACGCCAGCATTGAATTGATATAGTGGCCGTTCGCCTTCGCCTTGCACATGGTGATGTTGACATGGTGACGCGTGTAGGACGAGGTCTTGATGCGAATACCCTTCTCCATGTTCTCGGCACCCAGGTAGGCGCCCCACTCCCAGGCCGCGACAATGCCGTGCACCTTGAGATTGTCGGCGCGCAGGCCCATACCTTCCGAGCCGTAGAAAAACATCGGGCGGATGTAGGCGGATTCCAGCTTGTTTTCCCGCACCACGGTCTTGTGCGCCTCGGCCACGGTGTCCGCGTCCCACGGCACCGGCATATTCATGATGTGCGCGGAACCGTACAGGCGGCGTGTATGTTCCGGCAGACGAAAGATCGCCGTGCCCTGCTCGGCCTTGTAGGCGCGCACGCCCTCGAACACGCCCATGCCGTAGTGCAGGGTGTGGGTCAGCACATGAACCTGTGCCTCGCGCCACGGCACGAGTTCACCGTCCATCCAGATCACACCATCACGGTCAGCCATCGACATACTTATCTTCTCCAGAAATCCTGTAGTTACTGATCGCCCATCAGGCGCTCCCAGATCGCACTCACC
The DNA here is from genome assembly GCA_029860045.1 of Gammaproteobacteria bacterium. Classification (GTDB taxonomy): domain Bacteria; phylum Pseudomonadota; class Gammaproteobacteria; order UBA9214; family UBA9214; genus UBA9214. Next base: position 24,539 of record JAOUBY010000013.1, on the reverse strand, counting down.
GCCGCGCGTTGCTCTGCCAGTTCATCCTTATCGACCAGCGCCGGCGCATCCTGCAGAACAAGGTGGTTGATACGCTGACGCAAGGCGCAATAGGCGCCTGACAAGGCCTCGACCTCACCCGCTGGCAACAGGCCTGCCGTGCCGAATGCCTCCAGCAGCCCGAGGGTATACGGGTAGCGCAGCAGTTCCTCGTGCTCGCCGGACCAGCGCAGAGCCCCGAATTGAACCATAAATTCCACATCAACGATACCGCCCGACCCGTGTTTGAGGTCGATCTGCTGCGCATCCGACTTGTCCATCTCCTGGCGCATGCGCCGGCGCATGTCGACCACCTCTTCACGCAGCTTGTCGACCTCGCGCGGGCGCGCCAGTACCCCAAAACGTATTCGGTCGAACTGGCGGGTAATCTCGTTGTTGCCAACCACGATACGCCCGCGGATCAGCGCCTGGTTCTCCCAGGTCCACGCATTGCGGCGCTGGTACTCGGAAAATGCCTCCATGCTGCTGACCAGCAGCCCGGAATTACCGTTCGGGCGCAGCCGCATGTCGACCTCGTAGAGTACGCCGGCGGCGGTAAAGGTGTTCAAAATATGAATAATGCGCTGGCTGAGCCGGGTGAAGAATTCGCTGTTGTCGATCACCTTCGGGCCTGCAGTGTGCTGCTCGTTACCGGTACTGTCATGCAGGAACACGATGTCCAGGTCCGAGCCATAACCCATCTCGCCGCCGCCCAGCTTGCCGTAAGCGGCAATCGCAAAACCGGCCTCACGCAGCTTGCCATGCTTCAGGTAGGCGGGTTTTCCGTAACGCGCCAGCATGTGATTCCACGCCAGCTGCACGACGGTCTCCAGCACCACCTCGGCAATTGCTGTCAGGCTGTCACCAACCTGGTCGACGGGCAGGCCGGCGACGATATCGGCCGCGGCCACGTGCAGCACCGAGGCCTGGCGGAACTGGCGCAGACGATCCATCTGCTGTTCCAGGTCGTCAGCCGGGATACCGGCCATGCGCACTTCCAGCACACCCTTCAGCCCGACCTTGTCGAGCGGCTCGTACAGTGCACGCGGGTCGAGCAACTCGTCGAGCAGGATCGGATGATCCGCCAGTTGCGTGGCCATCCAGCTACTGGCGGCACACAACTGTGCCAGTTGCGCCAGCGCAAGCGGGCTTTCCACCAGCAGGGACAGGTAAGTGGTACGCCCGGCAATTGCCTCCAGCAAGGCTCCCATACGCTTCAGCACCTCAAGCGCATCGGCACTCCCCGCTGCGGCATTCATTACCTGCGGCATCAACTCATCCAGCCGCAGGCGGCCCTGCTCGCCAAGGAAACGGGTCACAGGGCCATCCCGGAACTGCTCCAGCCAGCGCAGCACCTGGTCGGCTTCCCGGTAACCGGCCTCAGTGAGCATCTGCTCGGCCGCCTCTCCGGCGGTGACGCCACGCCAAACGTCCAGCAGTTCCTGGTCGTGATCACGCTGCGTTTCCTCCACGCGCTCCGCGGGCTCCGCAAATACCTGCTCGAAATGTTCCTGCACCAGGCGACGATGCTCAGCCAGTTTCTCCGCAAAACTGTCCCAGTCCGGGTAGCCCATGGAAAAGGCCAGCCGCGCCTTGCCTGTCTCGTCATCCGGCAGCTCATGCACCTGGCTGTCAGCGTACGCCTGCAGGCGGTTCTCGGTACGACGCAGGAACACATAGGTCTCGGCAAGCTGCACGGACACCAGTGCCGGCAGGTATCCCAGTTCAGCCAGCGCGGCCAGGATGACCAGCACACGGCGCTGTTGCAGCACCGGCTGGCGTCCGCCACGCACCAGCTGAAAGGCCTGCACGATAAATTCAATTTCACGAATGCCGCCGGGACCCAGCTTGATATTGTCCTGCATACCCTTGCGCTCGACCTCGCTGGCGATCTGCTGCTTGAGACTGCGCAGGGATTCAAATGCACCGAAGTCGAGGTAGCGTCGGTAGACAAATGGCTTGAGCAACTCCATCAGGGTGTTGCTGGTACGCTCCGGGCCCGCCACCGGGCGTGCCTTGATCATGGCATAGCGTTCCCATTCACGACCATGCAGCTGGTAGTAATCGGCCAGCGCATCGAAGCTGGCTACCAGCGGGCCACTGTCACCATAGGGGCGCAGGCGCATGTCAACCCGGAACACGAAACCGTGCTCGGTCTGGTCGTCCAGCGCACGGATCAGCTGGCGACCCAGCTGCAGGTAGAACTCATCCGGACTCGAGTCTGACTGGTGCCAGTCATCTTCACCTTCCGGGTAGGCAAAGATCAGGTCAATATCGGAAGAGAAATTGAGCTCGCACGCACCCAGCTTGCCCATGCCCAGCACCACGAGTTGCGGGGTAAACTCGCGCGCGTTGAAGCCGGCTTCCTTTGCCAGCCGCTTGCCGAGAAACTCCAGCGCACTACCGACACAGGCATCGGCCAGCCCGGACAGGTCAAACAGCACTTCTTCCAGTGGCGCCCAGCCGGCCAGGTCACGCCAGGCGATGCGCACCATCTCGCGGTTGCGGAATTCCCGCAGCACGCGCGCCAGCGCTTCTTCATCTTTTACCCCGCGCAGTTCTGCAGTCAGCTTGCGCTGGTACTCACCCGGCGCGTAGTCCCCCAGCAGGCAACCGTCCGCCAGCTGATCGAACAGCACAGCCGGATCACGAATACAGGCCTCGCAGACAAATTCGCTGCAGGCCCAAACGCGCAGCAGGCTGGTGGTGAACTCGGGGTGACGTGGTACGCGGTAACCGGCCTCGGTGCTGGCCTGCGCAAATACCTCCCAGGCATCAAGCAGCGGCTCACGCAAGGCGTCCGGCAATCCGGACGCTTGCTGGTGGTTAATGCTCATCGGTATGCGCACAAGGCTGGACATATCAGGGTCATTTAGTGTTTTAAGTTTGCCGGCCCCTCGCCGACAGCATTTGCTGCAACTAATTATATACAAGCCGGGAGAAAATAATGAATTTCAGAACATATCTCAGCACCATGGTGGAAAAAGACGCCTCCGACCTCTACCTCAGCAGCGGCGCACCGATCAGCGCAAAAATCAACGGCATCCTGACCCGCCTTGAGGACACGCCCCTGACCCCCGAACAGGTCAGGGAGGTTGCGTGGTCCACCATGAACGAGGAGCAGATCGCCGAATTCGAGCACCGCCCGGAAATGAACCTGGCTATATCGGAAGAAGGTGTCGGGCGTTTCCGCGTCAATATCTTTCGCCAGCGCAACAGCGTGTCCATGGTGATCCGCAACATCAAGGCCGACATCCCGGACTGGTCAAAACTTGGCCTTCCCGAGGTGCTGACAAAAGTCATCATGGAAAAACGCGGCCTGGTCCTGTTCGTCGGTGCCACCGGTTCCGGCAAGTCCACCTCGCTTGCCTCACTGATCGATTACCGCAACACCAACAGCGCTGACCACATCATCACCATTGAGGATCCGATCGAGTTCGTGCACAACCACAAGCAATCGATCGTTAACCAGCGTGAAGTCGGCGTGGACACCGAGAGCTACGAGGACGCCCTGAAAAATACCCTGCGCCAGGCGCCGGATGTCATCCTGATCGGCGAGATCCGCGACCAGGAAACCATGGAACACGCACTGGCCTTTGCCGAGACCGGTCACCTGGCGATTTCCACACTGCACGCCAACAACGCCAACCAGGCACTGGATCGCATTATCAATTTCTTCCCCGAGGAACGCCGCAACCAGCTGCTGCTCGACCTGTCACTCAACCTGCGGGCGTTTGTCTCGCAACGCCTGATCAAGACCGTCGACAACAAGCGTGCAGCGGCAGTGGAAATCCTGCTCGGAACACCGCTGGTGCAGGACATGATCCATCGCGGCGACGTACATGAAATCAAGGAAGTCATGCAAAAATCCGAAAGCCTCGGCATGCAGACGTTTGACAGCGCGCTCTACAAGCTGGTGGAAGCCGGAAAAATTTCCCCCGATGAGGCGTTGAAGAATGCTGACTCGCCCAACAACCTGCGGCTCAAACTCAGCCTGGACGGCAAGGCCGGTGAAGGGGAAAAGATTTCGGGCAGCCTCAGCCTGATCGAGAAAGAGGAAAACGAGGAAGAAGAGGGTGAGGATGACGCCCTGCGCGCCTGAGGCAACACACGCGCTGCCGGGTGCCGGTGATCTGTTATCATCCCTTCGGAAAGTCCGGACAGTGACTGCAACCGGGCAACACTACAGGAGTAAAGCATAGCCATGCTGTTTCTGGTTACCGGTGGCGCAGGCTTCATCGGCTCACATATAACGGATCGCCTGCTGGCGGACGGCCATTCGGTCCGTATCCTCGACAACTTTTCCACCGGCAAGCAGGAAAATATCCCGGATTCGGCCGATGTATCCGTCATCGAAGGGGATGTCGGCGACTTCGATACCGTGTTCAGCGCCATGCAGGATGTCGATATGGTGTTTCACGAGGCAGCCATCGCATCGGTGCCGGAGACCGTTGGCAACCCACTGGCCAGCGAACGCACCAATTATCGCGGCACCCTGAACGTACTGGAGGCGGCCCGCCAGCGTGGCGCCCGGCGCGTCATGTTCGCCAGCTCCGCCGCTGTGTACGGGGACCTGCCGGAACTGCCCAAGCATGAAGACATGCCAATCAAGCCGTTGTCACCCTATGCAACCGACAAGCTGGCCTCCGAGCATGCCTGCCGGGTGTACACCAGGCTGTATGGACTGGAGACGGTTGCACTGCGCTATTTCAACGTGTTCGGCCCGCGCCAGGACCCGTCCTCGCCCTACTCCGGGGTCATTTCCATCTTTGCCGACTGCGTGCGCCAGCAAAAGCAACCGCGCATCTATGGTGACGGCGGGCAAACCCGGGATTTCGTCTATGTCAGCGACGTGGTGGAGGCCAACCTGCGCGCCGCGGCCTCATTGACCGCCCCGGGCAAGTCAATCAATGTGGCAACCGGCGACACGATTACCATCAATGCCCTGCTGGAGGCGATTTGCAAAATCCATCAGCAACCTTGCGAGCCGGAGCGGCTGGCCGCCAGGGAAGGTGACATTCGTCATTCCTGCGCCGACATCAGCAAGGCGGGTGCGGAACTGGACTGGACTCCCGCCGTCGATTTCGAGACCGGCCTGAGAAAATTACTCGGCGACTAGCCGGCATTCCACATCAATCCGGCTATAATGCCGGCATGTCGAGTGCCACCCCCTCACACCGCAACACCCTGTTTGTCGAAGACGCGCAGATCCTTGCGCATGACAGCTACCCTGGCGAACAATACGTACTGCGCGTGCAGGCCCCGCGCTGCGCTGAGCATGCACTGCCCGGCAGTTTCGCACACCTGCAGTGCGACCCGTCACTGCCCATGCGCCGACCCCTGTCGATCATGCGCGCCGATGCCAATGCCGGCTGGGTCGAGTTTCTCTACAAGGCCGTTGGCCACGGCACCCGCGCACTGGCAGCCCGCCAGCCCGGCGCAACCCTCAGCATGATCGGCCCGATCGGCGTACCGTTCACGGCCGACCGGCAACGCCCACGCACCCTGTTGATGGGTGGCGGCGTGGGGATCCCGCCGATGCTGTTCCTGGCCGACCGCCTGCGCAGCGACCCGCACTGGCAACCACTGGTATTGATGGGTTCGGAAGTGCCGTTCCCGTTCTCGCCGCAGCCGTCGCGCTTCATGGTGCCCGGCATCCCGCAGGATGTCATAGCCGCCATGCCGTTACTGGAGGACTGGAACATTCCCGGCCGACTGGCCAGCCTGCAAGGGTACCCGGGGTGTTTTGAAGGCTATATAACAGACCTTGCACGCCACTGGCTGGACGCGCTGAACGATGAGCAGCGCAATGAAGTTGCCATTTTTGCCTGCGGCCCGCACCCGATGCTGGCAGCAACCGCGCAACTGGCCCGCGACTACAACCTGCCCTGCCAGGTGTCACTGGAGGAATACATGGCCTGTGCCGTGGGCGGCTGCGCGGGCTGTGCCGTGGAGATTAATACACCGGACGGCCCTGCCATGAAACGCGTGTGCGTGGACGGTCCGGTGTTCGATGCACAGGTGGTGCGCTGGGGGTAGGAGCGCATCTCATGCGCGATCTTTATTGCAATAAAACCATCGCGCCTGCAAGGCGCTCCTACACAATCAGATATAATTGTAGGAGCGCCTTGCAGGCGCGATAAAAAAACGGGTGCCCAGGGCACCCGTTTTCAATCTGGTGTTTGGAACACACCCTGACGAGTTGTCTATTCCTCTATTTCGTGCAGGAACACGTTATCCATCGCCTCCGTCATCTTGTTGACATCGCCTTCATCGAGTTTCACCATCAGGCGTACCTCGTTGGCGGAATCCGCGTAATGCAGTGCGTCGTCGTAGCTGATCTCGCCTTCCTTGTAGAGATTGAACAGCGCCTGGTCAAAGGTGATCATGCCCTGCTGGCTGCTCTGCTTCATCAGTTCCTTCAGCTTGTGAATATCGCCCTTGCGGATAACGTCATGCACCAGTGCGGTACCGAGCAGGATTTCCACGCACACGCGGCGACCGTTACCGTCCTTGCGCGGAATCAGCTGCTGCGCAAGGAACGCCTTCAGGTTCATGGACAGGTCCATGAACAGCTGCGGACGGCGTTCTTCCGGGAAGAAGTTGATAATACGGTCCAGCGCCTGGTTGGCGTTGTTGGCATGCAGTGTGGCCAGGCACAGGTGACCGGTCTCTGCAAACGCGATCGCGTGGTTCATGGTTTCGCGGTCGCGTATCTCGCCGATCAGGATCACGTCGGGCGCCTGGCGCAGCGTGTTCTTCAAGGCCGTCTCGTAGGATTCGGTGTCGATACCGACCTCGCGCTGGGTAATGATGCAACCCTGGTGCTTGTGCACGAACTCGATCGGGTCCTCGATGGTAATGATATGCCCGGTACCGGTTTTGTTGCGGTAATCGATCATGGATGCCAGCGAGGTGGATTTACCGGTACCGGTCGCACCAATGAATACAATCAGTCCACGCTTGGTCATGGACAGGTTCTTGAGGATCGGCGGCAGGTTCAAATCCTCGATGGAGGGAATATAGTTCTCGATACGGCGCAGGACAGCGCCTGCATAATTACTCTGGATAAAGGCGCTGACACGGAAACGGCCGATCTCCTCGTCCGAGATGGCGAAATTACATTCCTTGGTCGCCTCGAACTCCTCGCGCTGTGCCGGCGACATCATGCCGGTGACTATCGCCATGGAGACTTCCGGTAACAGCACCTCGTCGGAAACCGGCTCGGTCTTGCCACCGACCTTCATCATTGGCGGCAACCCGGCCGTCAGGAACATATCCGAAGCCTTCTTGTCCTTCATCATCTGTAACAGTGTTGATAATTCCATAATCGCTCTCCGCGTTCAGTACCTACCTGAAGTTTTCCTTGATGGCCGCCTTGGATTGCGCATCCTGCTTGGTGATCAGGCCCTTCTGCAGGATATCCTTCAGGTACTGATCCAGCGTGGTCATGCCAACGGCATTACCGGTCTGGATGGCCGAATACATCTGCGCCACCTTGTCCTCGCGGATCAGGTTACGGATGGCCGGCGTACCGACCATGATTTCCCATGCCGCAATACGACCGCCGCCGATCTTCTTCAGCAGCGTCTGCGCTATCACCGCACGCAGCGACTCTGACAGCATGGAACGCACCATGGTCTTTTCTGCGGCCGGGAATACATCGATCACACGGTCAATGGTCTTGGCTGCGGAGGTGGTATGCAGGGTGCCAAATACCAGGTGGCCGGTTTCCGCCGCGGTCAATGCCAGACGAATGGTTTCCAGGTCACGCATTTCACCCACCAGGATGGTATCCGGGTCTTCACGCAGCGCCGAACGCAGTGCCTCGTTGAAGCCCTTGGTATCCCGATGTACCTCACGCTGGTTGATCAGGCATTTCTTGCTCTCGTGCACAAACTCGATCGGATCCTCGATGGTCAGGATGTGGTCGTAGGCCTTCTGGTTGATGTAATCGATCATCGCCGCCAGCGTGGTCGACTTACCGGAACCGGTCGGGCCGGTCACCAGCACCAGGCCGCGCGGGGTATCAGCAATTTCCTTGAATATCTGTGGCGTGCCGAGGTCATCCAGGCCGAGAATATCGGAAGGAATGGTTCGGAACACCGCACCTGCGCCACGATTGTGATTGAATGCGTTGACACGAAAGCGGGCGAGGTTGGGAATCTCGAAGGAAAAATCGGTCTCGAAGAACTCCTCGTAGTCCTTGCGCTGCTTGTCGCTCATGATGTCGTAGACAAGACTGTGCACTGTCTTGTGGTCCAGAACCGGCACGTTGACCTTGCGCATATCGCCATCCACGCGAATCATCGGTGGCATCCCGGCCGAGAGATGCAAATCCGATGCACCGTTGTTGACGCTGAAAGTCAGTAGTTCAGCAATATCCATGCCTGCTCCTCTATATGAAGTGAGTACTCGTCAAGCTTTATCGACTGTGCGCGACCAGACTTGAACACGTACGAAGGGCCTTCATGACCAGGCACGGAGGCTGTCGCCTGCCACCGGGCTGCTGGTAAAAATACCAAACGTTTTCAATGGTCTATGTCAGCAACCCGCCAGTCCACGCGTCACCGCATGCTGACCGGTTATGCCAGCAAATGCACCGGCCTGCCGGCGCTTGTCGATCACCGCGCGCATCCTGTATCGTCGAAACATGACTGACATGACATTGGCTTTTATCGGTGGCGGCAACATGGCGGGCAGCCTGGTCGGCGGACTGATCGCTGACGGCTGGGATCCTGCGAAAATCACGGTGGCCGACCCCGATGACCGGCAACTGGAACGCCTTGCCACACGCCATGGCATCACCACCACAACAGACAACGACACGGCGGCGGCTACTGCCGATATCATTGTGCTGGCAGTCAAACCGCAAATGGTGGAAAGCGTGGCACGGGCGCTGGCACCGGCCGTTGCACGCCAACGTGCGCTGGTCCTGTCGATTGCCGCCGGCATCCAGGAAGCAGACCTGTGCGACTGGATCGGCGCCGATACCGCCATCGTGCGCAGCATGCCCAATACACCGGCACTGGTGCAGAGTGGCGCGACCGCACTGTACGCCAACAGCGCCGTCAGTGAGCAGCAGCGCGATGCGGCGGAATCGATTTTGCGTGCCGTGGGCCTGACGATCTGGATCGAGGACGAAGCCCTGATGGATGCCGTTACCGCATTGTCCGGCAGCGGCCCCGCCTATTTCTTTCTGTTCATGGAGGCACTGCAGGAAGCCGGCTGCGAACTCGGCCTGCCGGAAGAAACGGCGCGCCTGCTGACCCTGCAAACCGCTTTCGGGGCTGCTAAGATGGCGCTCGAAAGCCCGGAAGACGCAGCTGCCCTGCGGCGGCACGTCACTTCTCCCGGTGGAACCACTGAACGAGCCATCACTACTTTTCAGGATAACGGCCTCGCGGCACTGGTCAGCAAGGCGCTCAAGTCCGCGGCTGAACGTTCGCGCGAACTGGCACAGGAATTCGGACACCGATCATGAACAGCTACCTGAGCAACCCGCTGGAATTTCTGATTACCACGCTGTTCAGCCTGTACATCCTGGCGGTGATGCTGCGTTTCCTGCTTGGCCTGGTACGCGCGGACTTCTACAACCCGGTGAGTCAGTTCCTGGTGCGCGTTACCAACCCGCTACTGGTACCGATGCGCAAGGTAATCCCGACCGTCGGCAAGTTCGACACCTCGGCCGTGGTGCTGATGCTGGTCCTGCAACTGCTGTCGGTGCTGATTGTCGTTGCACTACGCGGCGTGAGTGTGTCATTCGTCGCCATGCTGGCCTTTACCGTGGGCGAGCTGATCATGTTACTGATCAATGTGTTTCTGTTTGCCATCATTGTGCAGGTCATCCTGAGCTGGGTCAGCCCCGGCACCTACAACCCGGTCAATTCGATCCTGTACAGCCTCACCAACCCGATATTGCAGCCGTTCCGGCGCATCATCCCGCCGCTCTCGGGCATTGATCTTTCGCCCCTGTTTGCCCTGATTGCCCTGCAGGTCGCACGCATGCTGATCCTGCCCCTGCTTGGCTGACCCTGCTTGCCGGCACCCTGGTTCCACTGGGACGGCGAGGACCTGCTGCTTGCCGTACACGTTCAGCCCGGCGCCAGGACCGACCGAGTGGATGGCTGCTACGGTGAACGGCTGAAAATCCGCATCTGCGCACCGCCGGTAGACGGCAAGGCCAATAGCTATCTGTTGCGTTACCTGGCCGGGCTGTTCGACGTGCCACTGCGCAATGTCTCACTGCTGTCCGGGGCCAGTGCACGCGCCAAGCGTATCCGCATCCGTCAGCCCGCCCGGCTACTGCCGGAGATCACGCCGGCAGGCGATTGATTGTTGCGCGCCTGTGGCGTGACAATTAGACTCTGAACCCTGATTTTTAGAGGCGCTACAGATAATTACCATGCCCGAGGTATTGCCGACAGACAGCGTTGGCCTGGTCTCCCCACAAGCCATGACCTTCCAGCAGCCGCTGGCGCTGGAAAGTGGCGCGACCCTCGCGGGCTATACGCTCGCCTACGAAACCTACGGTGAGCTGAATGCGGAACACTCCAATGCCATCCTGATCTGTCACGCCCTGTCGAGCAATCACCACGCCGCCGGCTTCCACTCCATGGAAGACCGCAAGCCTGGCTGGTGGGACACCTGCGTGGGTCCCGGCAAGCCCATTGATACCAACCACTTTTTTGTCGTGTGCAGTAACAACCTCGGCGGCTGCCACGGCTCCACCGGTCCGGCCAGTGTCAATCCGGCCACCGGTAAACCTTATGGCCGCGACTTCCCGGACATCGTGGTCAAGGACTGGGTGCACAGCCAGGCGCAGCTTGCGGACGCACTCGGCATCGAGTGCTGGGCCGCCGTGGTGGGCGGCAGCCTGGGTGGCATGCAGGCGCTGCAGTGGTCGATCGATTACCCGCAACGGCTGGCACACGCCGTGGTCATCGCGGCCGCCCCGCACCTGTCGACACAGAACATTGCCTTCAACGAAGTGGCGCGAACCGCGATCAAGTCCGACCCGGATTTCCACGATGGCGACTACTACCAGCACAACGTGATACCGGAGCGCGGCCTGCGGCTGGCGCGCATGCTCGGCCACATCACCTACCTGTCGGACGACAGCATGCATGCCAAGTTCGGGCGCGAACTGCAGGCCGGCTCGCCGACCACCGGTTTCGACATGGAGTTCCAGGTAGAAAGCTACCTGCGCTACCAGGGCAGCAAGTTTGCCGGCGAATTCGATGCCAACACCTACCTGCTGATGACCAAGACGCTGGACCATTTCGACCCGGCCAAGGAGTACGGCAACGACCTGACGCGCGCGCTGAAACAGGCACAGACAAAATTCCTGGTCATCTCGTTCACCAGCGACTGGCGCTTTTCCCCGGCACGCTCGCGTGAGATCGTGCGCGCCCTGCTGGAAAACAACCTCGATGTTGTCTATGCAGGCATCGAGGCCGACGAGGGTCACGACGCCTTCCTGATGAAAATACCGCAGTACCTGGAAGTATTCAGCGCCTACATGCAGCGCATTGCCGCGGAGACTGCTGCCTCATGAGCCTGCGCCCGGACCTGTCGATCATCAGTGAATGGATCAAGCCCGGCAGCCGCGTGCTGGACCTGGGTTGTGGTGACGGCGCACTGCTGAAATATCTGCAGGAGACGCGCAATGTTACCGGCTATGGCCTGGAGATCGATGATGCCAACATCACGCGCTGTATCCAGGCCGGCGTCAACGTCATCCAGACCGACCTGGATGCCGGCCTGCAGGACTTCTCCGGCCAATCGTTTGACTACGTGATCATGACACAGACCCTGCAGGCCGTGCGTTTCCCGGACCGGCTGCTGGAAGAAATGCTGCGCCTGGGTAATGAAGGCATCGTCACCTTCCCGAACTTCGCGCACTGGTATAACCGCCTGCAACTGGCCGTGGGTGGACGGATGCCCATGTCACGCACCCTGCCCAACCCGTGGTACAGCACGCCCAACATCCACCTGTGTACCGTGAATGACTTTGAGCAGCTGTGCCGCGAACGTGGCATTCATATCCTGCAACGCACCATGGTCAACAAGGAGCGCCACAGCAAGGTCGGCGACAACCTGCTTCCCAACCTGCTTGGACGCAATGCGCTGTACCGTTTCAGACGGCAGTGATAACCACAGGCAGCGGCTGCCATGCTGCCCGGAGCGGCAGATAATGGGCCGAAGCTGCAGGCGGATACTCCCGATACATGCATGAGGACAACATAACCGCGGGCAGCTGGAAACAGGCCCTTGCGATTTACACGCGCCCGCGTGTCGTTGCCATGATCTTCCTCGGCTTCGCCGCCGGCCTGCCGTTCCTGCTGGTATTCTCGACATTGTCAGCCTGGCTGCGTGATGTCGATATTGCACGCACCACCATCGGTTTCTTCAGCTGGATCGGCATCACCTATTCCATCAAGGTATTCTGGGCGCCGGTCATCGACCGCCTGCCGTTGCCACTGCTCACGCGCGCACTGGGCAAACGCCGCGCCTGGATGCTAACCGCCCAGATCACCATTGCACTGGGCCTGGCCGGGATGGCCCTGACCGATCCGCAGGCGGACCTGACGCGACTTGCGCTGTTTGCGTTGCTGGTGGCATTCGGTTCCGCCACCCAGGACATCACCGTCGATGCGTATCGCATCGAGGCCGTGGACAAGAACCTGCAGGGCGCCATGGCAGCCACCTATGTACTGGGTTACCGGCTCGCCCTGCTCGCCGCCGGCGCCGGCGCGTTCTACATTGCCGAGGCCAGTTCCTGGTCAGGCGCCTACCTGGCCATGGCTGCACTGATGGGAGTCGGCATCGTCACCACGCTGATTATTCGTGAGCCGCAGCATGTGCCGGACCCGCGCACCGAGGCACTGGAAGCAAGGCTTGAACACGCGGTTGGCTTAAACAGCAGGCAGTCCCTGTGGACACGGCTGGCCGCCTGGTTCTCGGATGCCGTGGTCAGCCCGTTCGTGGAGTTCTTCCAGCGCAACGGTGCACTGGCGGTACTTATCCTGCTGCTGGTCGGCGCCTACAAGCTCAGCGATATCACCATGGGCGTCATGGCCAACCCGTTCTACCTCGATCTCGGTTTCAGCAAGACCGATATCGCCAATGTCACCAAGGTCTTCGGCTTCTTCATGACCATTGCCGGCGCCGGTCTGGGTGGCGTCATGGTGATACGTTTCGGCATCCTGCGTCCGCTGTTGGCCGGTGCCATCCTGGTGGCCTCGACCAACCTGCTGTTCGTCTGGCTGGCGGTCAGCGAACCCAACCTGGTCACGCTGGCCATCGTCATCAGCGCCGACAACCTGGGCGGTGGTTTTGCCACTTCGGCTTTCATTGCCTGGCTGTCGAGCCTGACCAACACCAGCTACACCGCAACCCAGTACGCCCTGTTCAGCTCACTGATGACGCTTCCTGCCAAGTTTATCGGTGGTTTTTCCGGCATCGTCGTCGATCATGCCGGCTACGCAAGCTTTTTCCTGTATGCCGGCCTGCTTGGGGCACCGGCCATACTGCTGGTGTCGGTACTGATTTACCGGCAACGCTGATACCCCGGGCCCGGTCAGACCTAACCATTTGTGCTATTTAAAATGTCGGTAATGTCCTACACAATAGGACTCAAGACATCCTGTAAAATAACAGGGAATAAGGGGGAAGACCGATCCATCGGTCACGATACAGCAACATGAAAACAGCACTAAGCGACAGAAGACACAGGGGAGAACGACGCTGGGGCCTGGCCTCCGCTTTTCCACTCAAGGACAGTGACGGTATTACGGTGCTCGCCGAGCGCCGTCAGCTGTCCGATCGCCGGTTGGAAAATACCTCGCTGGAAGACCGCCTGCTGATGTTCACCGGCGTGGTGCCGGTGGATACCGATGGCAATAAGCACTAAAAATTACCTCGCGCAAAGTCGCGTAGAGAACTCAAAGCCCTTGCCACATGTAACCCATTGAAAATTTTCCCTCCCCAAACCTCTAAAGCAGCTAACGTTTGAGTCGAGCTGCGCGGCCCAGGTACTCACCGCGAAGCGCCACAAAACTTTCCCGCGTCGGATCAGACGACCTGTTATGGGGTGCGGCCACAACTTTTCCATATTCGTTTAATGAGTACTCAGATATAGAATTATTGCTGGTCAGTAATCTTCCAAAGATCTTCAAATGACAGTAACGCAGGTCTTCGTCCGCTGGCTGGTTGTAATTCTGTAATTACTCCGGCGTCCCTAAGAGTTCGAATATACTGCGCTGCACGTTGACGTTGAATTTTAAGCCTCTCGTGAACCATGTTGGCTCGGAACACGGGCGAATCGAAAAGCATATCAAGAATGTAAATGCCTTTATCAGAGTGAAGGAGCTCAGATATTTGAGTCTTTTTTCTATCGTAGAGTTCTATTATTCGGCGAACCAGCTGCAAATTGCTCTCAGCTTGATCGACTAATGCGTTTAAGAAATACCGGATCCAGCCAAGCCAATCTCCCTCACTTGATATGCGCCCCAGACTGTCATAGTAAGAGTCACGATTAGCCTCTAAATATCCGCTGATATATAACGAAGGGCTCACAAGGCAACCCCTCTTCATAAGAAAGAGCGGTATCAGTAACCGGCCTATACGGCCATTGCCATCATCGAAAGGATGAATCAGTTCGAATTGTGCATGCACAAGAGCAGCCTGGATAATCGGATCTAATGCATCATCTCTATCATTGATGAAAGTAATATAATTTTCTAGTAGGTCATTCAAAGCAATTGGTGGCGGAGGCACATATGTTGCATCCTCAATCGAACAACCCCTTGGACCAATCCAATTTTGTGTATCTCTAAATCTACCAGGATTTTTATTTTTACCGCGTACACCCTCCATTAAAATCTCGTGCATTTGACGGATTAGATGAAGAGAGACTGGCTGCTCCTTGAGGGTTTGTTCTGCAGCGCGAAGAGTATTCCGGTAATTTAAAATTTCTTGGATGTCGGCTTTCTTTTCCGGTTCAAACTCTTCACCAGCCTGTTGCTGATAAACTTCATTGGCTGTAGCAATTGTCCCCTCTATTCTCGAGGATAACTCCGCTTCCTTCATTAGTAGCGGTGATAAAAGTACCCCAGGATTGACTAGGCTCTCTAGTAAACCATCGTAGCGGGATAGGCACGCGTTAGCCCGCCCCACGAGAGCCACGATGGACTCCAGCATCAATTCGTTCGGTGGAAATGGTTGAGGACTATAGGGTTTCATTTCTGTATCCCGGATCCGACACAAAACACTTTGTGTATGTTATACATCCATTCTGTCATACACAAGGAACTTTGTGTCGGATCCGGCAAATACAAGACCGCGAAACTTCATGAAAGTGGTTATACAGCGCAGGCTGGACGTATCTTACTGTTTATACAAAAATAATATGGCCGCCCAAAGTCACCGTTAGGCGAATAAGTGGTCGTTTTGAAAGGCAAGTGGCTGATGGTCGGTCAGATAGTTTAAGGCTGGGTTCCCGCCTTCGCGGGAACGACGTGGTTATTTTTGTCTCTGTGCCCTCTATGGCATTCTTTTCTCTGCGGCTTGGTGCAAGATATTTACCCCTGTAACTTGTACTCATAATCCATGATCAGCGGCGCATGATCGGAGAAGCGCTTGTCCTTGTAGATGCGCGCTGAGCGCACGGCCTCCGCAATCCCCGGCGTTGCCACCTGGTAGTCGATACGCCAACCGACGTTCTTTGCCCAGGCCTGTCCGCGGTTCGACCACCAGGTGTACTGGTCCTCTTTCTGGTTGACCGCACGGAAGGTATCCACGAAACCGGCCGCGCCGAACAGCTCGTCCATCCAGGCACGCTCCTCGGGCAGGAAACCGGAATTCTTGCGATTGCCGCGCCAGTTCTTCAGATCGATCTCCTTGTGCGCGATATTCCAGTCACCGCACAGGATGTACTGGCGCCGCTTGCGCCTGAGCGTGCGCAGCCAGGGCATGAAGCGTTCCAGGAAACTGAACTTGACCTGCTGCCGCTCCTCGCTGGATGACCCGGACGGCAGGTACAGCGACACCACGCTCAGCGAGCCGTAACGCGCCTCGATATAACGCCCCTCCGCATCCATGTCCGGCCAGCCCAGCCCGGTGATGACCTTGTCGGGGCGGTGTCGGCTATAGATCGCGACCCCGCTGTAGCCCTTCTTTTCCGCATCGTGGAAGTACGCATGCCAGCCACGCGGATGGAATACCGGGTCCTCCAGCTGGTGAACCTGGGCCTTGGTTTCCTGGATACAGACCACGTCCGCCTGCTGCCGGGCCATCCACTGGAAAAAACCCTTGCGCGCTGCCGCGCGGATACCGTTTACGTTGACCGTGATGATGCGCATTATTATTCACCGTGCTGAAAGGGTGTGTATGATAACGGCCCTGATACGCCATAACGACCACCACAGCAATGAAAGACTACCAACACGATTTCATCGACTTTGCGATCAGCGCTGGCGTGCTGCGCTTCGGCGGCTTCACCCTCAAATCCGGCAGGACCAGCCCTTATTTCTTCAACGCCGGGCTGTTCAACACCGGCGAACACCTCGCCCGCCTCGGCCGCTGCTACGCACAGGCCATTACCGACAGCGCCATAGACTTTGACGTGCTGTTCGGCCCGGCCTACAAGGGCATCCCGCTGGCCGCCGCCGCCAGCATCGCGCTGGCGGACCATCACCAGCGTAATGTGCCCTGGTGTTTCAACCGCAAGGAGGCCAAGGACCACGGCGAGGGCGGCAACCTGGTGGGCGCCGGACTGGACGGCAGGATCCTGGTCATCGACGACGTGATCACCGCCGGTACCGCCATCCGTGAATCGGTCGAGATCATCCAGGCAGCCGGTGCCAGCCTGGCCGGTGTGGTGATCGCACTGGACCGCCAGGAGCGTGGCCGCGACCAGCGCTCGGCCATCCAGGAAGTCGAACAGTCACTCGGTATCACTGTGGTCAGTATCGTGAAGCTGGAGCACCTGCTGGAATACCTGGAGGCGCAGCCAGATCGCGGTGAAGATGTCACGAAGATCAGGGCGTACCGGGAGCAATACGGGGTCTAACTACACCTACAAGCGCAGACATGCCTGTAGGAGCGCTTTGCAAGCGCGATCTTTTTTCGACAAGAAACATCGCGCTTGCAAAGCGCTCCTACAACAATAGATGCACCGTGCTTGTGCAGAAATTAGTTTCTTAGTGTATCTGCGCGAATTTTCATCCGACAATCAGCTTCACCCCCACCAGCAGGGTCACGATCTCGAACGCCCGCTTGATCCAGCGGTTACCCGACCTGATCGCCAGGTGTGCACCAAGATAGCCACCCAGCAATGAACCGAGCAGCAGGGCCGGCAGCCAGGACCAGCGGATTTCGCCAAGGATACCCAGTGTCAGCGCTCCGCTGCCGTTCCAGAACACGCCGACCAGGATCAGTGTGTAGGCAATAGCGCGGCGGTAATCGAGACCGAACCAGCGCACCAGCCACAGGGTCACGAACAGCCCCGTCCCGGAGGTCAGTGAGCCATTCAGCACGCCGACCGCAAACAGCACCAGCCCGCCCAGCAACTTGCCCTGGCGGGTGCGGTTGACCGGTACCGCGGCCTGACCCAGGCTCGGGTGCAGCCAGGAATAGACGCCCAGACCGGCCGTGAGCAGCCCCAGGGCGATTTCCGCCATGCGTTCCGGCACTCCGAGAATGATATTCGCCCCCAGCACCACCCCCGGCAGCCCGAAAGCGAGGATGGTCAGCGCCAGGCGCCGCTCCAGCGGTTCCTCCCTCAAGTGTCTCACGGTAGCGCCGATACCCAAGGCGACGCTGGCTACTTTGTGGGTTGCCAGCGCGATGGCGAATGGAAGGCCGAGGAAGATGAGCACCGGTAGCTGGATCAGCCCCGCCCCGCCGCCCGAAAAGGCCGAAAAAACGTTGGCCACCAGGGAGACGAGGAAAAGGATGAGCTGGTCCGTGCCGTTCACATGATTCTCCGGTTTTCCATCCGCATTATATTGCCCCCGGGCACCACCACTGGAAACCGTTCAGTAACACGACAAATTATGAAGATAACCTGCAAAACATGTTCCCTGATCCTGTTGCCGGCCCTGTGTCTGGCCGCTTCCACTTCTGCCGTGGCCGAGCGCCTTTACAAGTGGGTGGATGCCGACGGCAACGTCCAGTACAGCAGCCAGGTGCCACCGGAGGCCTCGCAACAGGAACGCAAGGAAATCAACGAGCGGGGCCGCGTGGTGAAAGTATACAGCGCCCCAAAGACAGCGGAAGAAAAGGCCGAGGCAAAACGCCTTGCCGAGCTGGAGGAAAAGAAACGTAAGCGCGCCAGGAAGCGTGCCATTCATGATCGCAGTCTGCTGGCCAGCTATGCCAACAAGGAAGACATGCTGAACGCCCAGCAGGGCAAAATTTCCATGGTGGAATCCCTGGTCCAGCTCACCCATAGCCGCATCAAGTCAATGCAGGAACGACTGGCCATCCTGACCGAGGACGCAGCCGGTTACGAACGCAGCGGCAAGAAACTGCCGGCCCGGCTGCAGCAGCAGATCCAGAACCTGCGCGACCAGGTTGTCCATAACACCCAGTTTGCGAAAGACAAGGAAGCCGAGATTGTTGTGATCAAGCAGCAGTTCGAACATGACATCGCCCGTTACGAGGAACTGACAACTGACCCGGCAGACGAGAAAAAACCACGCAAGAGCGCGCTGGAACTGGCAATGGAAAACCCCGATCTCGAGCTGGACGACCTGGACCGCACGCTGCTGACGGCATATTCCAGCGAGAAAGACCTGCTGTTTGCGCGCAACGAAGAACTGGAAGCACTTGAAAACGAGATCGGCAAGGCATTCGAGATGGTCGATAAACTGCAAAAGCGGCTAACCGAATTGTCGAGCGATGCCGGCGCATACGAGGCCAGGGACGAATCACCTCCGCGCACACTGGTCAGTAAGATAAAAGACGTGAAGACGGATATCAGGCAGGGTGAAACCCTGCTCAGGGAGAAGCGCAATCAAAAGGAAGAGGCGGAGCAACGCTATAAAAAGGATATCGATCGCTACCGCTACCTGACCGCCAGCAACTAGCCGGCACACACCCTCAGGCGGTCACCAGGGTACCGACACCCTCGTCGGTAAACAGCTCAACCAGCACCGCGTGTGTCATACGCCCGTCAATGATGTGGGCAGCACCGACACCGCTATTCAACGCCGACATGACACAATTAATCTTCGGCAACATGCCGCCCTGCACCGTGCCATCCTCGATCAGGCGCTGGACATCAGCGACCTTCAGCCCGGTCAACAACTGCCCTTTCTTGTCGAGCAGCCCCGCTGTATTGGTCAGCAGGATCAGCTTTTCGGCCTTAAGCACCTCGGCCATGTGCCCGGCTACCAGGTCTGCGTTGATATTGTAGGAACGCCCGTCACTACCCACCCCGATCGGCGCCACGACCGGGATAAAGTCACCATTGACCAGCATGTCGACAACACCGGCATCGATACTTTCCACCTCGCCGACGTGACCGATATCGATAATTTCAGGTGCATCGAGATCCGGCGTGTGCCGCTTGATGGTCAGCTTGCGGGCACGGATCAGGTTGCCGTCCTTACCAGTCAGGCCGACTGCACGGCCGCCGTGGTGGGTGATCAGGTTGACGATCTCCTTGTTCACCAGGCCGCCCAGCACCATCTCGACCACGTCCATGGTCTCGCTGTCGGTGACGCGCATGCCATCGACAAACCTGCTTTCCATACCGAGCCGCTCCAGCAGCTGGCCGATCTGCGGCCCGCCACCATGAACCACCACCGGGTTGATACCGACCAGTTTCATGAGCACGATATCGCGGGCAAAGCCGCTCTTCAGCTCCTCGTCGACCATGGCATTGCCGCCGTACTTGATGACCACGGTCTTGCCACGGAAACGGCGAATATAGGGCATCGCCTCTGACAAGACGTGTGCGACGTTGGTTGCGGAATCCTTGGTAAGGGACATGGTCGGGGTCACCACATTGCGGCTGTTGAAACAGCGTGAAGTTTACGCGGGAAACAGGCCGGGTAACAAGGACACCCGGCCCGCGGGATCAGAACGGCAGCGTCAGCCCGGCGTCGACCTGCAGCATCACGCGGCGGAACTCGCCCATAATGCGACTCAGTGCATCCTCATTATCGGCCTCGAAGCGTAACACCAGCACCGGCGTGGTGTTGGAGGCCCGTACCAGGCCCCAGCCATCCTCGAAATCGGCGCGCAGGCCATCGATAGTGGAAACCGTGGCCGAGTCGAAGTGCACATTCTCCAGCAGCTGCTTGATGAATACCGGCGGCTCGCCTTCCTGCATGGCAACATTGATCTCCGGCGTATTCACGCTGTCCGGCAGCTCGGCAAAGATCTCGCTGCTGCTGCGCGCATCTTTTGAAAGAATCTCAAGCAGCCGCGCAGCCGCGTAAATGCCGTCATCAAACCCGTACCAGCGCTCCTTGATAAAGATATGACCACTCATCTCGCCGGCAAGCAGCGCGCCAGTTTCCTTGATTTTCGCCTTGATAAAGGAATGCCCGGTCTTCCACATCAGCGGTTCGCCACCATGCTCGCGGATGATGCTGTCGAGGAAGCGTGTGCATTTCACGTCGTAGATAATCTGGCCACCGGGATTGCGTTCCAGGATATCCATGGCATACAGCATCAGCACCCGGTCCGGCCAGATGATATCGCCCCCGGAATTGATCACGCCGAGCCGGTCGCCGTCACCATCGAAGGCAAGACCGATATCCGCCTGGTTGGCAGCCACTGCGGCAATCAGGTCCTTGAGGTTCTCCTCTTTACTCGGGTCCGGATGATGATTCGGGAAGTTACCATCCACCTCGCAGAACAACTCGGTAACCTCGCAACCGATCGTGCGCAGCAGTTCCGGGGCGACCCCGCCGGCCACGCCGTTACCGCAATCGATCACAACCTTGAGCGGCCGCGCCAGGCTGATGTCGCCACGGATACGCTCGATGTAATCGGGCACCACGTTAATGGTATCGATACTGCCCCGACCGGATATAAAGTTCTGCGCCTCGATGCGTTCACGCAGTGCCTGTATCGACTCACCCGACAGGGTCTCGCCGTCGATGACAATCTTCAGACCGTTGTAGTCCGGCGGATTGTGGCTGCCGGTCACTACCACACCGGTCTGTGTATCCAGGTAATGGGTGGCAAAATACAGTACCGGCGTCGGGACACAACCAATGTCCTTCACATTACAACCGGTCTCAAGAATGCCTTCACACAATGCCTGTGACAGTATCGGCCCGGACAGGCGACCGTCACGACCGACCACCACGGTATTGCGGCCACGCTGCAAGGCCTCGCTACCAATGGCACGCCCGATCAGGCGCACGGCAGGCACAGTCAATGTCTGGTCTACCACACCGCGAATGTCATAGGCCCGGAATATCGATGCATCCACCGCGATGTTCTCGTCTTCTATGTCCAGCGCCCCACCCTCCGGTATCGGTGTTTCACCGGGAGTGGACAGTTCTTTGCTGTCACTACCACTCTCCCCCGTGTCTTCTTCTGCCGGCAGGTTTTCTGCAGCCGCCTGTTGTGCGGTATCGCCATCCTGTTCCGGTGCAGCCGGGTTCCTGGCTTGCACGGCATCCTGTGCAGTGGCCGCCAGCTGGGTCATGAATTCGAGGGTACTGCTCATCTCGGCCAGACCGCCGGGATAGTTTCGGCGCACGCGGCCATCACGGTAATCCTTCATCAGGGTCACCATGCTGACCTCGTCGAGTCGAATGGCGTTGACAATACGGCGGAACAGCAGAATCACCATCACAACCAGCACCGCAGCAGCGACCAGGACGGCAGCCAGCACCCAGATAGCCGTCTTGCCGAGATACACCAGGCTGCTGGTGGCAGGCCAGTAGGCAAGCTGCCAGCGACTGCCGGACACCGGCACGACCTGTCCGGGGTCACCGGACTTGATAGCGACATCACCCTGTGCGGCGATGACCGCCGGCGGGCCCTTTGCACCGTTCTGCTGCAACTCGATATAGCCATTGATTTTCTGCAGGTCGCCGAGGACGCCCTTCAGTACCTTGTGGGACAGCGACAGCATGACATGCCCGACTGCACCGGAACCTGCCGGGTCCATTACGGCACGCACGATATTGATGTGCTTCTGCGGCGTATTGAACAGGTGTACTTCGGCCGGCGGCTGCGCACCGCCTTCTGCTGCGCGCATCTGTGCCAGCGCCGCATAACTCAGTGGTGGCGATGTCTTCATGTCGGTCTGGTTCAGGCCCGGCTCCAGCAGGCGCACGCTGATGGCACCCGGGAACACGTTACCCAGTGATTCCTCGCGCGCACTGCGTTGTGCGGCATCACCCTGCACCAGCAACGCCGCAATATCGGCATCCTCTGCCTGCAGCGTCACACTGGCGCCGTAGTATTTGACCAGGGTGGACACCCGGGCAGCCACCAGGTCAGCGGTGACACTGTTCTCGTGGTCCATGGTGCGCGCAATGTGCAGCGACATCAGCTGGAAAACGAAATAACCCAGCACGGCCATCGCAGTTACACAGGTGATCAGCAACAGCAGGCGCACCCGCGCCAGGCTGGCCGGCTTCATGTTGTCGGTCTGCTTGGGCGCCGGCTTCGGCTCGGTCTTGCCATCAGCGGCCTTGTCACGCTTCAAAATACCGGGTAAAGAGAACTTCATCCTGATCCATCAGCTCCGGGTCGGCCGCTTTATGCAGCGGCATATATTTTACAGGGGTTTACTGAAAGGATATCGGCTGGTTCGGGCAGATTATTGAACCCTGGCTGCCAGCACTGCTAGTGCCGGCCAGTATGGCCAAATCCACCGGCTCCACGGTCACTTTCGACAAACTCGTCCACGACCTCGAAGTCGGCATGCACCACCGGCACAATCACCATCTGGGCTATGCGCTCGCCCGGGTTCACGGTAAAGGTCTCATTACCGCGGTTCCAGACCGATACGAACACCTGCCCCTGGTAGTCGGAATCGATCAGCCCGACCAGGTTGCCGAGCACGATACCATGCTTGTGGCCCAGTCCGGAACGCGGCAACAGGATGGCGGCAAGACCGGCATCCTCTACATGGATGGCCATCCCGGTCGGGATCAGGTGGGTCTCGCCGGGGGCGATCTCCAGCGGCGCCTCCACGCAGGCGCGCATATCCATGCCGGCCGAGCCCCCGGTGGCATAGTGTGGCAGCGGAAATTCATTACCCAGGCGCTTGTCGAGAATCTTAAGCTGAATCTTTTGCATTAAACCGAATCACCTTGTTGTGCTTGTCATGAAAACGTTGTGCGATCAGCGCCACCAGCTGACGCGCCAGTTTTGCCTTGTCGGTGAGCGGCAACACCTGCTCACCGCCTTGCCAGTACACCTGCAGGGCGTTGTCGGGCGTATCAAAGCCGGCCCCCTTGCCTACCCGGTTGGCCGCGATCATGTCGACCGACTTGGCCACGCGCTTGGCCCGGGCATTGTCCTCGATTGCGTCGGTCTCAGCGGCAAAACCCACCGTGAAAGGCGCATCCGGCAACGCTGCCACCCCGGCAAGGATATCCGGATTACGAGCCAGCACCAGCGTCATCTGGTCGGCGGACTTCTTGAGCTTGTTTGCAGCAACCTGCCCGGGCCGGTAATCCGCCACCGCCGCGACGGCGATGAAAATATCACAATCCGCCACCCGCT
The DNA here is from genome assembly GCA_029860045.1 of Gammaproteobacteria bacterium. Lineage (GTDB taxonomy): Bacteria > Pseudomonadota > Gammaproteobacteria > UBA9214 > UBA9214 > UBA9214. Next base: position 809 of record JAOUBY010000013.1, on the reverse strand, counting down.
CCTGCACCGCGTGCTGCATATCGTCGGCACTGATTACATCGATGCGCGTTACCCGCTCCGGCGTATCAAGGCTGACCGGGCCACTGACCAGCACCACCTCGGCACCGGCTTCGCTGGCAGCGCGCGCCACGGCATAACCCATGCGGCCCGAGCTGTGGTTGCTGATATAGCGCACCGGGTCGATCGCCTCGCGCGTGGGTCCGGCCGTGACCAGCACACGGTATCCGGACAGCGCACCGGTTTCGAACAGGCCAGTCAGTGCCGTTACCAGCTGTTCCGGTTCCAGCAGTCGCCCCGGTCCAACCTCACCACAGGCCTGCTTGCCCGGCGCCGGGCCAAACACGTGGATGCTGCGCGCCTTCAGGGCGGTAATATTGGCCTGTGTTGCCGGGTTCTCCCACATGGCACGATTCATCGCCGGCGCCACTGCGACTGGCGCATCGCAGGCCAGTGCCACGGCCGTCAGCAGGTCGTCGGCGCGACCCTGCTGGAGCCGCGCAATGAAATCCGCGGTTGCCGGTGCCACCAGCAGGGCATCTGCCCAGCGTGCCAGCTCGATATGACCCATCGCGGCCTCCGCATCACGGTCGAGCAGTTCGCTGTGTACCGGATTGCCGGACAGGGCCTGCAGGGTCAGCGGGGTGATGAATTCCTGTGCGCCGGCAGTCATCACCACGCGCACGCGGGCGCCTTGCGCACGCAACTGGCGGACCAGCTCGGCGCTCTTGTAGGCGGCGATGCCGCCGGCCACGCCGAGCAGAATGTGCTTGCCGGTTAAGGTATTCATATCCGGTCAGTTTAACAGAGCA